>CAZTDS010000031.1:0-12399 GCA_964612535.1 uncultured Thermoplasmatales archaeon
TATGCCTCCATAGAATTTAAAGTTCCTTCCCTCATATTTGATATCCAAAGGAGAGGAAATTTTTATTCCTTCAGGGAAAGCAGATATAAAGATGGAGAATGCAATTATTGAGGCAACTATTGAAATAAATGTTACCGTCGAAGTCTTTCCCATGTCGAAATAAGGATTAAAAGAATAAATAATTTCTGAAATTTTTGAGATCATCAAAAAATTTCGTGAAATTTATGTTTCCATCTCTCGCGGGAGGCACGAGATGGAAAAGATTGATGGAGAATTGAATACCTTCCATCGGATGATTGTGAAGAGAAGAATATTTGGAAGATTGGAAAACAAGAAAGTTATTATTCACAAGATATAAAAATTTCAAGAATGAAACACATGTTCTATAGCAATTTCTTCATTCATTCTGAGCCACAAATTAAAATCAATTTGTAAAAAAATTTTAAATGATGTTTGCATTACCCATGCATGAAACTTAAATTTAACAAAGATGCTTACCTGAATTTTTCACAGCAACCTCTCGGCGGCTCCTCTTTCACCAACTGGCTCTATCTGCTTGCGGAAAATAAATTTTGCATAGATTGGCGGTTTGTACCTCGCGCTTTATATGTAACTATGCTTATTCTTTCTCTCACTCCCTTTAGGACTAAAGAGAAGAAAATGGTTGAGAGGAGATTGCGGGATGTTAAAATAGTTCCTCCCTTATTTATTGTTGGTCATTTCAGAAGTGGAACAACATTTCTCCATTATTTGATGGGTCAGGATAGCTCTTTGGCGTATGTCTCAACTTTTGAAACAATGGCTCCGTGGATATTACTCAATGATAAATTAAGGAAATTGGTGGAGGAAAGATTGCCTGAAAAGCGCCCTATGGATGACTTAGAAATGGATGCAGGACTTCCATATGAGGAAGAATATGCCATAGCAAATTTCTGCCCTTATTCCTTCTATCACGGATGGTATTTTCCCAAGAGGATAAATTATTATTTCAGGAAATATGTTTTGTTTGAAGGAGTGAGTGAAGAAGTGAAGCAAAAATGGAAGAAGTGGTATGAATATCTGCTTAAGAAAATAACGTTAAAACACGATGGGAAGAGAATCTTACTTAAAAGCCCTGTAAATACTGGCAGAATAAAACTTTTATTAGAAATATTTCCCGATGCAAAATTCATACATATTTATCGAAATCCATACAGGGTGTACCTCTCGACATGGAGGCTATATGAAAAAATTCTCCCTATCTTTTCATTTCAGCATATAGAGAAAGAAATGCTGGATAGATTCATTCTTGATTTCTATAAAGAAGTTTATAAGAGGTATTTTGAGGAAAAGCAACTTATAGGCAAGGGCAATCTTGTTGAAATAAGTTATGAGGAATTTGTAAAGGAGCCAATTAAAAAATTGAAATGGATATATGAAAAACTTGGCTTGGATGGATTTGAAAAGGCTGAACCATATTTCAGGCGATATGTGGAGAAACACAAAAACTACAAGCCCAACACTTATGTTATCACGGATAAAATAAAAGAAAAAATATATAATGAATGGAAATTCGCATTTGATGAATTTGGCTACAAAAAATAATTTATTACCTTATACCATTTATACATGATGGATAAAAAGCTATGGAAAGATAAATTTGTTAAATGGTTTGAAGAAGAAATTGCTAATTCTGATAAACCGCTTGATGAACACTGGGATGTTGAAGTGGAGGAGATTGAAGATGAAATATTGATAAAGGCTATCAGCCCCAAAACCCCATATAGCGTTTATGTTCATATAAGCAAAGGTTTTGCATCCCTGCAAATATATACTGGAATTGAGACAGCCGTGATGGAAATAAAAGAGCGACTCAAAATATATCGCACTCTTCTCCTGCTTAATGGCAGATGGAGGATGGCAAAATATATTATAGGAGGAGATAATGATGAGATAATCATCAATACGGATTTGGATCTCGTTTCATTAAGCAGGGAAGAATTCAGTGATGCACTTACCGCCACTCTTTTTGCCTTAAATGATATGGTGGAGAGACTCGGATTTAGCGAAGATTATATGGTGAAATGGGTTTCACATCTTCTCCAGATTGTGGAAGAAAAGCTTGAGGAGGAGAGCGAGAGAGAAGTGGAAGAATATCTAATGAAAACCTTTGGAATGACAAAAGAGATGGCAAAAGAAATAATTAGAACAGTGAAGGCAGGCGATGAAGGCCCCTCATTAATGTACAGATAGAATGAAAAGAAAAGTTATTGTTGTGATAGCAGCAGCAATTTTCATTTTTCCACCATCATTTAGTTTTGAGAAGGATATTGAAAATATCGAGTACTCTTCCACAATTTTTCCAGGAGAGTGTAAATTGGCGATGGCAGTTGGCAACGCTACTGCAGGCAATTACAATATTTTACTCAAAGTTCGTGATCCCGCGCGCCAGGGCTGGCAAGCGTTGTGTAAAGTGCCGAGAGGATATGAATATGATTATCATCATCCATGGTTTGGATATAAAATGCATTTTGTGGTTGAGCGTTCTTTCATAGGAACGACAACTTTCAATGATGTTCCACCGAATATAACAAAACCGGGCATGCTCATTAATGATGCTGGGATAGCTTTTGGAGATGCAGATACCATCTCCTATCTCATTAATCCCTCCCGCTATGCATGGGATGATTTTGACTGGCTGCGATATGCTGCTCAGTCTGCAGACAATATTGAGGAAGCGATTGAACTCCTGATACATGTTGTGAAAAAACTCCATGCAACTTCTGTCGCAGAAAACATATTTGTTATTGACTCCAAAAAGGGTGTTGTTATCGAGGCAGATGCATTCAATTACAGAATTAAGGAAATCGAAAATGGTGTAGAGATACAGTCCAACTACCCTAAATTGTTATGGGATATTCATCTTTTATATCCTCTTTTTACTGCTGCGAGTTTCAACAGCACATTTTTAGGATGGGTAAAGAAAGGGAATGTGGTGAGGCTTGGAGGCATGTTTGGCATCTATATTGCTGACATTGGAAATAATTCCATAAAAGCTCGATTTTATCCGTTCGGCCTTTTGAAAGAAATAAAAGTGGGGGAAGGTGCTGCTATAGGAAATTTCTGGCTGGAACTCCATGAAATAAAAGAAGGAGAAGCAAGAATATTCCTCTGTTTCAAGTATTATGAGTGGGAAAGAAAAATGAGGGAGATTGCCGAGCAGAATTATGGCAAAATAGATGTTCGAGATGCAATGAGATGGGCGAGAGTGCATAGCTACGAAATAGAGGGATTGCGGGGCATGTGTCAGGGTGGATATGAAGCTGCAACAGTGTACAAAATTCCTGAAGATTATCCGGATGTTTTGAGTTGTCTATGGTTTGCCCCAAATCAGTGTTCGGCAATTTTTGTGCCCTGTCATATTTCCTCCCTTGATATTTATGATGCTTATGAAAATGGTGAGGCGCATAAACTGGCAGCTGAATTGCTTGAAAAATATGGACATGGAAATCTTACAGAAGTATTTGAGAAAGTGGAGGCAGAATTCGTGAATATAACACAGGCTGCAGAAAGAAAGGCTCGAGAGCTATTGAAGGAAGGAAAAAATGGGGAGGCGATAATGCTTCTCACTTTGTCAGATTTAGAATTGCAAATGAAGGCGATAGAAATAGAAAAAATGTGGCTGAATGCGAGTTTTTGTGATAAAGAAGAATTCACAAAAATTTATCCCTTGTTAATGAAAAAGAGCATAGAATATGCCTCCAAAGCAAGAACATCTATAGAGGCGGCAAAATTATAAAAATGTAAAGGTATTTTCCCTCATGGATTTGGAGGTAATGTTTCCCCTGCTGAAAGAGATAAGAGATGAAGAATTAAGAGAAAAAGTAAAAAAATGCTATGAGATTGCAATGGAAAGAGGCGGATGGGATAATCTGGAAGAAATACCCTTTACTCTTCTTGTTCAGAATGCGTATTCATATGTGGAACACGTTAATAATGTTGCTGAGATGGCATATGAAATAGGAAGGGTGAGAGGAGACCTAGATATGGATATTTTAATAGCTGGTGCATTGCTGCATGATGTGGGCAAACTGCTGGAATATGAAAAGAGGGAGGGAAAGGTTGTTAAATCCGGTTTTGGAAAATATATTCGCCACCCTGTTTCTGGGGCGGCGATAGCCATGGAGGTGGGGCTGGATGAAAGGATAGTGAATATAATAGCGGCCCACTCCAAAGAAGGAGAGTTTGTTGAAAGATGTAAAGAAGCGATTGTTATTCATCATTGTGATTTTATTGATTTTGAAATTGTGAGGGGAGAAAAATGAAAATTATGGAAGAGGCGGTTGCGGGAACAGAAAATAAGAGAGACTGTATCGTCAGGGTAAAGCCTGGAGAAGGAAATATAACGATTAAGAGCAAGACAGGATGGATGTTTGAGGAACATATAAAAGATATTGTTGGTAAAAAATTGGAAGAGATAGGGATAGAGGCGGATGTTGAAATACAGGAGAGCGGGGCCATCGATTATGTAATCATGGCGCGCTTGGAGGCAGCATTGAGTAAGGCGATAAGGGGGGAGATTCCAGATAAGAAGGCGAGGCGCGGAAAAACATCAAAGGATAGAATGAGGAGGAGCAGGCTTTATGTTCCAGGGAATAATCCTCGCTTCATAAACAGCGTCGCAGTTTATGGCTGCGATTGCACAATCCTCGATCTTGAAGACTCTGTAACTGTTGAACAAAAACACGATGCCCGTTATTTAGTGAAAAATGCATTGAAGGAAATGGATTTTGGAAATGCGGAAATATGGGTGAGAATAAATAAGGAGATGGCGAGGGAAGATTTGGCCGTTATATCCTATGGAAATCCTCATGGGCTTTGCATTCCGAAAGTGGAAAGCAGAGAAGATATAGAAGTCATTGAAAAAATAATGGCAGAAGCCAATCTTGATTGCCATCTCATGCCAATTATAGAAACTGCTAAGGGAATAGCGAATGCTAAAGAAATAGCGAATGCAAGCGATAAAATAGTTGCTGTTGCCTTTGGTGCGGAGGATTATACGAGAGATACTGGAGCGAAAAGAACTTGGGAGGCTTTATTCTATCCACGAAGCCAGATAGTTGTGGCGGCAAAGGCGGCAGACATTCAGGCACTCGATACGATATATCCAAATATAGAGGATAATGAGGGATTGAGGGAGGAAACAATAAAAATAATTGAACTTGGTTTTGATGGAAAGGGAGCTATACATCCTAGCCAGATAGAAATAATTCATGAATGCTTTATGCCATCGCAGGAAGAAATAGAGGAGGCAAAGAAGATTATCGCCGCCATTGAGGAGGCGAAGAAAAAAGGCGAAGGAGTGGCGACGCTTAATGGAAGAATGATTGACTTGCCCGTGGAAAAGAAAGCGAGAAGGATACTTAAACTCGCAGAAATGTACAAATAACTTTTCCCAAACCTTTTTTAATTCCTTTACTTTTCCATTTCGGGGGATAGTATTCTTGAGGTAATAGATAAAGTGATGCCATATATAACAGGGCTCTACACACTTCCATGGATAGTTGTAGGTTTTGCAGTCAATATTATTTTATCCAGAATTTATGGAGAAGAAAGAGTAAGCAAGGCAATGAAGAAGGCAGGAATAGTATTGCTTTTTGTTTTCATACCAATTTTACTTTTCAAACACTTTCTCAATGTCAATTTTGGGGAGGAGGAAATTGACTTTGTGATAGTTTCTTGCACCGTAATGGCTTTTCTTTATGTAATCGCCTATTTATTTGCCATTTCAAGAGTAAAAAAGGTTGGCGCTGATAAAAAAAGAGGGGAATTTTTGAAAACAGTTATAGTAAATCAGGGTAGAAGCGCTGCTTTTGTTGGAGGGGCAATGCTTGCCTTCGATAAAATTGCCATCCCCGCTGCCATTTATATAAGTCTCTTAGGTATCTATCTTTTCGCTATCGTTCCTTATGTGCTTGCCTATTTGCACAAAAAAGAGATGCATACAGAAGAAAAAAGCCCCCTACCTTTTTATTTAAGGCTATATCCATGGTATCTCATAATATTTCCCATAACAGCTGCTCTCATTCATCGGCAATATGGAATAACAACTGCTTCGCTTGAATACGGAAGGTTGTTAGATTTTATGGCGGCAATTACTATTCCTGCCGCCCTGTATTATGTGGGGGCCAGCATAAAATACAGGGATTTGCATGTGAATGAACTTAAAAAATTAATTTCCAGCAAAGAAGGAGAAATGGCATGGGTAAGGGAAATTCTTCTGCTAACTATAATTGTTACACCATTGATTATTGCATTGATATTTGGAAGCCTTTTTGTCCTCAATATAATACCGTCAGAATGGTTTATTGTCCTCTTTTTAAATTCGATTTTGCCCATAACAAGCACAAATATGTTTCTTATTCCCTATGGGATAAATAAAAAAGTTACAGCACTGGCAGTAACATGGACAACCGTTATTTCAATACCTCTCTTCATCCTTTTCATGAATATTTTTTCTTATACCCTTATGTAAATTATTCTTCTACAATTCTTTTTGCTTTTCCTTCACTTCTTGGCAGCGTATTTGGCTTAACTATTTCAACAGGGACTTTCAAATTAAGTATCGTATAGATTTCTTCTTCAATTTTTTCTGCCAGCTCATCGAGATCTCCTTCTTTATATCTCTCTTCTGTGGGTTCTACTCTCACAATGAGCGTCGTCATTTCCTTCTCCTTTTTCTTTACAAGTTGATAGTTTCCACTCACTCCTTTAACTTTCATCATCGCCTCTTCAATCTGGCTTGGGAAAACAATAACTCCTTTAACTTTCATCATATCGTCGCTCCTTCCTTTTATACGCGTTTGTGCGGGCAAAGTACGTCCACAATCGCAGGATTCTTCAATATATCCTGCTATGTCCTTCGTCCTAAAACGAATTGCCGGAAAAGCCTCTTTTGTCAGCGTTGTAAAAACAAGTTCTCCCTCCTCCCCTGCCTCCAGCCTTTCACCCGTCTTTGGATCTATAATTTCTGCAAGGAAATGATCGGCATTTATATGTAGTCTTTTTTCCTCACATTCTGTGACAACACCTGGCCCTATTATTTCGGTCAATCCATAATGTTCA
The DNA here is from genome assembly GCA_964612535.1 of uncultured Thermoplasmatales archaeon. GTDB lineage: Archaea > Thermoplasmatota > E2 > UBA202 > JdFR-43 > JdFR-43. The sequence goes on from CAZTDS010000031.1 coordinate 7,105, forward strand.
TGGGCAACTATACCCCATGTTTCCTCTATTTTTTTCCTCATCTCATCGCTCCACGCCTCCGCCCCAAAAAGTCCGAGGCGGAGTTTGAAATCTTTGTTTGGTTCGAAACCCATTTGCTTCGCTACCTCCGCCATATATAAGGAATAGGAGGGGGTGCAGGCAAGTGCTGTTGTTCCAAAATCTTTCATTATGTTAATCTGCCTTTTTGTGTTGCCAGAGCTTGTAGGTACAACCAAAGCACCTATTTTCTGTGCACCCTTTTCAAAACCATGAGCGCCTGTAAATAAACCATAGCCATATGCATTCTGCAATACATCTCCCTTCCTTAAACCATTAGCCCATAAAGAACGAGCCATCACCTCCGCCCATACTTCCAAATCATTTCTTGTATATACTGCCACAACAGGTTTTCCAGTTGTGCCCGAAGAAGCATGAACTTCAACACAATCTTCAAGCTGTACACATAGCAAGCCAAAAGGATAATAATTGCGAAGTTCATCCTTTGTCAAAAAGGGTATTTTTTCCAGGTCATCTAGACTTCTTATATCATCTGGCTTCACACCAGCCTCATCAAACTTCCTGTGATATATTTCGTTATTTTCATAAGCATGCTTTACAATTTTTTTGAGACGGGAAAGCTGCAATTCCTTCAAATCCTTTAAAGGCATCGTTTCTATCTTCTCATCCCAGAATTTCATGGGATTAAATGCCCAAACACTATAAAAAATTAAAGTTATTGGAGGGTGGCGAGGGTTGTTGAAGCATGAGGAGATGCCAGGATTTTTACTTTGTCTCCATGTCTCTCATAAATTTTATCGAGGATTTCATCGCTATCTATTTTTTCCATCCTGAAATGAGCAACAAGCTCATCATCCATATCCGTAACCATATAAAGTTTTACTTTCTCTGTTGCTTTTAGCATATAATATACTTTATGCTTGCCCATTACGAATTTTTTCATTAAATCTTTCTTTATTTCATCGCTACTTTCATACTTTCCCATTTCACTATAGAATTTTTCGCTCCCATGCCCCTCTTTACATTGAGCTATAAGCACAATAGTCCCTCCTTCCTTGACAACGTCTATAACTGTCTGGATAGCCTTCATGGCTTGATATAAATTTATGTCATGGGGAAAGCCATCTGCAGCTATTATGGCTGCATCTACTTTGTGAGGTATATTCACTCTATACATTTCATCAACAAGTTGTGCTCCCTTCCTTAACACTTCCTTATGATTCCCTGCAAAAGCACCCACTATTTCATGCCTTCCATTCATAACAACATTTAGGCAAAAATCTACACCCACAATTCCAGCAGCCTCCTCCATGTCTTCATGAACGGGATTTCCATCAAGTATTCCAAATCTTGCTTTTTCATGAAACATTCTCTTATGATTCGTTTCTATTGTTGTTTCCGCAGCCACACCAGGCAAAACACTTTTTCTTCCTCCACCATAGCCAGCAAAATAATGGTATTCCACATCTCCAACCAAAATTTTGGTGTCTGCATTGGCAAAAGCTGCATTGAAAAAGAGAGGTGTTCCAAAGCTTGTCACTCCATAATCAACAAATTTTGCATCTTGACTATGGCTGAGCCATTCATAGCTGTCCGCTATTTCTTTTCCCAGCAGTTCCTCTGCCTCCTCTTCATTTACAGGCACATGTGTCCCGGTTGCAAAAATTATCCTTACATCTCCCTTTATTTTATCAAGCAAATGTGGAAGAATTTTTTTAGTCGGGCATGGGCGAGTTTTGTCATCAACAACAATCGCAATTTTTCCCTTCAATTTTTTAAGTATTTTCAAATTTGCTGGTTCATTCAGTGCTTTTTCTATAATTTGCTCCTCATTTTCTGCTTTTTTCTCTTTTGCCTGTACAACTTTAACCAGATTTTTTTCTGGAATATCAACAACTATTTCTTCCTTGCCATATGGAAATGTAACTTCCATGATGTAAAAAGCATATCATATAAAATAATGTTGTTATATGTATTCCTCCATTGCTTTAACAACTTCTGCACTGCTTTTTGCTTTTCTGTAATCATCGAGAGGCATTTTGTTAAGCTGCAAAAAATGTTCCCCCCATTTGAATTTACTCAGGATTTGTTTTGCCATCTCTTCATTTCCAAATATGTATAATGCTGCTGCTAATGCTTCTGCAGTGCTGAGTTTATATGGTCTGCCATAGTTTGTTGGGTTTGCAGCCACTAAGTAAGGCAATGCCCTTTCCTTCATTCTATGGTTAAATTTTTTGAAAAAATTGTCTGCATTCTTCCATGAGCAATCTATTGCAACTATGTTCTTTATACTGGCATCTTCCATCGAAATAGCTTTATTTGCCAATGGGCTTAAAAGAACAGCATTTGATGGCAGCTCTCTCGCTCTTTTCACAATTTTTACCATGCCAAATTTTGCAAGTTTTTTTGCTGTGCATTTTTTGGCATCATCTTCATTTAAATCATAGACATACAGCCTGTAATCCACGCTTTTAATTGTCGGCACATTATTAAGGATTGTGATTTTATTTATCGCTGCGCTGTCCCAATTTTTTTATAACAACTCTGCATTTACAATACAATGGTTAAACTCACAAAAAATGCCATGAAAGTTCTGGAGAAAAGATATCTAAGAAAAGATGAAAATGGAAAAGTTATAGAAACACCAGAGCAAATGTTCAGAAGAGTGGCAAAAAATATTGCCAAAGCAGATGAAAAATATGGGGGCGATGTGAAAAAGACGGAAAAGGAATTTTATGACATGATGGTCAATCTGTATTTTCTGCCAAATTCCCCCACACTGATGAATGCTGGCACGAGCATTCAGCAGCTTTCCGCCTGCTTTGTTTTGCCTGTCGAGGATTCCATGGACAAAATTTTTGAAACACTGAAACATACAGCCCTCATTCATCAGAGCGGAGGAGGCACAGGTTTCTCCTTTTCCCGCATAAGACCAAAAGGAGATATAGTAAGAAGCACGGGAGGTATTGCAAGCGGACCGGTTTCATTCATGAAAGTTTTCAACTCTGCCACGGATGTAATAAAGCAGGGAGGGAGAAGAAGAGGAGCCAATATGGGCATTTTGCGGGTTGACCATCCAGATATAATGGAATTTATAACCTGTAAAGAGGATCCCAGAGAACTTACAAATTTCAATATATCAGTTGCCGTCACAGACGATTTTATGGAAAAAGCGATGAAGGGTGAAGATTATGAGCTTATAAATCCTCGCACTGGAGAGGCGGTGGGTAAATTAAATGCTACGGAAGTTTTCAATAAAATAGTTGAAGAAGCATGGAAAAGCGGTGAGCCAGGGGTTATTTTTATAGATGAAATAAATCGCCATAATCCCACGCCTCATGTGGGGGAGATAGAGGCAACAAATCCATGTGGGGAGCAGCCATTGCTGCCATATGAGTCGTGCAATCTCGGGAGTATAAACTTATCAAGATTTGTTAAAAATGGAGAGATTGACTGGGAAAAATTGAAGGAGATAACATGGAAGGCTGTGCATTTTCTCGATAATGTAATAGACATGAATAAGTATCCGATACCACAAATCAAAAAAATGACCTTGGCAAATAGAAAAATAGGCCTGGGCGTCATGGGCTTTGCCGACATGCTTATTCAGCTAAAAATCCCATATGACAGTAACGAAGCTTTGGAACTTGCTGAAAAAATAATGTCGTTCATACAGAAAGAAGCGAAGGCAGCAAGCGAGGAGTTAGGAAAACAGCGCGGCTCATTCCCGAATTTTAAAGGAAGTGTATATGATGGAAAATATGAGGCAATGAGAAATGCAACCGTAACAACGATTGCCCCAACAGGCAGCATTTCAATAATAGCTGGCTGCTCTTCCGGCATCGAACCACTTTTTGCAATTTCATTTGTGAGAAATGTTCTTGATGAGGAGGATCGTCTTTACGAAATAAATCCTTATTTTGAGAAGATTGCGAAGGAGATGGGATTCTTTAGCGAAGAACTGCTCAAAAAAATTGCAGATAATAATGGCTCAGTACAGGGAATAGAAGAGGTGCCTCAGGAAGTGCAACGCATATTCGTTACAGCCCTCGATATACCTCCAGAATGGCATGTTCGCATGCAAGCAGCATTTCAAAAATATGTCGATAATGCCACATCCAAGACCATAAATTTACGGGAGGATGCAAGTGTGGAAGATGTGAGAAAAGCCTATATTCTTGCCTATAAACTTAAATGCAAGGGAATAACAGTTTATAGATATGGCAGCCGACCAGAGCAAGTTATCTCTGCTAAAGAGGAAAAGCCATCTGTTGTTACTCCTCGCCCTCGCCCTCGCCCGCCTGTTGTAAGGGGAGTGACAAGGAAAATTGCGACAGGATGCGGCAACTTATATGTTACCATGAACGAGGATGAGCATGGGCTTTTTGAAGTGTTTGCACGCCTTGGCAAAGCAGGAGGTTGCGCCGATGCACAGCTTGAGGCTGTTGGAAGACTCGTGTCTCTATGTTTAAGGAGTGGAGTGAAGCCAGAGGACATAATAAAGCAGCTTAAAGCCATAAGATGCCCAAATCCTCTTCTGGCGAGAGGTGGTCCGATACTTTCATGCCCCGATGCAATTGCAAAGGCGATAGAAGACCACATAAAGGGAAAAGAGGTATTTCAACCAGCTCGCCTGGACTATTTCGAGAAGAAAAAGGAGGAAGTTTTGGAACCTCCTCGTCTCACAGAAAAAGCACCAGTTGGAGTATGCCCTGATTGTGGTTCGCCACTCGTATATGAAGAAGGATGCAGAATCTGTAAACAGTGTGGATATTCAAGTTGCGGCTGATGGTGAAGAACTGGCATGAATCGCAACGGATAAACTCTTACTGCTTCCTACTAAAGACTATCTTTCCCTTTCCAACTTTTATATTTGGATAGCCAGAAAATTTCTTATGCATGTCCATGCCTGCATACAGCATTTTACCGCCTTCTCCTTGCTTATATGAAGGCCTTCAAACATGTCATCAAACCGGAGAAAAAAAATTTAAATAAAATTCCCACATATACTAGGAATGACAGAGAATATAGAAGCATATATTTTGCTTACCGTCGAAATAGATAAGGTTGAGAGAGTATTAAAAGAAATAAGAAAAAAGATAGCGAAAGCAGAGGATGCGGATGCATTGACTGGACCATATGATGCAATAGTTCGTGTCAAAGCTTCCAGCCTTAAAGAACTTACGAGAGAGATACTGCCAACGATATATAAAATAGACGGTGTAATAGACACAACAACAGCAATAGTTATAGATCTTGGAGAAGAATAAAACATGG
>CAZTDS010000032.1:0-1107 GCA_964612535.1 uncultured Thermoplasmatales archaeon
CCACTGAAGACGAAGTTATTTTGCGCTCCATTCTCTCCATTCCAAGCTATTGTGCCATTTATTACTATCTTCAAATCATCCCATCCAGGCCCTCCATTGACATCATATACTTTAAATGTAGCTGTACCATTTTTCGCACTCGAGTTATGTACTTCAAAATTTGTTTGTGCAACATTCAGTGCTATTTTACTAGCTCCTCCACCGCCCATGCCGCTTACCCATACGTAGATTGTTGCTGCTAGCACTACGGTTATTGCCACCATCAGGATGATGGCAATTATTGGGCTTACGCCCGCCTTATCTTTTATCCAACTTCTTATTTTTCCTATCATGGTTTTCACCAATTTTTATATACGGAGGGAGTATATAAATTTTTCGCAAAATGCTTGCATTTTGTTAGCGAAATGATGGTGTAATACAAATTAGAGAAAATCTCGCCCAACAATTTCAATTAAAGCCAGAATATAAAAACATGTCGAAATTTTTCAGTATTTCTGAAAAAATCGTTTTAAAAAGGTATGGAAAGAGTATTGGTTGTTTCAATTCGAAAATCATTCTTTTTCATTGTTCTAAAAGAATTTATCAATTCAGAAAATCATGAGAATATAAAGTAAACGATTATGGCAACCTCGCTATTCCCTCAACATTGTCAAAATCCCTGTCAAATGAATATATTTCCTTTATTCCTCTTTTATTCATTATATAAATTGCCAGACAATCATTTGGATCCATTTTATATTCATTCATTAACTCAATAGCCAGCATATACTCTTCTTTTGTTATATCTACAATTTCCAGATTTTCTAAGCAATATAAAGTTGAAAGTATCAAGCTTAAATCCTTCAATGGCAACACTTTCTTCAAAATATTTACCATTTCAGAGATATGTACAACGCTTGTCAGAAAATTCTCGCTTCCATTCATCAACTTCTTTATAATTTCTTTTGCCCTTTCCTTCATCAATGCTTGCTCTTCTGTAAGTTTTCTCTTCGGTTTATAAAATGCATATATAAATACGTTGGCATCTAAAAATCTCATTTTATACTATAGATTTCTTTCTCAAATTTCCGCCAATCATCTATGTCCATGCCAAAATAGACCTTATCA
>CAZTDS010000032.1:1117-5215 GCA_964612535.1 uncultured Thermoplasmatales archaeon
ATTTTGATATATCCTTTTTCCTTGATAACATAAACCATATTTTCCTTTCCCATCTCCTTTTTTCTCCAGTCAGCAGGTATAATTATTCTTCCTTGCGCATCAACTTTTTTTATCTCCACTTCCATATTTTCCACCATTTTTAATAAATCCTCCAATATTTATTGTTTTTGGTGATTTTTAAAAATAATGCCATGCTCACTCTTCAAGATACCTTGCTATATACTTCGCAAATTCGTTGAAATCGTCTATTTTTTCTTGCAATATCTCATGAATTATTTTTACATCTATGTCAGCATACATATGAACGAGAATATTCCTAAATTTTACAGCTTCAATAAATTTTCTGGCAAAATCTTCCGGCAATATGTTTGCTTTTCCCAATATTTCAATGATTTCTCTATATGTCTCTGGTTTTTTCAATCTTTCAAATGAAATTATCATTTCACCGATATCAAGACAGCATTCTATTGCCACCTGCAAATATCTTTCTATTGCTCCCCGCAGCGTATAATCCTTTTCTATTTCTTCTAAGCTGTAATTTTTATATGATTTCAAAATCTCCACATATTTTTGCAATCTCTCCAACTTATCCAGAATTTCATTTTTCATATTAAGCCCTTCTCTGCTATTCTTTTCAATGCAATTTTCGTATGCCTGTCAATATAATATTTCCTATCCAGATATTCTGATAATATTTTAGCCTCTATTTTAGCCCTTTCCTCATCATCCTTCAAAATTATTCCATTCTTTATTATATTATATCTCATCAGAATGGGCAATTCATTCATGACAACAATATCTATTTTATCTGTATTCAATAAAGCAATCAAATCGGATAATATCTTTAATTGCAAATCATTCCTCTTATTCCTTTCCAACCTTTCATCAATGAAAATGGCAATATCCACATCACTCAACCTTCCTGCCCTTCCTTTTGCCATAGAACCAAACAAATAAGCCACTTTAATCTCCGCCTGCTTGTTGAAATAGCCCGCAAGTTTTTCAATCATTTCTTTTCTTTGCATTGATAAAAACTTATCAAAACTTTTTAATAAACCTTTTTGTTTTACTTTAAAAGTTTAAGGGTGGTATTCATGAAGAAAATTGTGGAGGAAGCTATTGCGAGAGCGGAAAATAATGAAAGTGTGGCATTATCAGAAGAGGAATTGAGGCAAATGCAGGAAAGAAACAGGGAATTGGAGGAGGTCCTTGCTGGCTTGACAACCAACATAAAGGTGGTTGGATGCGGTGGAGCCGGCACGAACACCATAGAAAGATGCTTTGAGGCAAAAATCTATGGAGCAGAGCTCATTGCCATAAATACTGATGCACAACATCTCCTTCATGCAAAAGTTCCTCATAAAATACTCATAGGCAAGCATGTTACAAAAGGACTTGGAGCTGGTTCGCTGCCAGAAAAAGGAAGAGAGGCAGCAATAGAAAGCGAGAATGAAATAAAAAAGGTGCTTGAAGGTGCCGACATTGTCTTCATTACATGCGGGCTGGGTGGCGGAACAGGCACTGGCTCCGCACCTGTTGTAGCAAGAATATCGAAAGAAATCGGGGCTTTAACGCTTGCAATAGTTACACTTCCTTTCAGCGTCGAGGGGCGGGTAAGGAAAGAGAATGCGGAGATGGGGCTCGCCCGCCTGAAGGATATAGCTGATACTGTTATAGTTATTCCAAATGATAAGTTGCTGGAAATAGCTCCTCGCCTTCCGTTAAATAAGGCATTTAAGGTAGCGGATGAGATTTTAATGAGGAGCATAAAGGGAATTACGGAAATGATTACCAAGCCCGGCCTCATCAACCTTGACTTCGCTGATTTGAAGACAATAACGAAGCAGGGAGGCGTGGCAATGATTGGGCTTGGAGAATCAGATAGCGAAAATAGGGCAGTGGATGCAGTTAATGAGGCATTATCTTCGCCACTCCTTGATGTTGATATAAGCGAGGCTAAAGGAGCTTTGGTAAATGTGATAGGCGGAGAGGATATGACAATTAAGGAGGCAGAAGGCGTTGTAGAAGAAATTTACTCCCGTATTAATCCAGATGCAACAATAATCTGGGGAGCAGGAATAGATCCGAGCCTGAAAGGCACAATAAAAGTTATGATAGTGCTCACTGGCGTCAAATCAAAACAGATTTTGGGACCATCAACGGAAATAGAGGAAAAGGAATACGGAATTGATATAATAAGATGAACATGAAGCTGATGGATAGGGCATGGGAAGTTCAACGTAAAATAGAGCAGCGTTTCCAAAGGTTAGGCAAGGGAAAATATGGCAGAGTTCTCAAAATGGCTCGAAAGCCAGAGCCAGATGAATATAATAAAACAGCACAGATGACTGCAATAGGCATACTCATCATTGGACTCATTGGTTTCACAATTTTAATTCTTGCCACAGAAGTGGCTCCGTGGATTGCGGAAAAGATAGGGATTTAAAATGGCAAAGATATTCGTTGTTAAAACACAGGTAGGGCAAGAGGAAAATGTAGCAAATTTATTTGAGAAGGCTAGCAAAAGAACGGGAAAAATTTATGCCATACTTGCACCAAAAGAGCTACGTGGCTATATTTTTGTTGAGGGAGAGGATATAGAAACGATAAAGAGAATAATAAGGCATATGAGATATGCAAGAGATGTGCTTGATCAGGATATAAAAATAGAAGAAATAGAGCATTTTCTATTCCCGCCTTCTGCAGTTGCAAACATTGAGGAGGGAATGATTGTTGAATTAATAAGTGGGCCATTTAAAGGCGAGAAGGCTAAGGTAACGCGTATAGATGATGCAAAGGAGGAGATTACAGTCGAGCTGTTAGATGCAATGGTTCCAATCCCCATTACAGTTAGAGGAGAACAGGTTAGAATACTGAAGAAAGAGGAGGATTAAAATGGCAGATGAAGTAGAAGTTTTGGTAGAAGGAGGTAAGGCATCGGCGGGCCCGCCTATCGGCCCTGCTCTTGGACCGCTGGGCTTGAATGTGGCAGAAGTGGTGAAGAAAATCAACGAGCTTACGAAGGATTTTCAGGGGATGAAAGTGCCGGTGAAGATAATAGTGGATCCAGCAACAAAGAATTATGAGCTGAAAGTGGGCACTCCACCTGCATCAGCATTGATAATGAAGAGGGCTAACTTGGAAAAGGGAGCAAGTGATGCAACAGCGCCGGCTGGCAACATAACAATGAAAGATGTCGTGGACATAGCAAAAATGAAGAAGAATGATTTGCTCGGCAAGGATTTGAAGGCAAAGGCAAAGGAAATTGTTGGAACATGCGTTTCAATGGGAGTAACCATAGAAGGGGTGCATCCAAAAGAAATAATTAAAAAAATAGAAGAAGGAGAGTTCGACGAACTTTTTAAAGAGGATTGATTACAAAAACCTCTACCTCTTTTGTTTCTTTATTTCCTGCTTCATCATATGCAATTACTTTTACCGTGTGCTTTCCAACTGTTCTTTCATCCCATTGCCACTCATAAGGCGTTGAATTATCTGTTTTTCTCAAGCTACCATCAATGTAGAATTCAACTTCTGAAATGCTGGAAGTTGTATCGCTTGCGACGGCAACAATGGTTATTTTTCCTATTATGACGGCTTTTTTGCCTATCAAAGGCAGTATCTCCTTATCAAATATGTACAGTTTGCCTGTTATTGGCTTATCAATGTTCAACGAGGGTTTTGTATTGTCTATCGTAAATTTATCTGAGAAATCTTTCCCTTCGTTGCCAGCTTCATCAACTGCTATTACCTGTATAAGATAATCATTTCCATCTTCCAGCCCACTTGTATTCCAGATATACTCTCCATCATTTTCTGTGTTTTCAACAATATTGTGCCACGTCTGTCCATTATTGGGGCTGTATTTTATCGTAATCCCAGCCACACCCCCTATATCCGTTGCATTCCACTTTATTGTGATTATGCCACCGACAACTTCTCCACCCTTCGGATATTCTATTTCAACATGTGGAGGCATCATGTCTTCTATTTTGAATGAAGAAACCTCGCTTCTGTTGGCATGGGAGGAGTTATCTATTGCATATATGTAAAATTCATATGTGCCGAGCATTGTAAATGATTTAATGCAGTAATATA
>CAZTDS010000032.1:5315-12218 GCA_964612535.1 uncultured Thermoplasmatales archaeon
TTATGTTGAGGAATACATCTGCTACAGCAACATTGTCTGTAACTGTTGCGGAGATATTTACCTCATCGCCAACGTTCTGCGTTGAGGGATTGGCAGCAACATCTTCTATCATTGGTGGAGATATATCATCTATCTCAAAGGATTGTGGTGAGGAAACATTTCCATTTCCTGCAACATCTATTGCGTATATGTAAAATTCATATGTGCCGAGCATTGTAAATGATTTAATGCAGTAATATACATCTCCTGTTCTATTCTGGAAAATGCTGAAGTTTTCATAGCTTCCATCTGGATATGTTATGTTGAGGAATACATCTGCTACAGCAACATTGTCTGTAACTGTTGCGGAGATGGTAAGATTTCTGCCAACATCTTGCGTCGATGGATTGGCAGCAACATCGCTTATGTGCGGCGGGATGAAATCACCCTCAACAATTTCAAATTGTTTGGTTGCTGACATTGCCTCATTTCCATTCACATCTTTCGCATATATGTAAAATTCATATACGCCCGCCATGGAATAACTCTGACTGAAATAATATTTTGAATTATGCAGCAGGTCAAATTCATGAACACTTGCATCAGGATATGTTATTATTACTTTGGCTTCATCTATTCCAAACAAATCGTTTATTACACAGGTTATATTTACAATTCCATTTACTGCTTGCATGGATGGCGAGACAACAACATTGCTTATTTCGGGCGGCGTGGTATCGATTATGCTGAAGGAATATGTTAATATGCCGATGTTACCTGCATCGTCTTTTGCCCTCACTTTAAATGTGTAGTCTCCTGCAAATAGATCAGAGTAGGATGCCTGTTTTGTGTAGCCCCATTCACTCCAGTCTGTATCGTAGCCATCCAGCATATATGAGAATGTAATATTTTCTTCTGGTGAAGTGTCATCTGTGGCAGTCCATTCAAAATATACATCTCTATATTCTATTGTGGCAGAAGGATATTCAATTAACTCAATCTCTGGAGGAGTGTAATCTCCTTCTCCTGCCACTATTACTGTGCCATTCAATATGTTATTATTTGTGCTTCCATGTATAACCACATCTTCAATATTTACATAGGATGTTCCCTGAGCTATTGCCTGAAAAGTTATTATCGCAAGAGAGCCAGGAGCAGTCTTTAAGTCATTTGATGCACCAAATATAAATTCAATGATTCCATTCTCGTTGTCAGCAGGGCTGTTCATCCAAAGGTCTTCTGAGTCGGAAAATAATCCACCATTCTCAATATTCACAACCTGCAAAATATTAGGATCAAAAGATACACCACATATGGCAGATGATATTGGCTCAGCTGGAGTTATATTTATAAACAGATTGAAAGTTTGCCCCACACCCACTGTTTTCTCGCCAGGTTCAACAGATATAGTGTGTAAATCTTGCGCTTCTGAATAACTTATGGCGACTATCATAAATAAAATTGCTACAGCCATTGCAATTTTTCCTTTCATTTTCCACCCTCCTTACTACAGTAAATGTATATGTATATTTAAAGTTTCACAAATTCATAGGAGAATAAAAAAATAAGGGAGAGGTTTAGCACACTATTATGTCCCTCCATATAAATGCCTCTCTGTTGCCTGCGTTATCAATGCTATAATACAGGATAGAATATTTACCCTTTGCCTCATAACCATTTTCTATGCCAACTTTTGCCAAATCTATTTCCTCGCCATTATACTTCTTCCATCCTTGCAAACATATCCATCTTGATTTAGCAGTATCCCATCTCCATATTGCGATGTATGTTGCCTTTACGCCTGCGGCTCCTTCTTCTGGTTCGTCAATGGGATCGAGGATGAGGGTTGTGCTTTCCGGTATAATATATGATGTATAGAAGAAGAGGAAATTTCTGATAGAAAATTCGCCATTGAATCTAAAGTAGGTTTTAGGTGCTTCATTGACCACTTCCATGCTTATGATGGTGTGCTCATTTAGTCCCTCGCTGCAACTTAAATCAAATTCTGTTTCAATCTTATCTCCTTCTTGTAGGAAGGATTCTGTGTGCATCGTTATATTAATAGTTATTGTTTCTCCAGGCATAAGCGAGGCAATATACCATCCATTGTTTCCAGATGATGGCAGAGGCGATGCAGCCACAAACTTTGCTCCCGCCCCATACATCGCATTTAAAGTGATATTCGTAAGCTGCACATTTCCTTCGTTTTTAATCATTACAGTATAGTTGAAGCTTGCATTTGGTTCAACATCGCAGCCCGGTTTTATTACATTCATACCTAACTTATAGACGGGCACCGGTTTTATGAGAATTGTACAGTTATCCCTGGCATATATGTCATCACAAAAACCCTCTGCAAATGTATCCATCATTGTATCTTCCATCACATCTTTTGCATGTATATTCACTTCATATATGATTGTTTGTCCTGCTGAGAGCTTATTTATATACCATGTCACATTTCCATTGCCTATTGTACCACCATCTGAGGAAATGACATCTATGAAGCTCTCATTATAATGCCAAATTACCGTTACATCACTTGCATTCATATCTCCTGTATTGCCGATGGTTACGTAATAAGTAACATTTCTGTCATCCTGTACCATGTGTTGAGTTGCATCAAGGGATATTTCTAGATGTGGAGAAGATATAACTGTACTTTCTACATTATATTCTGCACTCACTCCCTCTTCACAGGTTACATCCACTCTATTCCTCAGTATTGTTCCATTGTCCAAGGGTGAGGAAACCCCTAGCATAACCATCATTGTTACTCCAGAATGTGCTGGGAGATTTTTTATCTTCCAAATATTGTTGCCTTCAGTTGGTGATGGATAAGCCGTAACGAATTCTGTATATTTGGGATACGTTTCTATTATAGTAACATTGGTTAGATTTATGTCACTTGGATTATAGCAAAGAATTCTATAATTTATGATTTCGCCCGGTTTTACAGACGGTGGGGCTGTAAGCTTAATCAATTTCAATACACCTATCTCTGGATAAGCCACTTTTGTTTCCTCTATGACGCTTCCATGATTTCCATTGCTTGATGAAAATATAAGGTTCGCAACAATATCTTCTCCTCCCACAACAACCCCGTTCAATTGAATTGTGAAGTTTTCTCCAGGATTTAGGGTTCCCAGATTCCATATATTATCACTCACATCCGGATATGGATTGGCAACATCAAGGACGTAGTTGCTATCATAATTGATTAATATGGTAACATTCTCTGCTGGAGCATTTCCTTCATTTGATATTCTCACGAAATAGGAAAGATTATCTCCAACCTGCACTGGATCATGGTTATCGACGATGCTTGCAACAAGCAAAGGCATTGACATGTCGATGCTAACAATATCCCAGTCAAATCCCCATACGAGTGGTATTTGTGGCGTTGCCATGAGTGCTCCACCAAATGAACCAAAGGCAAAGAAGGTGTTGAGAAGTTTGAATTTATAATCGAGGATTTTTATTTCATACACCTTATCCACAATGGCGTTATATTCAACAGATATACTCTTCTTTGGAGGAAGTTCGATATCGGAAAGATTCCATATGAGGATGGTTGATTCGAGTTGAGGTATGTACCGTTTGAGATTTATTACATAATGAGGAGAGAGATATTCTCTATGTCCATCTGGATAGATTATAGATGCACCTCCTACGTATGTGGTGCCTGGCGGCAAAATATCAACTGCATAAATGTTCTGAATAGGCATTGTGTCATTGTTGTTAAATATGGTGCATCTGAATTTCAACTCATGATAGTAGCTCACATTAATATTATCCACCCATTCTCCAGTGCTTGGTTCAAAAACTGTCTTATTGACTTTCATATTCTCAAGTGTGAGTAACGAGGCGTCGGTTCTCCATATCTCGCATCCAACATAGCCAGAAAGATTATGCCATTTTCCATTTGTAGCGGGATAAAGAACTCGATCCACCCAGTCTCCCCAGCTTGCTGTGCCGATAATGAGGTAATCATCATAAATTGCGACGCTTCTCACCCCATACTGATCAGCCCAATATACTATGGGTCCATCATCTCTTCCAACAAAAGCGCCAATATTTGCTGGCAACGTAAAAGAGGCATCCATTCCATTAATATTTACCTGTTTAAATGTTCCTGCCTCTCCAGTATCGCTTGCCCATATCTCACAACCAAAGAAAGGATTTAGAGTTCCTGCAACTAGCATACCCTTATACTCTATTAATCTCCATATATAGCCGTTGGTTCTTCCAAAACCATAAAGTTCAACAGGTTCCCATGTAACACCATCTCTCGTCCTCCATATCTCAGCCCCATCATTGAAGTTGAGTGTGCCAATATACAACATTCCATTATAAACAACGGCACTCATAACAGCCCAATTATTATCATCTCCAAGTCCTGGTTCATTACCATATAAGTTATTTCCTCCAACGACACATTCCCATTTCAATTTTCCATCTGGATTTTCGCTTCCATTTGTTCTCCATATTTCAAATCCATCGCCACCTCCAATTATTATGGCGTCGGCATCAAGAGTCCATGTACATGCATACAAATATTCCTCATCCTCTCCATCATCTGGTGGGTCAAAAACAAGGAGTTCTCCAACCATTTTGTTGTAATTTGTATTGTCAAATCCTGGATAATTCACCTGTATCCAGTTTGCTTGTGCTGCCAAAGTTCCAATGGAATCAAAATCTGTTGGTCCATCATACCTGAATATTCTTACTCCATTATACATGTCTTCTACTTCCGCATATATCTTGCCCTTATATACGGTTATTCCTCTCGTTGAGGTCATGCCACCAACAACGCCAAACCCTGGAAGATTTGCTCTTTTCCAGGTTGAACCATCTGTAACGAAAATTTCGGCAAACGGCATTGTTCCAACCCATAGCAACCCATTATATACTGTCATTCCTCTCACTCCAAATGCAAAACTCAGATCATAGTTTGGATCCAACGGATTAAAACAATGTTGCCCCACGCCCATGAAGCCGGCTGGCGCCTGGTTGCCAGCGGCGGGGCCGACAACTTGCTCCCATACGTATTTGCCATCTATCATTGTTCCATCTGTTCTCCATATCTGGCATCCCTGTTCTGGTAAAGGAGGATCGGTTACGTTGGTGTTAAGTGTGCCCACATAAAGATATTCTTTTCCGCTGCCTGGCGGACTATAAACTGCCATGCTCCAAGCATAGTCATTAGTTAAATCTCCAAATCCTTCGTCACTTACCTGCTCCCATTGCCAGAGTTCAAAGCCATTATTTATTGGAGGTAACTGGGCGTTTGCTTTTATGCTCCCTTTCCAGTAATAAATCCCTCCAAAGCTACTCAATACCAAAACCACCACACATACCATACTCATTAATCTATTATATTTCATTTACCTCCACCCCTATCTGAGGATTAATTAATCCATTTTACCGTTATATAGTTTTCTGTTAAAGAGTTTGAAAAATCAGCAGAAAAAATTGTTAAAAATTTATAAAAAATGGGAAGAGGGTTAGCTCTTGGTTCTCTTCTTCCAGATTGCAAATACCACTGCCGCTATTATTATCAGTATAACAATCACAATCAGATAGATCCACACATTTATTTTTTCTTCAGTCACAGTTACCGAAAGAGTTGTTGTATGGGTAGCGCCATCATTGTCTGTCACAGTAAGTGTAACATTATAAGTTCCTGCCTTTTCATATGCGTGCACTGGATTGGCTTCATAGCTTACATTTCCATCTCCGAAGTTCCATGTATAATTGACTATGCTTCCATCATCATCGAAGGATAGAGATGAGTTAAATTCTATTTCCTCTCTTACTTTTGGCTTATCTGGCTTATATGTGAATTTGGCAACAGGGGCAACGTTGGAAACTTCTATTATTTTTTGGGTTGAAGATGTTGCTCCTTTATCATCGGTAACAGTTAGCTTAACAACATACGTGCCATTGTCTGCATATTTATGGCTTGGATTTTGTTCATTACTTGTTGTTCCATCACCAAAGTCCCACAGCCATGTAACAATTTCGCCGTCCTCATCTGTTGATGCATCAGCAAATGTTATTGTATCTAAATCGGTGGGTTGAGATGGTGAATATGAGAAATCGGCTACAGGTTTCTTATTCTTTTCTATGGTAAATGTGGCTGAATGTGTTGCTCCTACATTTCCTGCATAATCAACTGCATAATATTCAATTGTATGATCTCCTTCTGTTGCAACAGTATCGCTTCCACTTGATCCGCTGAAAATTTGCCAGTTTCCGCCATCGAGGCGATAATGAATTTCCTTTACACCTGAGCCATCTCCATCAGAAGCGGAGATGATTACAGTAACATCGCTGGTGTATTTTCCTTCCTCTATTTTTCCTTGTAATGTATGAGTTGCTGTAGGCTTTGTCTTATCAACTTTTACATCAAAGCTAATATTTGCCTCATTTCCAGCATCATCCTTTGCATATACTTCAATGCTATAGATTCCATCTGGGAGATCAAATGGCCCAGTATAATCCTGCCATGTCCCATCTACCTTGTACTTAAATTCTGCTAAATTGTCCTCAATTGCTGATAATTCAATTGTAATTATGCTTACATACCATTCATTATCTCCAAGGGTACCAGTAATATTATATGAAAGAGTTGGACTTGTTTTATCTATCTTTATTGTTTCACTCTTTTCTGTCTCTGCATTTCCTAAATTATCCACTGCATAATAATAAAGAGTGTGAATTCCATCTGCTGTTATATCGAATGCTCCTGTATATTCTATCCAGTTTCCATTATCAATCTTATAGTAGATTACTCCCACGCCACTTCCATTCACATCAATTGCAGTTAAATTAACTGTAACATCGCTCACATACCATCCATTTTCTCCATCTGGTGAGGGTGGAGATAAAGTAGCGATTGTTTCTGGTGGTGTGTTATCA
>CAZTDS010000033.1:0-127 GCA_964612535.1 uncultured Thermoplasmatales archaeon
TTATATTCCATGTAACTGCTTCACCAGCTTCAACAGTAGTTGGAGTGGCGGTTTTAGAAACAGAAATAGCAGATGTATATGTTACATGAAGTTCTGCAGTATCGCTATCTGTAACATCATTTCCTTG
>CAZTDS010000033.1:227-1825 GCA_964612535.1 uncultured Thermoplasmatales archaeon
GTATATGTTACAATGCTTCCAACACTTGCTTCTTCTGGATCAACTGTTTTTTCTAATGTCAATCCATATGTATATGTTACATGAAGTTCTGCAGTATCGCTATCTGTAACATCATTTCCTTGGCTATCTGTTCCATTTGCCCATGCGGTATTGTTTCTCCATGGAATATCTTCTTCAGTTACAGTATAATCATATGTTGCAATTGCCCATTCTCCTGGAGCTAAATCTGTATTATTTAATGAAGAAGTAAGATTTCCTAAATGGCTATCTTCTAATGTTATTCCATGTATAGTTGTATCTCCATCATTTGTTATCTTAAATGTATATGTTACAATGCTTCCAACACTTGCTTCTTCTGGATCAACTGTTTTTTCTACGCTTATGCTTGGAGATATTACATTTACATATGCAGTATCTTCTGCATAAACTATTTTTCCTATTTCGTCTTGAGCTGAAACATTTACTTTATTCCATGTATCTTTTGTTATAGATGTTATGTTCTCATATATCCATGTCTCTCCTGGTTCAAATATTCCATCACCATCATCTCCTGAAATATAAACAAAATTCAAGCTTTGATTATCTGTGATAATAATATTGCTTAAATTAACATCTCCATTATTTGTTAAATTTACCCAATATTTTACGGAATCTCCTGAGTGTATTATGCTTCTATTTACTTCTTTTTCTACGCTTATACTCGGTTGCCCACAAATAACATCCACATTTGCATCATCCTCATCATAGAGTGTTTTATCAGTAATCTCGCAATAGCCAGATACATTTGCTACATTAACCGATTTTGCCCATATTCTGGCTACCGCAAAATCGCTATAACTTTGGTAATCTTCATCGTCAACATAAAAAACAATTTTGTCAACTAAGGTATCTGGAATATCTTTTACGAGTACACCATTTCCCCCTGATTCTATAGCCTGCAAATGATAATATCCTACCTCTGCTCCATCAAGATAAAGTTTAACATCTCCTTCCTCACCATTTTGTCCTTCGTCAGCATAAAGTGAACGAACTTCAAATTTACATACCAGATGTGGTATATCAAAGGTTATGGCCATTTTTTCGTTGCCATTGGAATTCCTACTGTCAACCTCATCATCTTCAGCTCCATTTATACCGAGTCCTCTTGTCCCCCTATGAGTAAGTTCACCACTGCCTCCATTCACATATGCATATACATCTGCGTTGCTAGCGAGTAAGTTCCAGTGATTGATACCAAGATAAACCGTGTCGTTGTTGGTAGACCATCCAGTTGGCGAATCTACGCCTGCAAAATTATCTTCAGCAAGGAAACTTATTAGGCTGCATGAGGAACAATCCATTATTGTTGCATTAAATTCAATATAAACCCAGTCACATGGAGAAAGATGACTCAACAGCCACGTAACATTATTTCCCCATATTATTGGCTCTTGTGGCGTGCTGTTTACGGTGGCGTCGCCTGCGTACTGAAGCCATTCTGGCAAGTAATCAGTAACGTTGATATTAGTTAAATCTTCTAATCCGTTGTTATGGACACTAATATTGAATCTTACACTTTCTCCAAGGTATGCCTTCGTAGTTTCCTCCCAAGCATTGGC
>CAZTDS010000033.1:1925-12135 GCA_964612535.1 uncultured Thermoplasmatales archaeon
TGAATCTTACACTTTCTCCAAGGTATGCCTTCGTAGTTTCCTCCCAAGCATTGGCGGTTTCATTCCATACTTTTTTCTCAATTTCAATAGATGGGCATGCAACATATACAGTGGCGTTATCTTCGTCATAAACTGTTATATCAGATTTTTTACCATCTGCTGAAAAATTTACTCGGTTGACATTTTTTCCACAGCTCATAACAGTTGCATCGAATTCAATATAAATCCATTCATCTTCTTTTAGACAGTTACAATTGCAGTCATCATCGCAATCACAGTCATTATTGTAAAACAGCCATGTGAGATTGTTTCTCCATTTTATCGGCTCTTGTGGCAAGCCGTTTACGATGGCGCTACCACCCACATATTCTAAACATGGGGGAAGATAATCTGTAATATTGATGTTTTCCAAACAATCTGTTCCATTATTGTGCACGCTAATATTAAACTTAACAACATCTCCAGCTTTTGCAACTTCTAATTCACTCCAGGCATTGGCAGTTTCATTCCATACTTTTTTCTCAATCTCTATGTCAGGTTCTACACATATAACGTATATGCTCCAACTTGCTTCATCATAAACATTTTCTATATATCCATATGCATGCTTGGGACATCCCCAAGCAGTAGCAGTATTACTCAATGTGCCACAATCATCCTCGCTGGGGGTATAATATTCATCAAATTCGGCAACTTCGCCAGGTAAAAAAAGTGAATCGCTCCAAATTTCATTATCTGGATCTATTAAAGGATCTTCCACATGAGCGCCTCCATGTAATATAACATCGCCACAATTCTCTACTCTAAAATGATAAGTAATAGTCTCCCCAACTTGAATAAATTGTGGTCCCGTCTTTGTCAAGTTGATACATGCACGGAAAAAGCCAAAGTCAACATCGTTATTATTCTCTCCTGGAATCAATGTTACAGTAACTTCATGGGTTGTTTCATCGCCATCGCTATCAACAGCGTCATCGCCTTTATTAGCTGGGCTCGCATACCATCCTTCAAGCACACCACCTGCCAGAAAGTTACTATCTGCAACTTTAACAGTATATGTGCCTGGCAAAAGATTGGTGAACTGATAGTAGCCGTTAGTATCGGTAACAGTAGAAGCTATTTTACTTCCCGTCTCGTTATACAGCTCTATCAGCACATCTTTTATTCCTGATTCACCAACGTCCTGAATTCCATCTACCTGATGAGTTTGAGAGTGGAATCTATCATGCCATACAAAATCTCCAATGGAGCATAAGGGTGGATTGCATGTGGGCCCAGTTACATATCCATAAGATTCACTTCCGCCAGCTTTTATTGCTATTTGTACAATTCCTTCTGAATAATCTCCTCGGAGCTTAAACCATACTGTCCTATTTTCTCCGTCTCCATAACCTTCCTCAAATTTTATTCCCGTGAGTCCAGTAGTTGGATCAGGGGTTGTTTTAAATTCATAATCTTCTGATACTTCAACAATATCATTTTCTTCAATGCATGCCCCCAATTCCATTATCCAATGACTAATTGACGGACTACTTCCAGAAGTTACTCTATAAGTCCATGTAGAAATATTTGTTGCAGCATTATGTGTATGACTTATAAAAGTGATATCATGTCCACCTATAGAAGTTGATGATACTTTCATGGTTATTGGATAAAAAACAGTTATAACCAATATGAATGTTACAAAGATTGCTTCTCCTATTCTCTTGAGAGAATATTCTCTCTCATAAATACTATTTTTCATTTTCACTACCTCCTTCAAAATACTTCATAAAAGTTTATACCAACTTTCCGTTCCTTTAAATAATTCATGTTTCCAAACAAGACGACTTATATAAATTCTATTAAAATAGCATTCTGCTTTCATTCTTTCTTCTTTCTCCGTTAAAATTGGCGATATAAAAAGTTTGTTAGCAATATATAAGCATTTGTAAATTGTAAAAGTTAAACATAATTACTTATGAATTCATCCCACAAGCTGGCAGAAGAAAATTCTATATCTGGATAGTACTTCGAACACTGTCCTTTTACAGGAAAATAGATACCTACTCCACTCAGCATTCCGCATGAAGAAATAATGGTTTCGTTGATACTCTCAATAATCTCTTCGCATCCAATATACTCTGCAAAATTTTTCAGGTCAATATACTGCAAACAATAGGCACTTTCATTTCTTGCTTCCGTCACATTTGCGGCATAAAGATATATAAATTCATTTATTGTTGCAACTAGGAGAGACATTTTGCTTAAGTTCCATGCAGCAAATGCTGTCGACAAAAATACATTTTCACCATAAACATCAACTATTTTTTTACACACACCCTCTGCCCCCAGCTCGCCAATTGCCCGCAAAATTTCGTCATGGGGCAAGCCAGCCGCTGGCATTGCGCCCTCGCAGGCAATCATATAATCTGCCACATTTTTCAAGGAATATGCAACCTCTACACAACCCATATAGCAGGCGGAAAAAATGACTATATCAACTCCTCCTGCAGCAGCAAGGGCGTTTTCAATCTCAGCCATTGTAAGCATATCTGTATTCGTCGCATCGAAACATACGCCCATCCATCCGTTACCGTGCCCCCATATTTCTAAGATGTAATCTCTCGCCACATAATTTTCCTTGGCATATATGAGTAAATCTTCAAGTGTTCTGGAGGAACCCATGTTCTTTTCTCCCATTGCAGTTTTTTCTATCCCATTGTCAATAACATAAAGCCATGTATCATTCTCTTCATTTCCATCACAAAGAATAATGACAGCCATATCCTTCAATGAGGAATTTTTTATTTCATTTAATTCTGAAAGAGCATAAGAATAGAGGTTATTATCGCCATTCATATACAGTATATACGTCCAATTGTAGGAAGGTTCTTGCTGCGTTTCTCTTTCCGTCATGAAACTTCGTACAGGGCTTCTCATATATTCCTTTCCATCAAACACTTCAATCATCCAGAAATATTCTTTACCCGGGTCAAGATTTATTTTAAATACATTCTTTGTAGTTTTACCAACAAACTGCATGCCTTCCTGCGTTTCGCCGATATAAATATTAAAAACCAGTTTATCCTTATCCGGATCAATAGCAAACCATATTAACTCCGTAGTACACCCAACTTTTGCATTTGGGGAAGGATATAGAAGATAGATTTGTGGAGGATTGTTTCCAATTTTATAGCCTGTGATATCTGTTACAAGTTTTTCAATTACACGATTTTTAGCAGTTGTAGAATAGCCTGTGATACTAATGAGTAGGAGAAAGGTTGCAATAATTGCCCAAAAGGCTATTTTTGCTTTCATTTTGCTATCAAAATGATAACAAAAAGTTCTATATAAATTTTATCGTCTAGGATAAGGAAATGAATTGTCCATATTGTGGAGGAAAAGATATAGTAAAAATAAGATAAAAGAGATGAGTGCCCCTCTTTTCTGTATTACCGTTGGCAAAAATTGGGGCATGCAAACAGCAAATTTTTAGTTAACATGCTGAGATACTGTTTTAACAAAAATCTATATAAGGATTCGGTTATTTCCTTTTATATGAAAAAGATACTTGTTGCTTTAATATTGCTTTCATTCAGCTTTTCTGCTGTTGCTCAGCAGACATATTATTATTTACATGATACACCAAATTCCGCTCATGAAGAGTATCTATTAATGGACCGTACCGAGCCAACTGGTTTTTATTCAGCATATATTAATCTGGACGAAGGCGCCGCCATATGGGCAACTGAGCCATTTGATAAGGATGTAAAAATAAATGGAGATGTAAAAATAACTGTAATTGTTGAGGCCTTCTTTTTAAAAGCCGATTTGCTACCTTTCCAGGTAAAGATTTTAAAAGCTTCCCTGCTCGATATAGCACCTTCTGGAAATATAGATGTTATCGATGCCACCCGTCCAGCATCAATAATTTTCCTAAAAAATGAAACGTTAAAGCCTAAAACATTTTACATAAACAATGTTGAGCGTGTAATACCGGCGGGCCATTGCTTGGGCATAAAATTAGAGAAGGCTTTTGATTTGCTCTCTTATTTTCCTTTCAGTGTTCTCTCGCCGTTTTTTGCCACCAACATCCATTACGATTCCACATATACAAAATCATATGTTGTGCTTCCATTTAATGTAAGTGGAGGAATAGATATAGAATGCTTTGATACCGAAAAGGAAATTAAGGCTGGAGAGGAGGCAATTTATACACTCCTTATCTACAACAAGGGTAACCAGAATGATACCATAAAAATATATACAGATTATCAAGGAGATGAATGGGACGTTTTCATAGAAAAAGAAAATTTGGATGTTCCAGCGGGCTCCTTTGGGTATGTAGATATTACGGTAAAGGCACCAGAAAATGCAAGTGAGGGCGATTATCTTAATATCACAGTGTATGCGGAAGGAAAAATGGGTAGCGATTTTATATGGCTCAATACAAGTATAGCTCCTCCAGAATATGGGGTTAAAGTAACGGCATACAGCGACAAAATAGATGTAAAGCCTGGCGAAACCGCCAAGGTGAAATTCAAGGTAGAAAATACAGGTGATTTATATGATACTTACAACCTTTTTGTAACCTGTGTATGGGACTACACTCTGGAAAGAGATAGCATCTCGCTTCAACCTGGAGAAAGCGCAAATATATCTGTTTCCGTTACCATACCCCAAAATGCAACAAATAATACAACCCGCCTTCTTGCTCTCACAGCCAAATCCGCTAATTCCGATAAGGAAAGCACTGCAGATGTTACACTCCGCGTAAGCTTCACTCCATCTCCAGGTGGGGGAGGCGAGGAAAGCGATTTGGGGAAGAAAATAGGGTATATTTTATTCGTTGCAGGTGTTATAGCGCTTCTTGTTATAGCCTACTATATGGGCAGGACTGTGCAGAAAATGGCAATTATTGAATGTGATGAAAGGGTGGCGGAGGCGCCGCCTGGTGGCACAGCGGAATTTAAGATGAAGGTAATAAATCCTCTGGAAAAAACGGATAAGAACAAAATGAGATATCGTTTTAGAATCGAGGGGAGAGTGCCGGAGAAATGGATTGTTGATATGGACAAGGAGGGGGCAACGCTGGAAGGAGGGGATGAAATAGATGTGATGCTTAAAGTAAAGATACCGGATGATGCGAGCATTGATGAGTGGGCATCGTTTGATTTCGTTGTTTTGCCAGAAAAAGGCAAGAGTGAAAGGATGAGTTTGATGGTGAATGTGAGAGAGCCAAAGGAGATTCTTAACACAGAAGTAAAGCATGAACCAGAGGAGTTTGAGGAAGGGGAAAGAGTTGTTACAAAAGTTAGAATAGAAAATGTTGGCGAAAAGGATGCAGAAAACAAGAGAGTTATACTTTACGTGAATGGCAAGGAGAAAAATAGAATAGAGGGAGTAAACATTCCGGCTGGAGGAGTAGTTGAGATAGAACTACCATGGATAGCAGAAGAAGAAAATGAGATAGAGGTTGTTGTAGAATAATCTATCCGAATGCTACATCCAGTATCATCATTACAACAAATCCTATAAGTGTGCCAATCGTAGCTAAATCCGAATTTTCTGCTGATTGTGACTCAGGTATTAACTCTTCGATAACAACAAAAATCATGGCTCCCGCTGCAAAAGCGAGGATGTATGGCAAAAGAGATTTCGATAAAGTAACCAATGCTGCCCCTATTACCCCGCCGAGCGGCTCAACTACAGCAGATAGTTGCCCATACCAGAAGCTTTTCATTTGGGAGTATCCTTCCTTTCTCAGTGGCAACGAAACCGCCATGCCTTCTGGAAAATTCTGAATGCCTATTCCTATGGTAAGTGCTATCGCCGCTGCTATACTTCCTTCTCCAAATGCAATGCTCCCAAATGCAACCCCTATTGCCAGCCCCTCTGGAAAATTGTGGATGGCAATGGCAAGCACCAGAAGGGTTGTTTTTCCGAGATCGCTTTTAATGCCCTCAGCCTTTTCTTCAGGAAGGAATAAATGTAGATGGGGAATAAATTTATCCAATAATCTCAGGAAAAACCCACCTGCCAAAAAGCCAGCAGCAGCCGGCATCCACGAAAATCTTTCCGGCGCTATTTCCAATGCAGGAAGAAGGAGAGACCATATGCTGGCAGAAAGCATTATGCCAGCAGAAAATCCCAATGAAAGATCAAGAGTTTTTCGACTTATATCCCTTTTGAAAAATACAACTCCTGCCCCTATAGCGGTAACAAGCCATGTGAATATAGTTGCAAGAAGAGCCTGACATACGGGAGACAAAGCAACGAAATCCATCATCTATCATCTATTACATGACAAACCATCATTTCAATTTTTCTTTTGCCACAGGATTCCGAAAGATTATTTACCATCGCCGCCATATAACTGTGGAAGAACTTGCAGAGCACGCCCTGAAAATTTCAAGGGCAAAATATGTGGAGGTTAGAATAGAGAAACAGAATAGGCAGGATATTTTGCTTGTAAATGGTGTGCTTCGTGGGGCGGGAACAGAGGAAAATTATGGATTCTCCATAAGAGTGATAGATGGAGGAGTCGGCTTTTATTTTTCAAATATTGTGAGTAAAGAGGAGATAAAGGAAGGGGTTAGAAAGGCAGAGAAGATGGCTCGAATTCAGAAGGGAAATGTGGGTTTAAGTGAAGAAGAAATGCATTGCGAGAGCTACGAAATAAAAGGTGACTTTCCAGACATTGACGAAAAAATGGAATATCTGAAAGAAATTGATGGGGTGGCGAAAGAGCATGAAAGAACAATTTCATATGAAGAAAAGATACAGGAAAAGTTGTACATGAATAGCGAGGGAGCCAGAATTTTCTCAAAAATTCCTCGGATTTATCTATATTATCTCGTAACTGTAGCAGATGAAAAGATAGAACAAATGCATCGGGAATTTGGAAATACAGGAGGATGGGAAGTAGCGGAGGAGTGGAGAGTGGAGGAGCATTTGCGGCATGATATTAATTTCTTAAAAGACCTGATTAAAAAAGGCAGAAAAGCTCCGCAGCGTGGCGATGTTATTCTCTCTCCATATATAACTGGATTAATAGCTCATGAAAGTTGCGGACATCCCTTCGAAGCAGATCGCATACTTGGCAGGGAAGCGGCGCAGGCGGGAAAATCATATGCCACGCCCGATTTAATTGGAAAGAAAATAGGAAACGAATGCATAAGCATTGCCGATGACCCCACGCTTCCAAAAAGTTATGGTTTTTATAAATATGATGATGAAGGAGTAAAGGCGGGACAGCGTATATTGATTAAAGAAGGAATAGTGAATGAATTTCTTCATAATCGTGAGACAGCCCATGAAATGCATGCAAAAAGTAATGCATCAGCAAGAGCCACGTATGGAAAGGAGCCGATTGTTAGAATGGCGAATACGTATTTCATGCCCGGCGACTATAGCTTGGAAGAAATGATGGAGGAGATAAAGGAGGGCATTTACATGAAAACCTTTATGGAATGGAACATTGATGATTTGAGAATAAATCAAAAATATGTAGGGCAGGAGGCATATATAATAAAAAATGGGGAGATAAATGGTATAGCATATCATCCCGCCATAGAGATATCAACCTTTGATTTTTATAGGAAAGTGGATGCAGCTGGAAAGAAACTGGAATTTTATCCCGCAACGTGCGGCAAGGGGGAGCCGATGCAGGGAATAGAAGTATCAACTGGAGGAGTAGATTTGAGGTTGCGAGATGTGGCGATAAAATGATTGATGCCCTTAAAAAATTCGATAAATATGTGGCAATAGAAAAGGAGGCGATAAGCAAGCAAATAAGAATATATAACAGCAGAGCAGGGGTTTTAAAAGAATGGAAAACAAAAGAGATGCATCTATATCTTTATAAGGATGGAAAACTCGCAACTCTTGTTGTTGAAAATCCTGATGAGAGAAAATTAAAGAAGGCAATTGAAAAAGCAGAGAAAATGATAAAGATGCTTCCTTCAACACCTTTTGAACTTGGGGAAGGTGGCAATTATATAGATAGAAAATATTTTGATGAAAAGGTCATAGATGATGAAAAATTACTTGATTTGGCAGAGAAAGCAATAAATGTATCGTTACAACATGGAGAGGAGGTAGCGGGTGTAATTTTCAGCGAACTCGAAAAGACAAAAATATACACTCCATTTGTCGAAGCTGAAGACAAAAATAGCATGATGTATCTATCAATGAGGGTTTTTAATGAAACAGCATCTGGGCATGCGGTGAGCTGTTCCCGCAGGCATAATGGCATAGATATAAAAAGTGTAGAAAAGGCGGGTGAGATGGCTTCACAGAGCAGGAGTGCAAAAAGAGTAAGGGAGGGAAAATATGATGTTATTCTATCCCCACTCGCCTTCGCCAACCTAATGCACTATTTCGCCCTTTTCTCATCTGCATTTGCTGTTGATGCTGGCTATTCATTTCTTGCTGGGAAAATGGGGCAGCAGGTGGCGAGCGAGGAAATAAGCATTTATGATAGTGGAGTGGCGGAGGATGGCATTTTTTCGGTAAAATTTGATGATGAGGGAGTGGCGACAAGAGAAACAGCGATTGTGGAGAAAGGGATGCTTAAAAGCTATCTCCATAATAGCACGACAGCCAAAATGCATGAAGTGGCGACGACAGCAAATGCTGGCATAATATCTCCACATCCATGGAATACCATCATTAAGAAAGGTGAGTATAGTATGGAGGAGATAATTGAGAATATCAAGGAGGGATTGCTTATAACGAATGTTTGGTATACGCGTTTTCACAATTACAGGAGCGGGGATTTTTCGACAATCGCAAGGGATGCGGCATTTTATGTGAAAAACGGAGAGATAAAGGAGGGGGTAAAAGGAGTAAGAATAAGTGATAATATGGAAAGGATGCTAAAAAATATCGATGCATTATCGAAAGAGAGAAGGCAAATATACTGGTGGGAAGTTGAAAATCCTGTATTTACGCCGCACGCTTTAATCAGAGATGTAAGAATAACAACCTCGTGAAGGATGCTACTCTGGATATCCTCCAATCATAAGGCTTGGATCTCCAAGCAGTGCCCACTGTTCAACGATTTTTGTATCTATTCTATCCACCATCGGTGGAAATGCATTGAGGTAGTAAGTTAAATCGGAGGCATGAACTTCTCCAAGCGTTTCCTTACCATCTGCAATACTCTTGAAGAAGTGTATTTCCATGTATCTTCCTCTGCCAGTGAGACAGTCTTCGCCTGGTATGCCGTAGCCATAACCTGTATTGGCAACGGTAGCTATACTTCCGCCGCCTATCTTGCGGGCGAGCCACCATCCGAAGCATTCTGGGCTCCATTCGGATTTGTAATAAATTGTTTTGAGGTGCTTAAGTTTGAGGAGATTGAATACGCTAACATTAAATTGGTTGTTGTGGCATCCACCTATTATTGTTATTGGATACATGCCCTTATTTGAGAATTTATAGAATTGGAGTACATCGATTCCTATCCATGTTTCTTCATCGTATGGCGGATGTGTTGCCCAGCTCATTGGATTTCCATGGCCGGAGAAGTGTAGGAAGCCGCAGCCCTCGCTTATGGCATCGATTATATCCTGCGCACTTGAAAGGCTACCCGTTGAAGTCCATACAAATTTCGCTTCATAACCATCGAGTAAATCAAAGGCTGCTTTTGTTGCAAGTTCTCCCTCAAAATAGGGGTCATCTTCTCCTGGATAAGTATCACCAGCTATACCAACGAATCTTTTCGTCCATTCGCTTCCATAAGCATTCATTTCATATTCAATGATTTTATCCACCATTAATTTTACTTCCCACACATTTCTGCAGGCAAGCCTGCCAAGATAGATATCAGGGTATAAATCCACCATATCCTTGCCTCTCATGTGCCATTCTCCATAGATGCCGTTGCCATTGCTATCCCAGTCTTCAAAAACAATGTTGCCATCTTCATATTTATATATGTCAGCAAAGTATAAATCTGAGACGAATTTTGCCTCTCCTCCATCATCAAGATAGGAATAGCGAACCGGCATGAGCCATCTTTCTTTGAAAACTCCTCCCTGTCTTCCTCCAACAAGCATAACATATTCTATACCCCATTCTTCAATGGCATTTTTAATGAAGTATTTTATTTTCTCAGCATCATCTCTTCCTTCTGCTGCAAAATATTTCCCGCTATATATTTCATCCAAGCCTACGATTATTGTTTTTATTCCATGCTGCTCTTTATGTTCCTTCAATGGCT
>CAZTDS010000034.1:0-12118 GCA_964612535.1 uncultured Thermoplasmatales archaeon
AAATCTATGGATGCATCATAGAAGTATACTGTTTCGAAAGTGTATGGCTGCAAAGGCTCCCATGTGAAATATGCAATCGGAAAACCTGCTTCTCTTATGAGCGGATAATGGTCTATGCTGTTGGCATCTATTTCATAAGGTGTGTCGCCAATACCATCCCAGTTTGTATCAACGCCATCATAATCATCCCAGTAATTGCCAACGCTACCATTATCCCACATGTTTGCGTTATAATCAACTACATGCTGTGTATTTCCTATGAAATTGCTGAAATAAATTAGATTGTCAGCGGAGTTTTCCAAATAGCAACCGACTAAATTATCGTAGAAATCGTTGTGGTATAAGGTGTTGGCATATGAATTGAGTATCTTTAGTGCATAAACAGAATTGTTGGAAAATTCACATCTTTCAATATCATTGTAACTGGATAAAACCAATACCATTCCATTATTATTTCCATATATTCTGCATCCTATAAAAGTGGAACTATAGGTTGAGTAAAGATAAACGCCGTTCAGCGTGTTATCAAAAAATTCGCAGTTTTCAACTGTCGCATTATATGCATTTATATATATGCCATGATAGCTATTGTAGCTTATGCAATTTTTAATCTTAACATCGCTTGCAATTATAAGTATTGCAGCATCGTTCCAGCAATCTCTCACGCCAATTCCCTCTATCTTTGTTCCTCTGGCAGCTACTTTGATGGCAGTGTTGCCCGCGCCTTCTATTATGCTGCTCCATGCTCCGCTGCCTGTTAGCGCTATAGTTTTGTTTATAATGATGTTCTCTCTATATATGCCTGAAAATACATAGCAGCTACCTTCTTCTTTCAACTTAGCTATCGCGTCACTTATTGAAGTAAAGTGGTCAAGCATCCATCCTGGCATCGCTTCATCATAAATCTCATTAACCCATACAAACGATGGCGGATTGGTTATGCGATGCATTAAAGGATAAGCATCTATACCCCCTCCGTCAAGGATATAAGGTGTGTCTCCTATACCATCATTGTTTGCATCGTTGCCATTGTAATCACTCCAGTAATTGCCCATTGCTTTTTCATATGATGCATTCCATTCATTACTGCATTCGTCATATGCAGTGTTGTTCAGAAAATTATTATGATATATTTTGTTGTTATTGGAAGAATGTGTTATGTAAATGCCATACTTTTCATTATTTTCAAATGTGCAATCAAAGATGAAATTATCGGATGAGGAATGGCTTATTTCTATTCCAAAGTATTCATTATCGTGTATTGAACAATTGGATATAACAAACTGAGAAGATGAGAATAAATACATTCCCTTCACATTTCCAAAAAATTCGCAGCCAGTCACGCTACATTCAGCTGCATTTACAGCATACAATCCAAATGTTCCCCCGCTCACTTTGCATGATGAAATGGAAACATTGGACGCATTCTGTATTTTTATTCCATTTTCAAGAGCAGATATGGTAAAGCCCTCTACACTCACATCATTTGCTGATATGAATATTCCATCCTCTGCAGAATATATGCTTCCTTTCTCAGCAGAGACGGTTATTGCCTTATATATAGTAAAACCGCTGTAATTCCCTTCATAAACATAACATCTTCCATTGATGGCAAGGACATCAATTGCTTCTTGAAGAGAGGCAAAGTGGTCAAGCATCCAGCCTGGCGTCGCCTCATCATAATCATCATCAACCCAAACAAATACTGGAGGAGAGGAAATTTGATGGATAATTGGCATATAATCAGCATTTCCTCCTATTTCATAAGGTGTATCACCTATACCATCTCCATTTCCGTCATAGCCTTTATAATCATCCCAGTAATTGCCGATGCTGCTATTCCATATATTGTTGCCTGTATCATATGCATTTATTCCATTGTTTATGAAATTATTGTGATGTATTGTATTGTTGAAGGAATCGATCGCGTATATTCCATAGCCAACATTATTTGCTATCAAGTTACTCTCTATCGTGTTATTCTCCGATTCTTCTATTCTTATTCCTATTCTGTTATCAGAAAAATTACTACTTATGACGGTTGAATCACTCGCATTTTTCAGCCATAGCCCACAGAAGGAAGCGAATGCTGTAACATTTTTTATGATCACATTTTCTGAATCCTGCACTTTAATGCTTTTGTTCTCAATATCATGTATTTCTGTATTCTGAAGGACACAATTTTCTGCTCCTTCAACCACAATTCCCCACTCTGTTTCATATACTGATGAATGGGCGAGAGTAACATTTGTTGCACTAATTTTAATTCCTACATGAGTCCCATATATGGTGCAGTTGATCACCGTTACACTATCAGAAAGAATTTCAAGCCCATATTCTTTAGTTCCATGTATTATGCAATTTTTTATAGTTACATTGACATTATCAGAATAAATTCCTGTGCCTATCCCCGCCACTATCCCATTATTTATAGTTAGATTTTCCACGATAACATTGTTTTGAACAATATTTACGGCATAATTTCTGCCATTCCCATCTATAACAACTTTCCCCGCCGCCTCTCCAATTATTCGCAACTCCTTATCTACCCATATATTGCCCTCGTATATGCCCTCAAAAATATAGATTATATCCCCATCATTTGCAGCATTTATTGCTGCCTGAATATCATTAAATTTATTATTGGAAGGATCGGGAGTAAAATCATCATCTACAAAGAGTACATTCCCATATGGCAGAGGATTCGCTGTATGGGGATAAATTGTAATTATCAAAATACCCATGAGCAGAAGTAATCCCATCCCCTTTTTTGTCATGATAAGTTAAAAATCTATCTGCACTTAAATCTTTTTATTTTTTCCGAATGATGAGAGGATACGCAATCATTCTTTCCTTATACCCTCCAGTATCTCCTTAGCCCTGTCCATTCTTATCTTGCCCTCTTCAATCATCTTTTTAGCAACAACCTCAATCTCATCTCCCTCTGCTCCTGCCATTACAGCTATATTCTGTGCATGCAATTTCATATGTCCTGCCTGAATACCTTTCGTTGCCAAAGCACGGAGGGCAGCAAAATTTTGTGCAAGACCAACGGCTGCCATTATTTCCGCCAGTTCCTTTGCCGTCTTAACACCCATTATTTTAAGGGAAATTTTTGCCATTGGATGAACTTTTGTTGCCCCTCCAACAATTCCCACAGCAAGCGGGAGTTTTATTCTCCCCCGCAGATTCCCATCCTCAGTTTTTTCCCATATAGTGAGGGGCTTATATCCATTCATTGCCGCATATGCATGCGCCCCCGCCTCCACAGCCCGCCAGTCATTGCCGGTTGCTATGACAACAGCATCTATTCCATTCATTATTCCTTTGTTATGTGTAGTCGCTCTGAATATATCGAGGGCAGCAAACTCATATGCCTTAACAACTTTGTCAACAACATCCTCGCCTCCTATATTTTCCTTCCTGTAAATCACCTCAGCCTCAGCCAAACGATGTATGGCAAGATTTGAAATTATGCGGAGTAAAGCTTTGCCTCCCGTTATTTTTTCAAGGAGGGGAGCTACAGCTTCGGCCATTGTATTAACAGCATTTGCCCCCATTGCATCCCTTACATCAACAAGTAGATGAACCACCATCATACCATCGCTCAGCCATCTTGCCTCAATATCTTTTGCTCCTCCTCCAAGTTCCACAAGTATTTTATCCTGGGCATTTGCTAAGCTGAGTATATCATCTTTATGCTCCATTATTTTTTCTTTTGCATCCCTATTTGGATTTAGAATTTGTATCTGCCCAATCATTACTGGCTCAGTAGCCTTTGCCTTAAAGCCGTCGGGTCGAGCCATTTTTGCAGCATTGGAAGCGGCAGCAACCACAGATGATTCCTCAATCGCCATGGGTATCAAAAGTTCTCTTCCATTTATTATGAAATTTGTTGCTATTCCCAGCGGGAGTTGCATACTTCCCACCACATTCTCTATCATTATATTGGCAATATCTTTGGGAAGAGCACAGAAGGAAAGTAGCTTCTCCGCTTCTTCATCGCTCAGCCCAGCAAATTCTTTAACAATCCTCACCCTTTCCTCAATTGGCATTTTATAAAATCCGGGAATACGCGACGATTTCATGGAGATAAAATGTGATACCATATATTTGTTTATTGTTAAAATAAATGTTAAGAAAATTCAAAAGGTATTTTATATCTCTCCCCGTTTTAACATAAATGGTTGAATTGCTTCCAAAGAAGTTCATGATACTCCTCGAAATTTCAACGGGCGAATATTACAATTTGAATCAGATTGCGGAAAAAATAGGCATAACTAAGCAGGGAGTTCATGAATATATGAAAAAAATGAGGGAGGAAGGCCTCATAGAAATCATTGAGGGAAAATATCGTGTTACAGTAAAAGGTGTGGAGGCTATTTTTTCCTATCTTGATAAACTCGATAGATATCTGGAAGAGAAAAAGAAGAAGCTGAATATAATGGAATATTCGGTGGCGATAGCTGGCGATGATATAAAAAAAGGGGAAAAGGTGTATCTTGCAATGGAAAATGGATACCTGCATGCATATAAAAGTAAAAAAACCTCTGCTTCCGCCACAGCCGCTGAAAATGCAGGAAAGGGCGAGGATATCGCGATTAAAAACATAAGAGGGATAATAGAATATCCCTTTGGCAAGATTCATCTCATTTCTCTTCCAAATATAAAGGATGGAGGGAGTAAAAGATTGGAAATAAAAAAATTGAAGAAAGCCATTGAGGAAATAAAAGCCGATAGAATAGGCGTTTCGGATGCGGTGGCGAAGGTGGCAATAGAAAAAGCAGGGATAAAATACGATTTTGAATTCTGCCCCATTCAGACTGCCCTTGAAGCTGTGCAAAAAGGACTCACTGTTATTCTGCTCGGTGAAGAAAAGGAAATAAGATATGCCATATCAAAAATTGAAGAATATAATGCCAATGCACTGAAAGAAATAGAATACGAGTTGCATGATTTCAGTAGCTGAAAACATCCTCTGCTTTCATTATCTCCCGCAGCAGCGAGGTGGCATAGCAGCCTTTGGGCAGGAAAAAGGATAGATATAAATTTTTGCCATGGAATTTCCATTTAATATTTTTTAATGGCACAGCAATTACCCGTCTCATCCCCCTACATGCAAACTCTGGCATATGCGGCATTTTGAATTCCTCCTCGCTTATCCCTTCCTCTCTCGCAATTTCCTCCTCTATCTCCCCCATTTCCCCCTCTGCTTTAAGCAAGTCATAGCCATAAATGGCGGCGGATGGAAAACATCTCCCTCTCTTAATCTGCTTATTGATTTTTTCTTTATTGACTTTATTAACCTTTATACCTTCATTGCTCTGTATAACCATTTCATTTTCCCATGGAATAACAATATCTCCTTCTACCGCCTCATTGAGAGGTAATCCTTTTTTTATTCTTCTGGATAGAATTTTGTTGAATAAATATGATTGGTAAGCATGTAGAAATATTCTGACTAAATTTTTGGGTAATTTAAGCAGAGCTTCTTTCCATTCATTGGGGTGGAGAGCAAGATGCTCTATTATTCTCCTCTCAAAAACAAGTTTTTTTGGATAAAGCTTTAAAGCTTCTTCAAAATCTCTCGTTTCCTCCAAAAATTTCCTCGCCTCATAACTTTCCTCATCCTCTCCCTTAATTGGATGGGCTATATAAGTCATCACTGCTTTCTCAAAATCATTTTTGAGAATATATTTGCCGACCAGATGTGTTATGGGCCTGGCAATGCCGAATCGCTGAACGCCAAAGAAATTTGGCACTAAAGCAAGTTCTTCTATTTCATGCATAATTTTTTTAACATCTTCCTCTCCCGCCTCAATATCCCTTACTACTATGTGGAATCTGTTTCCTATGAGCTTACCAGAATAAACGGGCTTGGAAGATTTATATAAAATTTCTATTTCAACATCTGGTATTTTTACATTTTTTAACCTCTCAATGCTTACCGGAAATGACATGATTTGCGTAGTTATTGCCCTCTTATCCTTTGTTCCTGCATAACCTATTGAATGGGGCGAGATTTTGAGGTTGTAAGCCAGCTTTTCTATGAGACGATTCATCTCCCAGTTTCTTGCTTTAACTCTTGCTATAACATATCTTCCATTTGAAGGCGGGGGATAAATGGAAACTTCTTCAACAATAAAATCCTCTGGCTCTTTCTTTATCTTGCCCCCTATGCCTCTCGCCTTCGTAACAAATACATCTATACCTATCTCTTTTTCCATTAATTTTATTCCTCCAGCTGCTGGAGCAGGGCGTCGATATCTTTCCGCAATTCCTTTATTGCCTTCTTAACAACCTTTTTTACATTGCTTCCTTCCTTTACCCTCACATAAAACTCTGGGTTGGAGACGAGAGGGTGTTCAACTCTCCATTCAGCATATTCAACCTCATCGTATTCCAGCAGCTTTTGCTTTAGCGGGTTCAATATTGTTTTTTCCTTTATAACCTCAAATTCCAACTCCCTTTCATTTTCCTTTTTTATCTTCAATTCCATTATATCACCCTGTCAAGATTTCCTTCACCATAATCATCTGCCAATTTCCTCTCTTCAATCCTTCCACATGACGGGCATTCAAGTAATTTATTTTTCCTTATAAGAGGATTTCTGCAATTCGTACAATATGCTCTTATAACTCCATATTCTTTTCCTTTAGTTGAGAGCTGTATAGCTGGCTCCACTCTTATTATTTTAGCCCTGACTATATCTCCTATTTTGAACTTTTTCCTTATATCATCAACAAATTCATTGCTTATGTTTGATATGTGAATGGCAGCATCTTTTTCTCCTGCTATCTGTCTTTTTTTACCGGCTATATGGAGTATTTTTACTATAACCATTGCCTCCGAAAGTTGTTTCACCTCGCATATTGCTGTATCTCCTGTTTTTAGCAGAAGCGGAGATTTTGCAAGCGGCTCAACTATAGCAAGCATTCTCTCCCTATCTACTCTAAATCTACCCACAATACTTGCTATTATCTCTCCATTTCTTTCATATGTTCCCTCGCCCGGCTGCAGCTCCTCGCTGATTGCCACTTTGTCGCCTGGCAACACCGTCGTCCCTTCCTTAAGCATGGTATGTAAATCATCTGGTATTTAAATATGTTGTTTGATGGTTTGTTGGGTTATTTCACCAAATAACAAAAAATATATAGAGAGAGAAATTTAACATCGAATGAAAAAATTGCTCGTTGTGGCTATCCTCATACTACTTTTAATGCCATTGAATCAGTCGAGGGAGGAGGGTTTTAATGCAAAAACCATACCCACCAAAGAGGATGTTTTTGGCTTTATTCTTGCTTTACAAAAAAGAGTCGCTACCATTAAATTCCTCAAACCATCTGACTTAATGGATGAAATTGTCGCTGAAACAGATAACATAGATTATTTTCTAAACGAAGCTCTTTTTCTGGAAGATGCAATGAAAGAATTTTATGAGGCAGAAGGAATTTCATATACAAATGAAAGTATCTCATCCTTCATGGCAGAATTAAATTCATCTTTTAGCAGCGAAGAAATCAGGGCAATTTCTCTCCTCCTGCTTTCATATGCTCATGCCATAAATGCAACTTCGAGGCAGGAACAAATTGATGAGGTTTTACACATTTGCCAGAATGTAAGGAAAGCAGCATATATTTTAAGCAATTGCAGCCTCAATCGCAGCATTTCAGATGCTTATGATGTCATAATGCTAGGCAGCAGCATGGGCGAGAATTATGGGGGGGAGTATAAATTCATCATCGATTTTGGCGGCAATGATAAATATGAAAAAAGAAATAATTCCTTCCTGCTTGACTTGAAAGGAAATGACAGCTATGGAGCCTTTTACTCCAATGAAGGCGTATCTCTTGCTTTTGACATTGATGGCAACGATGAATATGTAAATGCACCTTACGCCGAGGGAGGAATTTGCTTTT
The DNA here is from genome assembly GCA_964612535.1 of uncultured Thermoplasmatales archaeon. Taxonomy (GTDB): domain Archaea; phylum Thermoplasmatota; class E2; order UBA202; family JdFR-43; genus JdFR-43. The sequence continues at coordinate 7,920 of CAZTDS010000034.1, forward strand.
TAGTTGATGGAAAGGGAGACGATAAATATAAAGGAACAGCAGCTTCTTCATGGAATGGAGGAATATCTTTCTTACTCGACCTAAATGGAAACGACGTATATGATGGAGAAAGCCTCACTCAGAGTTACAGCAATAACGCTTTCTCTTTCCTTGCAGACATAAAGGGTGATGATATTTACCAAGCTAAAAATCGCTCGCAGGCATGCAGCGAGGACGGCGGCATATCCTTGCTGCTGGATCTATATGGAAATGATGCTTTTTTTGCAGATGATTATTCACAGGCGTATGCAAATGGTTTTCCTCATACTTCCATATCTCTTTTTATAAATCTGGCTGGGGATGACTATTATGAAGCAGGCAGTTTCTCTCAGGGATATGGAGAAAAAGGGGGTATGGCTTTCCTTTTCGATTTTCTGGGCGAAGATGGTTATTGCGCATCACAATTTTCACAGGCTTCTTCAGCATGGCTCGGAATGGGTGTATTGTTAGATAGTGATGGAAAAAACAAATTTTTGAGTTCTCTTTTCAGTCAAGGTAGCCAGAGATGGGGTGGATATTCATTTTTCCTGCAAGATTTTGACTCGGAGGATATATATGAAATGCTGCAGCTTCCAGAGAGGATTGGCATTGATTTATGGAATCTCCTTGGCAATTTCTTTTAAAGTTAGTTCCACAAGTTCTTCTGCTTTGCCAATATAGTTGCGTGGATTGAAAAGAGCATCGATATCATCTATTTTTTCAACAATTTCTCTTTTTTCCTTCAAAATGTTTTTGAGATGCATTCCTTTCTCCAGTGCTTCCATTGCACATTGCCTCATTATTTCGTGTGCCTCCTGCCTGCTCATTCCCTTTTCGACGAGTTTTATCATAATTGCCTCGGTGAATATCAAGCCCCTGCTTATTTCTATGTTTTCTGCCATTTTTTCCGGATTAACTTTAAGGCTTGAAAAAACCTTTCTCATTTTGAACAATATCCAGTCGGTCAGGATTAAGGCATGGGGTATTATAAAGCGCTCCGCCGATGAATTGCATAGGTCGCGCTCGTGCCACTGAATTGCATTTTCCCATGCAGGCAACAAATTGCTCCTTATCACTCTCGCCAATCCACAAATTTGCTCACACGTTATTGGATTTCTTTTATGAGGCATTGTTGAGGAGCCAACTTGCTTTTCCTCAAAATATTCCTCCACCTCCGCAATTTCATTCCTCTGCAAATTTCTAATTTCTGTGGCAAATTTTTCCAAAGAAGTGGCAACGTTGGCAAGGAAAGATAACAGAGCGATATAGCGGTCTCTTCCAACAATTTGCGTTGCTGGCATTTCCGCTTTCAAGCCCAACTCCTTCATTACAAAATCCTGTATCTCGAAAAATTTATCGCCGAAGGCAGCTCCACTGCCGACAGCTCCAGACATTTTCCCAACTGCCATCTCCTCCTTAATTTGCTGCAGTCGCCTGTAATGGCGGAGCATTTCTTTGGCATAAACAGCCATTTTCAAGCCAAAAGTTATCGGCAAAGCATGCTGTCCATGGGTGCGGCCAATCATTATCGTCGCCTTATGCTCTTCAGCAAGTTTTGATATCGCCTTAATCAACCCTATAATTTGCTCTTCAATTATATGTAATGCATCAATAATTTGAAGGGCGTTGGCGGTGTCAACAATATCGTAAGAAGTTGCTCCAAGGTGCACATATTTGCCGTATTCACATTGCTCAGCCAAAGCTTTAACCATTGCCATTACATCGTGCCTTATTTCCGCTTCAATTTCTTTAACTCTTTCAAGCTTTACATACTGCAAACTGGCTTTTGATGCTATTTCTTCAGCGGCTTCTTTCGGAATATTACCAACATGAGCATGAGCTTTTGCCAGTGTTGCCTCAACCTTAAGCCAGTATGAGAGGCGGGATTCCTCGCTAAAAATTCTTTTTATCTCCTCCCTGCCATAACGAAAGTCCAAGGGACAAATCATGTGATTAAATGGATATGGATATAAATCATTTCTGAATTCTATCGAATTCTATAACTGATTTTCTTTCTTTCGAATTCTCCAGGCGCCAAGCGATGCAGTAAATGGACTATTTTCCGAATTTGGTAAAAATAATAATTTCAAAATTTTCAGTTGCCAGTTAAATGAGCAAAAATCAATCTTAATTCATTGATTTCCTGTTTCATCTTTCCTCCTCGCCTCGTTTGCCAGCATGTGTGCCTGCCTTACTGGCTCAGGAATGCTGTACTTCATGAATTTTTTTGCTATTTTATATGCTGAATCAACGCTTATTTTATTGCCTGGAGAAACAAAAATCTTTCCCAATCGCCTTGCAACCTTTCTCCTGCCTATAAAAACATAGCCATCTTTTTCCATGCCGCACAACAGCTTCTTTGCTATTCCTATAGTAGCAATATCATGCAACACACCAAAATGACATGCTATGCCAAAAAGGCGAGGATGGAGCAAGCCGTTGCCATCGAGCATAACAATGCTGGGCTTTTCATCTTTCATCAATTCATTTAGCACTGGCAGCTCACGATATGCTAAATAAGTTGGAATATATGGAAATTCTATCTTCATTTTCGCCACCTTCTTTTTTACTAAATTGCCTTCCTCATCAAATTCCACGTAAGCTCCGTAGGCAAAGCGTTTTGTATAAGAAACATCCATGGCTGCAATGCTGCCCATCTCAAAATCATCTTCTACAACAACTTTCTCCCTCAATTCTTCCTGCTCCTGCCTTAATTTTTTTAATGGATAGTCCGTATCGAAATCATCAAAAAGATATTTTGATAAGTCTATCTTGCCGTCGATGATTTCTATGCCATCATTTTTCAGCAACTTTATTTTCTTTTCTATGCCAGTGGCATATCCGCCTAGACTTCCATCGCTCTTTATCACTCTATAGCATGGCACCTCCTTATATGGATTCTGATTCAGCATAACACCTACAGCCCTAGAAGCAATAACATCGCCCAGAGCTCTTGCCACAGCCCCATAAGTGGAAACCTTGCCTCTCGGTATCTGTTTCACAAGTTCATATGTTTTCTCATAAAGATTCATGAAAATAAAAGGCTAAGGAAATTAAAGTTTAGTGCATGAAAATGCGATTTGCTTGTCTACTGGCTTTTCTCGCCTTCATCGTAAGCAATATAAAAATAGTATAGTTTTTGGATAGGAGCAGTAAATGAATATATACAGCCGTAAATTTATTCTAATGGTAGCTACTGCAGTGCTTGCTTATATCATCGCAATATATTATATAATTTCAGTGGAAATGGTTGTGGCATGGAGAATATTCGAAATTGCCTTTATCGTTGCCGTCTTCATCATCCTTTTTATCAGAAAAGATGAGAAGGGAATAAAGTGGTGGTTACTCCAAACAGCAATTATTCTTTTACTTGTGGCAATATATCTTCTGCTCCGCATAATTTGAAACTTCTCCATTGTTACAACAAAAAGGTAAAAATAAAAAAGGCGGAAGAAAATAAGGTATTACAATGGACATATACAGTCGCAAATTTATCATCATGCTGGCAGTTGCTGCTGTTGCGCTTGCTTATTCTACAATCATATACTATATAGCAGCTGGCGAGTTTACATACATATCTTTTAAATCATTTCTTGGGGTAGTGATTACTGTTTTGGCAATCATAGCTATTATGAGAGGAGAGGATATAGAAAAGGCCAGAAAATGGTTCTGGAAAATATTTTTTATCATAGTAATAGTTCTTCTGCTTGCATCTATTTTCTTCGGTCTTGAACTATGAGTTAATTCTGCCATAATGATTAAAAATTACGACTGAATGAACAAATGAAGGGCATCGTTGCCACCGGAAAGGTGAATTGATGGATGCATTCACACGAAGGATCATAATTTTAATGGCAATCGCCGCTTTCCTGCTCATTTATCTTGCAGCAATATACTATATTTTGCTGGAGAAATGACTGTTGTAACATGGAGAATATTTTATGCATCTATCACTGTAATTATTCTAGCAGCCATCATTTTCCTTAGCAGAGGAAATGATATAAAGATGAAATGGTGGTTCTGGAAATTGATTATTTTGTTGATTTTGTTAGCGGTCTCTCTCATTATTTCAGCTTTCATACATCTGCTACAATATTTTTAATGTGTAGCACCCCACTGTTTCCTTTTACAGTTCTCATAAATATTTTCAAAAAGGTTTTATTTGAATTGCCATTTATACA
>CAZTDS010000035.1:0-12002 GCA_964612535.1 uncultured Thermoplasmatales archaeon
CCCAAACCTTTTTATCCTCTTATACAATCCATTTTCATGGCTGAAATGAAGAAGGCTATAGAGGATTTTCAGGAAGCAATGAAGATGCTGAGTAAGAATAACCCTGAGGTAATGCGAGATTTCCGCAAATTTATGGACTCTGTGCTTAAGGAAGGCTATCTCGATACAAAAACAAAGGAACTTATTGCCTTGGGAATGGCTATTGCTGCTCGCTGTAAATATTGCATAGGCATACATGTTCAGAAAGCTTTGGAGGCGGGAGCAAGTAAGGAAGAGATACTCGAGGCAGCTACAGTGGCGATTTTAATGGGAGGAGGCCCAGCATTAACATACATAGCAGAAGTTAAAAAAGCACTTGAAGAATTTGGATAGATGCAACTCTACATCCATTTCCTCGGAACCGGAGGTTCATGGCCAAGCGTACAAAGAAATGTATCGGCGGTAGCTATAAAAAGGGGAGGGGAGGTAATTTTATTTGATTGTGGGGAAGGTACGCAAAGGCAGATACAAAAATCAAAGATAAGCTACATGCAAATCAAAAAGATTTTTATCACTCATTATCATGGCGACCATTTTCTTGGCTTACCCGGCTTTATACAGACTCTGCAACTTAATGACAGGCAGGAAGCGTTGCACATATATGGGCCAAAAGGAACGGAGGAAATAGTGGATACGATAATACACCTCGGCTACTTCAGGCCAGATTATGAAATTATTGCCCATGATTTGAAGCCGGGAGAGAGTGTGAGATTTGAAGGCTACGAAATAAAATGCGTCGCCGCCTGCCATAATGTGCCTTCGTTGGCGTATTGTTTGGAGGAAGATATGAGGCCGGGCAGATTTAACAAAAAGAGAGCGTTGGAACTTGGAGTGCCCGAAGGCCCTCTGTTCAGGAAACTTCAGCAGGGGCAGAGCGTGGAGATAAATGGCAGGGTAATAACGCCTGATATGGTCCTCGGCCCTCCTCGCCCTGGAAGAAAGATAACAATATCTGGCGATACTAAACCTTGTCACCGCTTAATAGAATTTGCAAAAAACAGCGATGTTTTGATACATGATGCCACCTTCGATTCCTCACTGGAAGATAAAGCAAATGAATACGGCCACTCCACAGCAAGGCAGGCGGCGATGGTGGCAAAGGAGGCGAATGTGGAAAAGCTCTTCCTTACGCACATAAGCCCCCGCTACAGAGATGCAAAAATACTGGAGGAAGAGGCAAGAGAAATATTTCCTGAATCTTATGTGGCTGAGGATTTCATGGAAGTGGAAGTAAAGCTGAAGAAATAATAGATATAAAAAGCGGATATGGATTTTATTTTATGATTCTTGGCATTGATATAGGGGGAAGTTTTACAGACATACTTTTGATGAATGGAGAAAAATTCCATCATTATTCATCGCTCCAAACTTCTCTTGAAAATATAAATGAGGAAATTGCGAAATTAATTAATGAAAAAGAAATAGAGGCAGTTGGCATAGGAATTGCAGCATGGCTCAGGAAAGGAAAGATAGTGCATGCTCCGAATCTCCCCTTCAAGAGTTTTAATTTACAGATAAATCTTCCATGCATTATGGAAAATGATGCAAATTGTTTTGCGTATGCAGCAAGCAAAATTTTGGGTGAAGAAAATCTCATGGGTATTACAGTAGGCACAGGAATAGGGATGGGCATAGTTATAGACGGAAAAATCTACAGAGGCGAGGGAATAGCAGGAGAAATTGGGCACAATGTTATTGGGGGAGATGCTGAGTGTGTATGTGGTGGTAAAGGACATTTAGAATGTTATTTTTCGGGGTGGAGTATAAGAGAAAGATATGGAAAGGAGGCAAAGGAACTGTTTGGAGAAGGAAAATTTCCATATGATGAAAACTTTGGGATTTTTTGCAGAACCATTGCCAACGCTGTGATGCTTTTTGATTTGCCAGTTATCGCAATAGGGGGAAGAATAGGAGGAAGACTTGAAAAGGAAAAATTGAATAAAATTTACGATTTCCTCCCCCGCCAGTTTAAGCCGAAAATAAAAATTGTAAAAGATGATTTTATGGTGGCAAAAGGCGCATGCTTTCTTGCAAAAGAAATATTGAAATAGCAATGCGTTTTTCATATTTGGATGGCCCGGGTGGTGTAGCGGTAACATAGGGGACTGTGGATCCCCTGTCTCGGGTTCAAACTGCAACCTGTGGAAATTGCGTGGGCAGGTTGCTTGGAAATCCCGACCCGGGCCTGTAAATTTTTAATATTAGCCACTGTTTAAGAAAGGTGGATGAATATCCAGTGATTAAAGTAAGAGGGGGAAAAATAAAGGTTGAGGATGAGGTATATAGAGGGAAAAAGGTAATTGAAAAGATGGAGAAAATGATAGCTGATTATGAATTGGTGTATGTTATAGATCTCGATGGATGTAAAAAGAATTCCCCCAATCTTGAGCTATATAAAAAGGTGGGCGGCGGCATATGGCTTGATGCCTGCCCGAGAGGCGTGGAGGATGTTATGGATATTATTGTTGCGGGAGCAGAAAAAATTACAATATGGGGGATGAGAGAGGAATATTTTAAAGAAATAAGTGAGGCAGTTGAAAGAGATATATTTATTGGAGGAAAAGATGTGAAATGGGCAACAGAAATGGTGAGAAAATATAATTTCAGGGGGATTGTTATAGAGGAAAAGCAGGAAAGCATGAGCAAGATAGAAACATGGAAAATTTTTGAAAGCCAGGGTTTCATAAGGAGGGTTAAATAATGAAGGAATTAAAGAAATTGATAGCATTTGTTTTTCAGAGAAGCGGAAAGGAAAGAATGAGCGAAAAAGAATTTTACATGACTCTCTCCTTTGAGTTAGGATGGCTTACTCCGGGTGAGGGAATGAAGGTTATAGAGAAGGCGATAAAAGAAAAACTTCTTGGTAAGGAGGGAGAGGAAATTTTCCCACTCTTTGATTATAAAGCGGAGGAGGTGCCACTTGGCTTTAAATTTGACAGTAAGAAGCTGGAGGAAATGGAAAAAGATTTGATGACAAGAATAGTAGGAAAAATAATGATGGAGAGTGGAATAGGGGAGAAGAAAGTAAGAGATGAAATAAGGAGGATAGCAGAGGATTTGAATATATATCCAGAAATAGCTGCCATATTGCTGGCCAAGAAAGTGGGAATAGATGTAGGAGAGTTCATGAAAGATGCATGGTCTCTTGTTTTCAAAAATAGCTGATTATCAGAGGGAGCAGAAGAAAACCCATGCATACGCTCCTCCTCACTTTCATTTCAAGACATATTATGCCTATGATGGAGGCGATGGCAAATATAATTAAACCGATTATGCCAGTGAAAATAGAAACCAAAGCGACCATTATTCCAAAAGATATCTTTATGAGGGATGAATATGAAATTCGAGAAATATTTTTTGCAACAAATTTACCCACAAGTAAGGTCATATAGTATGAGATTATAGATGAAATTATCACTGCAATAAGAAATAAGTTGTATGGATAGGGAATAACAACGCCGTCCCATTTTTTAATTTCCACGAGCTCTTTCATTGCAACAGCAAAACCACTCCTTGTTTTCATCATAACAAAGAGCATCGCAAGAACAAAGAAATTTGTTGCAGTATTTGTCGCAGAAAGAACGGCGATAACGCCTCTTTCATCCTCCTCCTTTTTTGCAACAAGGGCGAGAGTGGCGGCGATGGCGGCACTTACTCCGGGCAATATGGCTACAATGCTCCCTGCTGCTACGCCCCTGCCAACATTGCCTCCATTTATTTTTACCTTGATTTCGTCTATCTTTTGTTCGGGCAGTATTTTCTGTTTTGTGTAAAGGAGGGCAGATGCACCGAAAAGACCGGCGAGGGCAGGAAAAATTGGCGATGACTGGATGAGAAAAGAGGTGTCGAGCTTAAGTGCTGCGATGCCGAATATGCCTGTAAGCATAAAAACGAGGGCGGCTCTGAAAATGTTTTGGTTTGTCATTATTACTATGAGGGAGATGCAGATTAGAATCCATGGCATGCTCTTTTCCATGATTTCATAGAAGTTCATGGGCTCGCCAAGCAGGAAGCGAAAGGGAATGAGAAGAATGAAAGAGATTGCTATGGCTGCTGAGCTGGCTACAGCGGAAATGCAAATTGCCTCATATCCCTTGCCTCCAAGCACCATTTTGTGGGCAGGTAAAACAGTGAGAGCAGTGTCTTCTTCTGGTGCTCCAATAAATGTGGATGGAATAATATCGAGGAAGGTGTGGGCTATGGCGGCTGCAACAATGAATATGCAAAAATAAAAACTTTGCTCGCCTTTTGAAGCAATTGCCAGCAAAATTATGGCGATGCTGTTTGTGTGAAGCCCGGGAATTAATCCCGTTATAACACCACAGAATGAACCTGCTATGGAATAGAGAAGGAGGAGTATGAAATCATGCATATTTACCAACTCCATGGCATGGCTGGCATATTTTGAGATAAAAGGAAAGAGTTTTTGGACTGTAGTCGAACAGTGCTTTTACCCATACTTTCTCATATTTCTCAAAAGGTATGCTTTCATTGCAAAATACCCTTATTTTATACTCGTTATATTCATCGGTGAGATAGAAGTAACCGCTATAAATTGCATGGATATGGCCCGTAACATTCACATTCATGCCCAGGAACTCTTCAAAATTTTCTGCAAGATAGGGCAGAGAAACAATGCTGGAATTCCATTTGCTTATCACTCTAACTCTTTCAGCATAAATAACCAGTTCATCTCCATATTCTCCTACCTTTCCTCTTGCCTCTATTTCATCTCCATATTCTATGTTTTCATTATCCTCAAAAAATATGACTGCCCTCGCTTTTCCATCACTTATTTCCAGCAGTTCTCCCATCCTGTTTTTGACCACACCCCTTACGATTACCTCCTTTCCTTCATATTTCCATAAATCCTTCAAGTTTGGGGTATAAGGGTGAGAAAAGAAGGATAGAAAATAAAGAAAAATTATTCCTGCGATGGCTATGAGGAAATTTAATTTCCTCATCAAAGGAATATGAATGAGCTATTTAAAAAATTATTGTAAGGCTTTAATTAGACTTGTTGCTAAAAGGAAATGAAAAGCAGCATCAAAATAATTATATACAGGTTTGTTTTTCATTTCAGATGGCAAAGGGATTGTATCAGTATTTACGAGAAATCTGGAAAAGACCAGATACATCTTACGATAGTCCTCAGTGGCATCGCCTTATAGAATGGCGAAGAGAGGGGGCAGTTGTTAGAGTTGAAAAGCCCCTTCGCCCTGATAGGGCCAGAGCCCTTGGATATAAAGCAAAGCAGGGATTCATAATTGTGAGAGTTAGAGTAAGGAAAGGAGGAAGAAGGAAGGAAAGACCAAATAAAGGAAGAAAGCCATCAAAGATGGGTGTAAAGAAAATCACACCAAAGAAATCGATTAAATGGATTGCTGAGGAGAGAGCAGCGAGAAAATATCCAAATATGGAAGTTTTGAATTCATACTGGGTCGGAAAGGATGGAAAACACCATTATTATGAGGTAATACTCGTTGATAGAAATCATCCAGCCATACTGAATGATAATGATATAAATTGGATTTGCGAGGAAAAAGGCAGAGTTTTTAGAGGCAAAACATCTGCAGGAAGGAAGAGCAGGGGATTGCGCAACAAGGGCAAGGGAGCGGAGAAAGTGAGACCAAGTGTAAGGGCAAACGAAGGAAAAGCTAAATAACATTTTTATGATACATTTTCATGCTTGTAATCTGTCCAAACTGTAAAAAAGAATTTATCATAGGAGATGAATTATTTGGTGAATGTCCAAACTGTCACATAAAACTCATGTTTAGAGGGGAAAATGAATTGATAGAAAAAGTGGATATAAAGGAAATTGAAAAGAAGGTTGATGAAATAACTTCTGAAGTCATAGAAATAAATCCTGTAGATAAGTTATTAATCGATGAAATTGGAAGGGAAGCAGAAAAGAAAATTTCATATGTGGAAAAAAAAGTTGATGAAATTATAGGCTGAAAACCCATACTTCCTTTTCAGATGGCAGATCCTCTCTCTCAATTTCAATCTCATTTGCTACATATCTTACAGGAAATTCAATAATCTCAAGAAAATCATCTATTCTTTCTATGGGTAAAGAAAGCCCCTCTATTTTGTAATGCATTGGCACGATAACCTTTGTTTTAACTTTTCTGCTTATTTCCGCCGCCTCCTTAGCGTCGATGGTGAATACGCCGCCAACTGGAATGAAAAGGATATCAACGCTTCCTATTTTTGCGATTGTTTCATCATCGAGGGGATGTCCCAGATCGCTGAGATGGCAGAACTTCATTCCGCCATATTCTATTTTGAAAATTTTTATTTCGCCTCTCTTCATTCCATTGCTTTTATCATGGAAGGCGTTTATTGCCTCTATTTTTATCTCTCCCAATTCCTTGCTTTCCCTTACCACAACACTCTCCGGCTTTTCCACTACTCTCGCCTGGTTATGATCGAAGTGTTCATGGGTTATGAGAATTATATCAGCTTTTACTTTTGGTGGAGGAATCCCTATGGAAGTGCCATCGTGGGGATCAATAACAATAATTTTCCCATTTGCAATCTCGAAGCATGCATGTCCATGCCATCTTATTCTTATCACTTTTTCCATAGCTCCCTCAACTTCTCCAACAAACCCTTCTTTTTCTCTTCCTTTCTCTTCATTTTATAGGTGAGATTATCATGCCATTTTCCATTAAACCATAATTTTGCTTTTTTACCAATAAACACAGCCATTTCTTCTTTCTCTATCTCAGCTTTTAATCCATCAAAATCTCCTTTAAATACTGGAATGTTTTCATGAACAACCTCTTTTATTTTCACTCTTGCCTTACCATCTTCTATTTCGATGCTTGTTATCTTTGCCATGTCTTCAGCAATCTCCGCCTTCTTATATTTAGCAAGTTTCCTCGCCTCTTTCTGCCATTCCTGCAGTCTTTTTACGCTAATTCCTGTTTTTTTTGCAAGTTCCTCCAAATCCGCCACAATTAATTCTTCGACACTTCCAATCTCTGCTTTACCAAGTTTTTCCTTATAAACCCTGCCTATCCCCTTAATGGCTGTGATTTCCATCTTTTAATAATCTTTTTTCTCTATAAAAATATTTGCTGGCAATTTGCTGGAATTCGTGAGGCGATAATTTAAATACTCATTCTGCCTCTCTTCAGGATAAAATGAAAGTATCGGAACTAAAGGCAAATAGAAATGTTGATGAAATCGTCTTGAAGATAATTGAGAAGGGAGAAATAAGAAATGTTATGAAAAGATACGGAGGCACGGCAAGAGTATGCACTCTTGTAGGAGAGGATGAGGAGGGTGATACAATTCGCATTACACTGTGGAATGATGAAATAGATATTGTGGAGGTAAATGAAGTAATAAAAATAGTGGATGGATGGGTAAAGGAATGGAACGGAGAGATGCAAATATCCACAGGAAGAAAGGGAAGGATAGAAAAGATAACTCCTTAAAACTTTTTAAACTCTGGAGTATTTAAGCATATATGATTATAGCAGAGCTTGCCATATTTCCAACATCTGAAGGTGTTTCTGTAAGCAGGTATGTAAAAAAGGCAATAGAGGAGATAGAAAAATCAGGTCTTAAACATGAGACGGGAGCAATGGCCACAACCATAGAAGCGAGAACATTGGATGAAATCTTTGATGTTATTAAAAAAGCACATAAGGCAATGGTTGATATGGGGGTGAAGCGAATACATATTGATTTGCGAATAGATCATCGTTTAGATAAAGAGGCGACCATAGAATCAAAAAAGAGGGCGGTACAATGATGGAGATATGGACTGAAAAATATCGTCCATCGAAGCTCGATGATGTTGTGGGGCAGGAGCATGTTGTTAAAAGCTTAAAAGCGTATGTCAAATCAGGTAGCATACCCCATATGCTTTTCGCTGGTCCTGCAGGCACTGGAAAAACAACATGTGCAATTGCGCTGGCAAAAGAATTTTATGGAGATGCATGGCGGGAAAATTTTGAAGAGCTAAATGCAAGCGATGAGCGTGGTTTGGATGTTGTGAGAGGGAGGATAAAAAATTTTGCAAGAACAGCGCCAATAGGAGGAGCGCCCTTTAAAATCATTTTTCTTGATGAGGCAGATGCTTTAACGCCTGATGCCCAAGCAGCTTTAAGGAGGACAATGGAAAGATATTCTGCAACATGCCGTTTCATTCTTTCGTGCAATTACAGCAGCAAAATAATAGAGCCGATTCAAAGCAGATGCGTTGTATTTCGATTTTCTCCAATAAGTGAGGAGGATATGAAAAAATATCTGATGAAAATTGCCAAAAATGAGGAGCTGGAAATAACAGAAGATGGAATGAAATCGCTGCTTTATGTTGCCAACGGAGACATGAGAAAAGCAATAAATGCCCTGCAGGTGGCAGCAAGTTTAACAAAGAAAATAGATGCAGATGTTGTATATAAGATGGCTGCTGTTGCCAGGCCAGAGGTAGCAAAAGAGCTTCTTGAAACAGCCATAAAAGGAGATTTTTTGAAGGCAAGAGAAATCCTTGATAAAATGCTCATAGAAGATGGTTTGTCTGGTGAGGATGTAATAAAAGGATTGCATTCTGCCATTTTTGATGTGGCAATTCCAGAAATAAAAAAGGCGCAAATCATAGATAGAATGGGGGAAGTGGAGTTTAGAATAGTTGAGGGAAGTAACGAACGTATCCAACTTGAAGCTTTACTTGCTTATCTGGCGGCAACGGGAAAGGATTGATTATCTAAAACAGCTATATCTCATCAAATTTTTCCCAAAATATAATAGGCAAAAATGTATTACACATAATGGCAAAGATTACATTCATTGGCACTGGCGGCGGAAGATTTGCAACGATATTTCAGAAAAGGGCAACAGGAGGCATTTATATAGCAGAGAAGGGGCTTTTAATGCATGTTGACCCTGGTCCGGGAGCTTTGGTTAAAATGTATGAACTTGGCTTGGATCCTACACAAACAGATGTAATTTTTGTTTCCCACGCTCATCCTGATCATTATACTGATGCGGAGGTGCTTATTGAAGCTCTCACTCTTGGAGGAAAAAACAGGCGTGGAATGCTTATTGGAAGCGAAAGTGTAATTTCTGGAATAAATGATTATCGCCCCATCTCATTTTATCATAAAAAAATCATAAAGGAAGTTAAATCTGTTAAGCCAGGGGATAAATTCCTGCTGAAGGACTGGTATGAAATAAATATCACTCCCGCCCTTCACAGTGATCCCACAACAGTTGGCTTTAAATTGAAGTTAGATAGCGGCATTCTTTCCTATACAAGTGACACGCAGCTTTTTGATGAACTCATCGAAGCGCATAAGGGCGCCCGCCTCCTTATTGTGTGCCTCACCCGCCCTCTAAATGGCAAAATACCATTTCATATGTCAACTGAAGATGCGGCAGAACTGATAGGCAAGGTGAAGCCGGAACTTGCCATACTTACTCATATGGGGCTTAAGGTTTTGAGCAATGCAACGGAGCAGGCGAACTGGATCCATCAGAAGACAGGTGTGCCCACCATAGCTGCTTTTGATGGAATGCGTGTATATATGGATGATAAGATAGAAATAAAGAAAGATTAGGCTGCGTTTTCAAAAAGAGCTTTGTCGTTGCCGACAGAAAGATAAGAAAACACTGTACAACTATTTTCAATCCATGTTTTGTTAAAGCGAATGTCACAATTTTTCCATTAACATTTCTGCTACTTTTTTACCGGAAAGCAACATTCCTCCAAATATTGGCCCCATGCGAGGTGAGCCATGTACGGCGTTGGCTGCCATTCCTGTAACATATAAGCCAGGAAATATTTCTCCCGTGTTTTCAACTGTTTTTCTCTCTCCCTCATCGGCCCACATCGCCTTCTCTCCCTCTATTTTTCCGCTGGGCGTTTTAAGCCCATATTTCCTCTCCACTATCCTTGCTATATTGCAATCGTGTCCCGTGGCGTCGATAACCGCTTTGGCTTCTATGGAGACGGGGTCAACATGCAATCCTGCCTCCATTATTGCACTCCAGTTAATTACAACGCCACAAACTCTTCCATCCCTCATCATAACATCTTCAACACTCATACCATTGAATATCATAGCCCCTGCATCTATGGCAGCCGAAACAAGCTTTGCAACCGCCTCAACGGAATTGGCAATCCAGTAGCCATCCTTCTCCTCACATTTCACACCCACTTCCTCCAGAATCTCATGCCCCTGCTTTAACACTATGACGGGATAGCCGATGCCGCCGCCCCACATGCCGCCGCCTGGCGAGAGTTTTCTTTCGAATATTACCACTTTCTTGCCCTTTTCCGCAAGATATTTTGCTGCTGTTAAACCGCTCGGCCCGGCTCCAACGATGGCAACGTCTATCTGGAGATTGTTCAGAAAATCTCTGTTGAATTTTTCCACTATAAGGCGTGTAATATCAATATCCCTAATCATGAGAATGTGAATAACACCTCTTATATTATCTTTTTCCTCGGAAAAGAGAAGGGAGATAGATATAGTATGCTCCATCCTTATAAACTATTATGGTTCCTTCTTCGGCAAGCCTCTTTATATTTATTTCGTATTCTCCCACTTCCTTAACACTTATGCTTTCCACCTTTTCTTTGAGTTTTTCCGCCTCCTTTATCGCTTCCTCCTTTTTCCTCTTTATTTCTTCCCTGATCTCGTCTATTCTCTCTCCTTTTATTGTTCCTTCCTCAATCTCTTTCAAAATCTTCTTTCTTTTTTCTTCATCGAGAGGCTTTTTTGTATAGTAAAAGCTTTTTCCTCCACATTTTGGACATCCCTCAATAACATATCTCGAATCTTTGTATATCTCTCCGCATTTAAGACACTGATGAGGCATTTTATCTCTTGCTCACTATTACCGCCTTTATGGTATCTTTATCTTTATAGACTGTCTTTAGTTTATCGGCTGGTCCCACTATTGTCATCCTCGCTCTCTTTTTGCCGAGCAATTTCTGCCAGAAACTCTGTTTCTCCGCCACATAACTTTCCATCTCTATGCCTGCAAATTTTTCATTCACCTTTTTCATTGTCATTTCTATAAGCATTGCCTGTTCTTCTGGTGTAAGCCCCTTTTCAAGCACCAGAATCTGTCCCTTTCTTACCTCGCCCAAAATAAATTTGAGCTTTTCCTCAACGCTCAATCCATTAAGCTTCTCCTCCGATATGAAATTTACTTTTATCTCCATTTTACTTCCTCTTTCTAAACTTTCTTAACATTGCTTCATAAAGTAGCTCCATGTTTATTCCATTTAAGGCGGAGATAGGCACAACTTCATGTTGAGGAAATGCAGACTTTAAGGTTGCAGGTGTGGAGCCATTTAAATCTATTTTATTTGCAGCAATTATAAAAGGAAGCTCTCTCGCCTCCAAATTGCCGAGGATGGTTATATTGACTTGTGTGAATGGATTTTTTGTGCTATCCATAAGAAGAATAACTCCATCAAGATTATCGAGCCATTTTATCGCCTCTATAACTCCTTCCGTCGCCTCTTTAGCCCTTTTCTTTGCTTCCTCCTCATCCAGTCCATATTCCAGAAAGTCGTGATAATCAATTTTTGTTGCGATGCCAGGTGTATCAACCAGATCAATAGTTAATGAAGATTTTCCATCCTTTATCACTATCCTGTCCTTTTTCTGCACCTTTCTTGTCTCATGCGGAATTTCAGATACCTCACCCACAACACTTCCAGCCCAATCCATTGCTATTCTATTGGCAAGTGTTGTTTTCCCAGCATTTGGAGGACCATATATACCAATCCTCACATGTTTCTTCCCAAATATTGAAAGAAGCCATCCTGAAAGTTTCCCAAATATTCCCATCCTATTTCAACATACATCGCATTTATATAAGTTTTGTTAAAAATTTGTGAGATTGATGAAAGCGATGAGGGAGGGAATTTTAGGGCGAATACAGATTAGCCTTCATCATATAAAAGGCTAACCATTTTTGGCATAACT
>CAZTDS010000036.1:0-11688 GCA_964612535.1 uncultured Thermoplasmatales archaeon
GGCTGATGTCGAGCCCATATATTCCAAACTTGCTTCAGAGCCGGCGTTGCGAATGCATATACTCGCCTTAATAGCCACCGACTTTGCCGTTTACTGGGATGAAATTGTCGATTTCTTCAAAAAAACATTTTATGCTCATCAGCTGGGGGTTGTGCCAGAGGAAAGAATATGGGAGATAATAGATTTTCTGGAAAGAAATGAATTTATCGAAAGCAAAGGAGAGAGATGGATGGCAACTTTATTTGGTTATAAAACCGCCGCTTTATATCTTGACCCTCTATCTGCCCTCAGAATGAGGAAGGCACTGGAAGGAAAAATTGGCGATAACTTTTCTTATCTTCACGCAATATGCTCCACACCTGATATGCGCTGCCTGTTTTTAAGCAGCAAGGATGAATGGGTTGAGGAGGAGGCAGAAAGAAGGCAGTTTTTGCTTCCGCCTCCCTCGCCATATGATGCGGAATATG
Source organism: uncultured Thermoplasmatales archaeon (assembly GCA_964612535.1). Lineage (GTDB taxonomy): Archaea > Thermoplasmatota > E2 > UBA202 > JdFR-43 > JdFR-43. The sequence continues at coordinate 468 of CAZTDS010000036.1, forward strand.
AGTTTTTCCTGGCGGAGGTTAAAACGGCTTTAATGCTGGAGGACTGGATTAATGAAAGGAAGGAGGATGAAATAATTGCAAAATATCAGGTTGGGCCAGGCGATATACATGCAAGGGTGGAAACGGCGGAATGGCTTTTACATGCAATGCAGGAGCTGGCGAGAATATTTAATTTTGAAGTTGTGAGCAAATTAGCCAAGCTCAAAATGAGGGTGAAATATGGATGCAAGGAAGAGTTACTCCGCCTTGTCAGGCTTAGGGGCATAGGAAGGGTGAGGGCTCGCACCCTTTATAAGCATGGTTTTAAGAATATTGCAATGCTCAGAAGGGCAAGTGTGGAAACGTTAGCAAGGCTACCAGGGATAGGGATAAATATTGCCAAGCAAATAAAGGAGCAGGTAGGATGATCGTTATAGGGGCGAGAGGAAGGCTTGATATCGAAAGGGCATTGCAGGAAATTAAAAAAAGAGGGCTGAAAGGGCAGATTCTCGATGCCAGCGTTGTATGTGGAAAGGAACATCTTGAGGTTGCATATGAGCATGCAAAAAGAGCTTTTGAGGAGGGAAGAAACAAGAGCAAGAGCATTGAAATGGAATTTTTACTCTATGCTTCAACCAGGAGGCAGATAAAAGAGGCGATAGAATTTATCGGGGCTAAAAATGAAGGAGAATATGCCTTTGTTTTCTTTGAAGGAGAAGAAGGGGAGGCAAAAGAATTTGTTAGAGAGCTTGGATTGGAAATAGACGAAAGCGTTATTGAGCCAAACATAGAAAAACTCAAAAAATTTGTGGATGAAAGAGAGCTGGAGACGGTGGATAAAACTTTTTATTTCGATTTGATATTTGAAAAAGTCGCGATGGTGGAACTCATGAAATAGGCCCGGATGGGGTAGTCTGGATATCCTCGGGGCCTGCGGGAACCCTGAGCCTTCTTTAAAAAAGAAGGCTTCACCCAAGAAATCTCTTTGGGGGTGAAGCACCTTTCCCAAAGGGGCTCAGGGTTGTGGCAAGCCCTGAACCCGGGTTCGAATCCCGGTCCGGGCACTATATCTACAAATTTAACTCAGTTTTCCTTTACATTTTCAGCAATCCTTTTCAAAATTGACATGGGGGTTGCGGGGCAGGAGAGCCATTAGGAGAGCATCTTTTGTGATGTGTTTTCTATCGATGCGTCGCGAGAAATACCATACCGCCCCCTTCTTCCTTTCTTCCTCACTTTTGAAGGGCATTATCTCTTTCATTTCTTTTCCTTTCATAAGTTCTTTTACAATCCATGAAGGGCATTGAAAGGCAGGGCTTTTTCCATATGTTATATATCCAACGCTATCAGCTATAGCCACATACTGCTCAACAAAATAAATGCCATTTTCTTCAGATACTCCTGCTTCTATTCCCACACCATAGTCTGCATTTTTTACTGCCTCCTTTGCCCTTTTTACCGCCCCCTGAAGAATTTCATTGCCGAATGGCTGCTTTTTTGTTTCCACAGCAATGCTTTCATATTCCACACCTAAATAGCCAAACATATCGTTAAAAACCTCTTTGGTGGCATCAATTTTAACCTCATTTTCTGATGCTATACAAACGAGGAGGGGCTTTATTCTTTTCCTGCCTTTTATTATGCCCGCTTTTATTCTGCTCGTAGCAACAGGAATGCCATCTTCAGCAAGCACATATGGAATGGATACTATTTCCAGTTCTTTCAATCCTTTTTTTCTCCTCGCCTCATTTATTTCCTCTGCAACCTTTCTCGTTTCAGGAGAGACAACAATGGCATCAAAATTTTCTTCAGTAGCTGTACCATAGATGCTATGCAAAGCCTCTATCTTTGCCTTCCAGCCATGAGAAGATAAAAAATTTTCAAGTTGCTTCCTCCTTTCTTCATAGCTCTTTGCTTTTTTCCCCAGTTTTTTTACGAGTTCGTCTGAAGAAAGCCCAATTACAACCTCTTTTCCAATTTCAAATGCCTTCGCCAGTAACTTTTCATGTCCTTCATGGATTATATCAAAAGTTCCCCCTACACACACTCTCATTCTATCTTTCCCGCAACCCTCTCCACTTCATTCAAAATCTCTCTGTTTCTTATGAGCTCCGCAACCTTTTTTATATCCTCACTCATCGCCCTATCTCTTTCCAGCGCCGCCACATATCGCCTTATCGTTTTATATGCCGCCTTGCTTGCTGGAGAAGGTGAGGTATCGAGAAATTCAAGGGCTTGCGAGGCAACGATGAATTCGATTGCCACAACATTAGTTGCATTTTCAATTATCTGCATGCATTTTCTCGCCGCCACACTACCCATCGACTGATAATCTTCCTGATTGGCTGACGTAGGTATGGAATCAACACTCGCCGGATAAGCCAGGCTTTTATTCTCACTCGTTAAAGAAGCAGCAACATATTGAAGAATCATGAGACCGGAATTCAAACCCGGCTCCGGGGCAAGAAATGGCGGCAGGCTTGAGAGTTTTTCATCGAGCATGCGGAAAATCCTTCTCTCGGAAAAGCTTGATAACTTCGTCGCCACAATGTTCATCAAATCTATCGCTATTGCCACCGGCTCTCCATGAAAATTCCCTCCAGATATAACTTCATTGTCAAAAACCAATGGGTTGTCCGTTGCAGAATTTATTTCTATAGCCAGAATATTCTCAACAAAATCCAGTGCTTCGTAAAATGCACCAAAAACCTGGGGCATGCACCGCAAACTATAGGCATCCTGCACCTTGGAACAATTCTTATGCGAGGCAATTATATTGCTGCCCCGTGTAAGTTTCCAGAGATTTCTTGCCGCCAACATTTGCCCTTTATAGGGGCGAGCTTCTGCAATTTCCTCCCGGAATGCCTGATCCGTGCCCATCAGAGCCTCCAAGCTCATCACTCCGGCAATCTGTGCATGTCTCAGCAAATTCATGGCATCATACCATGCTAAAGAAGCGATGGCAGCCATAAACTGCGTACCATTTATTAAGGCAATTCCCTCCTTTGCCTCAAGTTTGAGTGGTTCAATATTTAATCTTTCAAGCACTTCCTTTGCTTCCATTTCCTCTCCATCATGAAATGCTTTTCCCTCCCCCATTAAGGCAAGCGTTATATGGGCGAGAGGCACAAGATCCCCGCTCGCCCCCACAGAGCCCTGAGAGGGAACGAGAGGATAAAAGCCCTTGTTCAGTGCTTCAGCAATTTTTTCAAGCACTTCATATCTTACTCCTGAAAATCCTTTAGCAAGGGAATTCAAACGCAAAAGCATTATAGCCCTCGTTACCTCTTCTGGCAAAACCTCGCCGACTCCGCATGAATGACTTCTTATAAGATTCTCCTGTAGCTCATTTATCTTCTCATTGCTTATCCTAACATTCGCAAGTTCTCCAAAGCCGGTATTAACTCCATAAACTGGTTTTCCTTCTGCAATGATTTTCTCAACCACCGCCCTGCTTTTCTCCACTTTCTGCCTTACATTCTGTGCAATCTCTACTTTTTCACCATATCTTGCAACTTTAACTACATCCTCTATGGAAAGATGTTCGCCATCAACAATCATGGCTATCCTCCAAGAGTCGCCATCAGTTGCTCTAATTCCCTTCTCAAATCCTCATCATCCGTTATTTCTATCGCTTCTTTACAGGCATCCAATGCCTTGCTCCCCTCTCCTCTCCGGAGGTAACATTTTATTAAGCCAACATACGCATTTACATTTTTCTTCTCCCTGAGAGATGATTCATACGCCTCCATTGCCTCATCAACATTACCCTCTGCAAGCAGGATATTGCCCCTCATATATTTCAATATGCTATCGCCCCCAAAATTTATTTCAGCTTTCTTTAGATATTTCCATGCCTTATCATACTTTTCCGCATCAATGTAAATCTCTATAATCCTCATATATGAATCTCTGGAAGGAAAGGCATCCAGGAACTTTATAAACTCCTTCTCCTCATCTTCTCCTTTCATTAACAGCAGCAAACCGTATATGAGATGATATTGAGGCATGTTATACATTCTTATTGCCTTTCTTGCCACCTCTTCTGCCTTCTCCATTTTTCCGAGATTAAGGAAACTCTGTATGAGATAGTCCATCACCTCTGGTTCATCTGCCTTCTGGAGGAGGATATCCAGATATTTTTCCGCCTTTTCAGCATCTCTTTCCATATAAATGTTGGCAAGAAGAATATATGAATGGAGCTTATCTGGATGTTTCTCATTGTATTCCTGTAGTATAGCCTCTGCCTCCTCCTCTTTCTTTCTTAGGATTAGGGAAAAGGCAAGATAGATGTAGCCATCCTCCTCGCCCATTTCAATCGCCTTTTTCGCCTCTTTCTCCGCTTCTTCGAGTTTGCCAATCATTGTGAGGATTCGGGCATAAAGGGCATGGAGATAACCAGTATCATGTTCTTTTAAAAGCCCTGAAAGGAATTCTTTTTCTTCAGCAAATCTTCCTTCCTCCTCATATATATCGCATATATTTGCGAGTGCCACATCCAAATCGCCACGCCTCACCGCTTCCATGAAGAATTCCATTGCCTCCTCATTTTTCCCTTCTCGCCTCTTGCATATTCCCAAGCCAGCATATGCCTCTGCATCTCCTTCGCCTCTTTCAATCAAATCCATGTATATGCTTCCTGCTTTTTCGAAGTCATTCATTGCAAGATATTCTCGGGCACATATCATTTTTATTTCTCTGTTATCCTCTTTTGCAAGCTCCTTCAGAAACTCTTCATATATGCCCGGATGCATATCACGCATTAAATGCATCGCTTCCTTTTGCTGCCTTGCCATTTCATCAAGCATTTCTTTTTCCTGCCTTGCTATCTCCTCTGGATGCATCTGAAGCATATGCGCTTCTATATCATTTACCCTTGCCCCACATATAGGGCATACATAATTTTCTTTCATTATATCAACTCAACATTGGCATTTTTATACCAAACTTTTTGGCGTTTTTTATCGCCTCCTCATAACCAGCATCAGCATGCCTTACTACGCCCAATCCCGGATCTGTACGGAAAACTCTTTTGATACGTTCATCTGTCTCCTTTGTTCCATCGCATATCACAACCATTCCGGCATGCGTTGATAAGCCAATGCCCACACCTCCTCCATTGTGTATTGCAACATTATCCGCTCCTGCAGCAGTGTTAAGCAAGGCATTGAGCAATGGCCAGTCCGCTATAGCATCGCTTCCGTCCTTCATCTTTTCCGTTTCTCTATTCGGGGAGGCAACACTTCCCGCATCGAGATGGTCACGGGTTATAGCAATGGGCCCTATAACTTCCTCCCTCACAAGCCTGTTTATTTCAAGGGCAAATTTATCCCTCTCACCATATCCAAGCCAGCAGACGCGAGCCGGCAGTCCCTCCCATGGAAGGTGCTCCTCCGCCTTTTTAATCCAGTTTGTGAGAATTTTGTTTTCAGGAAACATTTTCATTACAAGCTCATCTGTAATGAGAATATCATTTGGCTCACCAGTTAAAGCAATCCATCTGAATGGACCACGCCCTTCACAAAACATCGGGCGTATATAAGCGAGGACAAAGCCAGGATAGTCGAAAGCATTTTTTACGCCTGCTTCATAAGCCTGGCCGCGCAAATTATTGCCATAATCAAATACAACAGCCCCATTTTTCTGGAATTCAAGCATGGCCTTGCAATGCTGAGCCATTGATTTCATTGAAAGCTCAATATACTTCTTCGGGTTCTCCTTTCTTAACTCATATGCTTCATGAATGTTATCTCCATAGTAGCCGGCGGGAACATAACCATTTAATGCATCATGAGCGGATGTTTGGTCTGTCACAACATCGGGTGTGATGCCGCGCCTCACAAGCTCAGGATGCACATCTGCGCAATTGCCAATTAAAGCCACAGAAACAGCCTCTCCCTCCTCCTTCGCATTCTTGACTATTTCCAGCGCCTCATCCAAATCATCTGTTTTCTCATCGCAGTATCCAGCCTTTATCCTCCTGTCAATTCTGCTTTCGTCACATTCCACAACCAGAGCAGCGCCGCCATTCATTTTTATGGCAAGCGGCTGAGCTCCGCCCATGCCGCCCATGCCGCCCGTCAGCACAAATTTGCCTTTCAGCGTGCCGTCGAAATGCTTTCTGGCGCAGGCAGCAAATGTTTCATACGTGCCCTGAATTATGCCCTGCGTGCCAATATAGCACCAAGAGCCAGCGGTCATCTGGCCATACATTATCAAGCCTAGGTCTTCGAGTTCGTAAAATTTTTCCCATGTGCTCCACTTTGGCACAAGATTTGAATTTGCCATAAGCACAATAGGGCTTTCCTTCCTTGTTTTGAAAACCGCCACTGGCTTGCCGGATTGAATGAGCATTGTTTCATCTTCCTCCAGTTCTTTTAATGTTTCGACAATTTTGTGATAGCATTCCCAGTTCCTCGCTGCTTTACCCGAGCCGCCATATACGATAAGCTCTTCAGGCTTTTCAGCATTTTCGAGATTATTTTCAAGCATTCTCAAAATTCCTTCCTGTCTCCATCCTTTGCAACGCAAACTTTTGCCGCGAGCCGCCTTAATCTGCATGAACAACAAAATATCATGAGGATAAAAAGGTTTGTATAGTCTATCGTTTTTAGAGAAAATGGGGAATGGGCTTGAGGTCTAATTTATATTCTTGCCTTTATCACTCTGGCAAGTCTTTTTATTCCCTCCTCTATTAACTCGTCAGAGGGGTTCGTGAAATTGAGGCGCATTGTATTCTCGCCGCTTCCATCAACGTGAAATGCCTTTCCATGCACATATGCAACCTTTTCTTTTATTGCATCCTGAAACATTTCTATCGTGCTTATGTGCTTGGGCAGTTCAACCCATACGAACATTCCGCCCCGCGGTTTTGTCCATTTGCAGCCGTCTGGGAAATATTTTTCGATGGCATCAAGCATTATATCCCTTTTTCTCTTGTACATCTCAATTATTCTGGGCACATGCTTTTCCATATAACCATTTTTTATGTAGTAATATGCAATAAGCTGTGTAAATGTGGGTGTGCATAAATCAACAGATTGCTTAGCAATCACCATCTTTCTTGCAATTTCTTCACTCGCCACAACATATGCAAGGCGGAGGCCAGGCGCCAGTATTTTGGAAAATGTTGTCATATGAATAACGATGCCATTCTCATCAAATGATTTTATGGATGGCAAAGGTTCTCCTTCGAATCTGAGGGGGCGATATGGTTCATCTTCAATAATGAGCAAGCCATATTTTTCGGCAATTTCAAGCATTTCCTTTCTTCTTTCCAAAGAGAGTTCAACACCTGCTGGATTCTGGAACGTTGGAACGGTATATATCATCTTTACTTTTTCTCCCTTGTCTTTCAATTCCTTTATCTTTTCTTCCAGCAAATCTGTTCGCATTCCATTCTCATCCAGAGGAACTCCAACAAGCTTTGCTCCATAAGCAAGAAAAGCATTTATTGCACCAAGATATGTTGGCAAGCCGACGAGTATTACATCGCCTTCATCAATAAAAACCCTTCCAACGAGATCCAGTGCCTGCTGCGAGCCTACTGTAAGGAAAATATTATCAATTTTCGCCTTTATTCCTTCCTTACCCACATAATTCGCTATTCCTTCCCTCACTTCCTTCAGACCGGGAGTAGGCCCATACTGGAGTGCCTTTTCCCCTTCCTCCTCCAAAATTCTGCTCACTATTTCCCCTATTTGCTTTGAGGGAAAGGCTTTAGGATTCGGCAAACCACCAGCAAAAGAAATTACGCCGGGTTGTTGAGAAAGTTCGAGCAATTCTCTTATTTCAGAAGAACGCATTTTATTTGCTCTTTCAGAATACAAATCTTCTATATTCATTTAAACCCATATCGCATGCCATTTAATATTTCTTTTCCGACAAGTGCTAACATGTATCATGAATATTTTTAACTGTATTGATGATATTCTCCTGATTTAAATGAGAAAAATCGATGCCCTTTACATTCCATTGCTTGCCATTCTGATCTATCTCCTGTATTTTACTAAATTTTCATCCATATTCCTCCCACCAATATTCCTTATTGCTGGCTGCTTTGTACTCATAAAAGGGAGTGATTTTTTTGTTGAGGCATCTGTAGCAATAGCTGCAAAACTTGGTATGAGTGAGCATTCAGTTGGTATAACCGTCGTCGCCTTCGGAACTTCTCTGCCAGAATTGGCAATATCAGGTATAGCATCTTATAAGGGCTATACTGATACAGCATGGGGGAATGTGATAGGGAGTAATGTTACCAATATATTGCTTGTTTTAGGGGTAGCGATGATTATTTCAGCAATAAAACCGAGTAGATTCGCCTTCAAGGATGCAATGAGTATGCTCCTCGTCTCCTTCATAACTCTTTTACTTGCCCTTGATGGCTCATTACAAATTTTTGACGGAATTATTCTCATCGCCTTCTACATCTTTTTCCTCCTTGCCTTAAGAGGAAGGAGTGCAGAAGAAGAAATGAAAGTAAAACTTTCCTCTCCTCTCATAATTTTTGCATTTCTTGCAGGATTGGCAGGTATTTCTGCAGGGGCTGAAGCAATGATAAAAGGAGCTGTCGAAATGGCCCATTATCTTGGGATTACAGAAGTGGCTATAGCAGCAAGTATTGTGGCACTTGGCACCTCCCTGCCTGAACTATCCACCTCAGCAGTGGCGGCTGTGAAAAAGCATCATGGAATAGCTGTTGGAAATGTTATAGGAAGTAACATAGTTAATCTCTCACTTGTGCTGGGATTGGCAGCTGTGATAAGGAGGATAAATATTGCTTTGCTCTCACCGGCCATTCTCTTTTTTATCGTAGCCACGGTGCTAACTCCTCTAATGCTCAGAAAAAAAGCGATGAAAAAAATCACTGGCACCATTCTTCTTATCCTCTACATATTCTTCATCATCTCCCTCTACTGGCTGTGAAGATTGAGGCAAGATTTGCTCTCCTCTTGCCTAAAGAGTTTGCCTGGCCTTCAAGTTCATTTAGAATAGTCTCCTTCCTGTTATATTTGTGGTATTATTGCAATCGCTTTATCCGTCTCAATTTCTTTTTCCTTATTTATATTATGCCATAGAAAAGAGAGGCTATGATAACAACCGCAATTGCTGGAGGAATGAGGAGCTTATATGCATCTGTAAATTTTGGTTTGAAGTAATCATATGTCAAAACAACGCATGGATGAATTGGAGAGATAAGATAGCCCATAAAGGAGGAAATATAAAGCAATGATATCATTGAAACATCTGTGAGAAGAGGGGATAAAATCGGATAAAGGATGCCCACAGCCGCCAGATTGTGGGCTGTAACAAGCCCAATTATAAAGGATAGGGCAGCGATTGTTATAACAGCGGGCATATGGGAAAGATGGGTTGAAATCACCTCTGGAATGCCTGAGGCAAATATTATGTTTTTGAGAAGCATTATTCCAAATATTGCTATCGCAAGCTCGATTGACACACCCTTTTTCAGCATCTTCTTCATGTCTCTTTCCTTCGCCATAATGATTGCAGCAGCAATTCCAACTGGAAGAGATATCAGAAAGGCAGCGTATGTGGAGATGAAAAAGGAGAGCGGAGTTGCTATAGCGACAGGAAGTACTATGGGAATCAATCCTTTTGCTCCGCCACCCTTGCCGCCCTCGCCTCCCTCAACCTTTTTTATTTTTATTACGAAGAAGTAACCTATGAAAAAGAGAAGGAAAAATATGGGTATTTGCATTGCAATTATTTTAAAAATATTATAGCCAGATAAATCTGCCAGCAACACAAGAGGAGTGGCAAGCGGGAAAATGACGAACCATATGTGCCGATACCATAAATTTATTGCCATGAGCAACTCCTTTTTAACATCTGCCACCTTTCCATGTATATCTATAAGAGGAGCCGAAAGGAGGGCGCCCCCCGGCACAGGAAGCAATCCGAGAACAGATGGGATGGCGATGAGCATGCCTCTATATGATAATTTTCTCTGCATTAAATCTATCACATCTTGAAGCAATCCACTTTCCTGCAGAATTACAGCAAGCATTTTTATCATGACAACTATTGCTATCAAAGCTATCACTTTGAAATCACTTGCAGTTTTCGCAACAATTTCTGGGAGTTTATGAGGTATAGATGCAGCCAGTATCAGGGAGCCAGTTAAAATTGCTAAAGCAAAATTTTTCCTGCTCGCCACCATTGCAATAATTATTCCAAATGCAAGAATCAGCAGCAAAATGAGGAGATAATCACTCATTTTATTTTCCTCTCCTTTCCTCTTCCAAGCAAAACAACTCTCGAATCCCCTCTCTCTGCTTCAATTTTATAGCCTGTAAGTTCTGCAAGTTTTTGAGCAAATTCTTTTATTTCCTCATGAGAGGGCATATTATTCATGCTCATTCTCTGCCGAGAATATCCAACATACATATATCCTTTCGGTTCAATGAACCATGGCTCCGCCTTTTCAATAAGTTTTGCATATTCTTTTTCATATCCTAAATTCCATCCTTTAACGAGTGTATGTCTTATAACTGTTCTCGTATCAAGAGATGGCAGGAGTTCCAAAGTTTCATTAAGCTTTTCCCATCCTTTCGCCACTAAGGGTACGCATAGCTTTTTATAAATCTCCTCATTTGGGGCAGCAACCGTCACATATAACTGCGTGGGCAAAACATCCATGTTTTCAATAGCCTCCGGATTTGTCCCATTTGTTACAAGAAAGGTTGTCATCCCTCTTTTGTGACACTCCTCAAAAAATTCGCTGAGGCGAGGGTAAAGAGTTGGTTCTCCTGTAAGAGAGCATGCAACATGCTTTGGTTGTATCGCCTCCCTCCACTTTTTTAAATCGACTCTTTCATCGCCTTTATAGCCAGTGAGCAGGCGGCGCTGTTCTTCGATGCTCTTCTCCAGAATATATGAAGGTTCATCAATTTCGCTTAACTCTGTGAGGGTAAAACCTTGGAATCGCCAGCAGTAAAGACATTTTTGGGTGCAGTGAAAGGCAGCTGGAGTCATCTGCATGCAGCGATGACTTTCTATACCGTAAAATGTGTTTTTATAACACGCTCTGTTTTCCAGCAGACTCCTTCTTAGCCAATGGCATAGTTTAACTGCAGAGTGTTTGCCAACTATTGCATATCCCTGGGTTCGAAGAATTTTCTGCAATTCTTGTAAGGGTTGCATAAATGGAGAATGGCGTTAGGTTAAAAAATATTTCATCAATTTGATTAACAAATTGCGAGCAATTTTTGAAAAATTT
>CAZTDS010000037.1:0-2247 GCA_964612535.1 uncultured Thermoplasmatales archaeon
CCTCCTCCACTTGCGGCGTATGTTGAACTTAGGGTATGCTGGGTGGTAGCAAAAGCGATGTATATGCTGGGCAATGCATCTGCTTCAGGGATATTTATATTTAGTTTTTTGAGTTGTCTGGCAACTTTTTTGCCTGCCCCCAGTGCTGTGGCATACACAAGCCATTCTTTCCAGATGGATATATCTTCTGTAGCATATTTTTCGAGATGGGCAAAGTTAAGGAGGAATCTTTTGAATGCATCCCATTCCATTTTTTCTTTGTAATATTCTTTCTTCCATTTTCCAAAAAGAGTCGAGGGGGCGGCGATGGTAACCAGAAATTGAATGGGCAACACGAAGGAAAAAATGAGGGCATCGAAAAGCGGAGGATAAATGCCGGCGGAGACCATGAAAAGGATGGCGATGAGGATAAAGGCAAGGAGAGATGCAATGAAAAATTTTGCCATCAGTTTCCTGCCATTTGTTATGAAATGATCTCCTCCTTTAACATCGAGAATGTCCTTAAAATCCTCCTTTATCTTTGTGAGAGATTGCAAGTCGCCTTTATGCATCTTAATTTTTTCTTTCATCTTTTCAGTTGAAAAAACTCCTTCCGAAGAATATTTCTTCAAGAACAAAATAACTTTTTTCTCATATTCATCCAGCTCATTTAAATCATATTTCCCAAATCTTATCTTCACATCCTTTCCTTCACTTTCTATCTCTATTATGCCTCTCCTATGCATATCAAGCAGGGTGGCATAGAAGCCGTCCATGTCAAAATCGAGGGCGTCTTTTTTGAATACCAAATTAACAAGCCATGGCCTTCTTTTTTTGGGAATAAAGCTCAAGTATTTTGGAACAACAAATTTTTTCTCCCTTCCTTTGAAATAATATATAACAGCGATTATGCCCGGGAAAAGAAATACAATCGCCTTCATCATCTTGGCCAGCCAGCTGGCGGCACTATATTTTGCATAATATGCATCGTTAGCGCTAACTGTTTTTTCCTCAATGTCATCAACATATCTGGCGAATTTTGGTGTGGCATTGTACAGTAACATTTCCACCTCAATGAGCCCATTTCTCTGGCTACTGCCCAAAAAGACATATTCGCTGCCTTTCTCTACAATATTCATCGGAGGATGCAGATATACCTTGGCAATACTGCCAGAAGAATTATCGATGTGAATTTCCACATTTCTGTAGGGCACGTGTTTATCTGCCAGCTTTATATTGATGTGATAAAATTTGTTATCATATTCCACAGGAGGGTATATAACATATTCATATGTTATTTCGTATTTTCCTCTTTCATAACCATCAGGACAAAAGCATCCAGCCTCATTTATATATGCCTCGCTTTTTATCGTCGATACATAATCTGATGCATACACAACCCCATAGTAATCTTTTACATATCGAATGCAAGGCCCCTCTATTTTGAGAATCTTGATAAATGGGTTGCTAAAATTTTCATTATAAAGAAGAGGGGCATTCCATGTGCGATATAGATAGCGATAATCTCCTTTCACAACATATTCATATTTTTCTGTAAGGTTTCCATCTGGTGAGAGATATGCCTTGTAACTTTCTACATACAGGCTTCCATCATATTTGTAATACTCCGCTATATACTCTCCAGATAATGCCAGCATAATGGCAACGAAAGATATGATTAAAAGATACCATCCCTCCCTCAAACACTCCACCCTGTCTCTGGCCTCTCAATTTCCTCAAATTCCAGATAATGCATTTTGGAAAATGAAAATGCTGATGCCACCCAGCTTGATGGAATCACATCAACCATTGTATTATATTCCTGAACTATATTGTTATATGTATAGCGGTGCCTTGCTATTTCATCCTCAATGCTGCTTATTGCATCCATGAGTTTTTTAACTGTTTCGGATGTTTTTAACTCCGGATAATTCTCCACAGCCACCTTTATATCGCCAAGTATCCTTCTCGTTTCCTTTTCAATTTTCTCCACGTCTTTAGCCCCTCCTTTCATTACACTGCTCCTCATCTCCGTTATTTTCTGCAATGTCTCTTTTTCAAATTTTGCATAGCTTTTAACACTATCAACAAGCTCCGATATCATATCAAGGCGTTTTTTAAGGGCAACTTTTATTTGGCCAAGCGTTGCCTCTGCTGCATTTTTAAGGCGTTTAAATTTATTGTAGGTGGCTATGAAAAATATCACTACCACTACAACAAGAAGCAAGATAGCCGCAAGCAATAGCAATGTAATCATGAGGTTAAAGG
>CAZTDS010000037.1:2347-11285 GCA_964612535.1 uncultured Thermoplasmatales archaeon
ACAACAAGAAGCAAGATAGCCGCAAGCAATAGCAATGTAATCATGAGGTTAAAGGACGAGTAATTTAAAAAGATTATGAAATGTATGTAATGGAAAAGATGTTGGTTTCGTTGTTGTAGAAATATGGAATACAATGAAGTTATAAAGGAGCTTTCCTCTATATACGATGAGGAAAGCATGGATACATTTGTTAGCCTTTATTTAAATGGAGAAGATAAAAAGTTTATTTACAGGGGGAGAAGGCAGTTATGAGTATTTTAAAAGGAGAGGAGCTAGATAACTTTGTGAAAACAGTGGAAGAAATAAAAGAATTTTTGGGGAAGAAACGTGCTGGTACGTTGCCATATTTGCATCCCACAAGCATGCATATTTCAAAGTTATTGATATTCCTGCAGAAATAAAAAATCTTCTTGTTGTTGATTCCGACGATATTCATTCTGATTTGTTCAGCAAGCTAAGAACCAAAAATATTAAAAATCATTTCTATTGCTGGAGTGATTAACATGGCAGAGTTTAAAGTGGTTATAAGTGATGGACCAAAAAGCTGGCAGATAGTTGTGGATGGACACCATGCTAATTCCCTAGTGGGCAAAAAAATAGGAGATGAGGTAGATGGAATTTTCGTTTCTCTGCCAGGCTATACATTACAGATAACTGGGGGCACAGACAAAGATGGCTTTGTAATGAGAAAGGACGTGCCGGGAATAGGAAGAAAAAGAATACTTACAGCAAGAAGCCCTGGCTTCAAACCCAAAGATAAGGGAGTAAGGAAGAGAATAACAGTATGCGGGAATACAATAAGCTTAAATATAGCACAAATTAATATGAAAGTTATAAAAAGAGGAGCAAAACCTATTGAAGATTTGCTGAAAGCAGCAGGAAAAATAGAGGGAGGAGAAGAAAAGAAGGAGGAGGCGCAAGCCCAAGAATAAAATGACACAGCCAGAGGTAAATATTGGAATGGTAGGGCATGTGGACCATGGCAAAACCACGCTGACTCAGGCATTGACAGGAAAATGGACAGATGAACATTCTGAAGAACTTAAGAGAGGTATATCGATTAAGCTGGGATATGCCGATGCAACCTTTTATCGTTGCCCTGAATGCCCTGAGCCTTTATGCTATTCAACAAAAGAAGTGTGTCCCCACTGTGGCTCCCCTACAGAAATGCTGCGGAAAGTTTCATTTGTTGATGCCCCCGGACATGAAACATTGATGGCTGTTGTCATAAGCGGCGCCGCCATAATGGATGGTGCCCTTTTGCTTATCGCCGCCAACGAGCCATGTCCTCAACCTCAGACTGAGGAGCATTTAATGGCTCTCGATATTGTGGGGGCAAAAAATATTGTTATTGTGCAGAATAAAATTGATTTGGTGAGCAGGGAGGAAGCGATAAAAAACTATGAGCAGATACTTGATTTTATCGACGGCACATGTGCCGCAAACTCACCAATCATACCAATCTCTGCACATCACGAAGTAAATCTCGATACCCTTATAATGGCAGTAGAGGAATATATACCGACGCCACAAAGAGACAAAAGTAAGCCTCCTTTGATGTATACAGCAAGAAGCTTCGATATAAATAAGCCTGGTACAAAGCCCAAGGATTTGAAAGGTGGGGTAATAGGTGGTTCGCTGAAACAGGGAGTGCTGAGAGTCGGAGACAAAATTGAAATAAGGCCCGGGATTAGAGTAGAGGAACACGGAAAAGCAAGATATGAGCCAATATTTACAGAAATATCCTCCATTATAACAGGTGGAGAAATGGTTAAGGAAGCGGGACCAGGTGGATTGCTTGGCATAGGAACATATCTTGATCCTGCATTAACAAAAGCAGATTCTCTCGCTGGAAAAGTTGTGGGGAAAGAGGGGCAGCTTCCTCCCGTACTTTACGAACTTCAGATGGATGTAAGCCTGCTTGATAGAGTTATAGGAGAAAAGGAGAAAAAGAAAATAGATGATATTCGCCCCAATGAGCCTTTGATGCTCACTGTCGGCACTGCAACAACTGTAGGAACAGTAAAACATATAAAGAAAGACTATATGGAAGTTGTTCTTAAGATACCGGTTTGCGCTGAGGTTGGGCAACGTATAGCCATATCCCGTAACATAATGGGGAGATGGCGCCTGGTTGGATATGGAGAGATAAAATGAGGGCTGTAGTTCTGGACACAAATGCTCTGATGCTGCCTTATCAGTTTGGTATAAATATTGAGAAAGAACTCAATCGCCTTCTCGGCATATGCAGAATCATTGTGCCTCGCAGCGTGGTGGAGGAGATGGAAAAACTTGCGGAACAGGGAGGAGAGGTGGGAAGGGCTGCAAAGCTTGGTTTAAGCATAATCAAAAAGCGAGGTTTCCGTTTGATGGAAACAGAAAATAAAGGAGATGATGGAGTGCTTGAAACAGCGCTCAAAATGGATGCCGCCATAGTTACGAATGATAAGGAACTGAAGAAAAGAGCTAAGGAGCTAAAGTTGCCAATAATTTATTTGAGAGGTGAAGATCGCCTAGAGATGGAGGAAATTTTATAATGAAGTACGGAGAGAAGGCGATAAAGGAGGCAAAGCTGGAAGTATGGGAAAATCCTGCAAAGGAGAGAGACTATACGATTGAAATTTCTTTCCCTGAATTTACTTGCCTGTGTCCTCGCTCAGGCTATCCAGATTTTGCAACAATAAAAATAAGATATGTGCCCAACGAATACATCATTGAGCTTCGCTCCCTGAAACATTATCTCAATTCATTTCGCGACAAATACATGACCCATGAAGAAGCGACAAATAAAATATACGAAGATTTGGAAAAAATTCTCAAGCCACGTTTCTTGGAAGTTATAGGTGATTTTAATATTAGAGGAGGATTGAAAACGACAGTAAAAGTTTCATCGGAGGAATGAGTCTGCTTATCCCACGCTTTATCATCTCAAAAATAACCTTTATATAATCCCTCTCTATTGCCTTTTAGCAATATGGCATCTAAGGAAATACTGGAAGCGGTTGAGAAGGCATTAAGCGAGGAAAATAATAAAAAAAGGAAGTTTGTGCAATCCGTTGATTTAGTCATTAATCTGAAGGATGTGGATTTAAAAAAGCCCGAAAATAGAATTGATGAAGAAATAGAGCTGCCAAAAGGACGGGGAAAAGAAGCTAAGGTTGCTGTTTTTGCAAGTGGTGAACTTGCGTTTAAGGCAAAGAATGTAGCAGATGCTGTCATCACCCCGGAGCAAATTAAAGAGCTTGCCGAGGATAAGAAAAAGGCAAAAAAACTCGCCGAGGAGTATGACTTTTTCATTGCTGAAGCTCCTTTAATGCCAACCATCGGTAGAGCATTGGGTAGGGTTTTTGCGCCACGCGGCAAGATGCCCAAGCCGATTCCGCCAGATGCTGACATAGAGGCTATCGTAAATAAATTGAGGAAAAGCATAAGGATTCGCTCCAAAGACAAACCGACATTTCACTGTCTTGTTGGGAGAGAGGATATGTCTCCGGAAGATATAGCGGAGAATGTTGAGGCAATTCTCGAAAGGATAGAGAGCAAGCTGGAGAGAGGAAGGATGAATATTCGTTCCGCATATATTAAAACAACAATGGGTTCAGCTGTGAGGGTGATTTAATGCCTGCTCAGTGGAAAATCAAGGAAGTGGAGGAACTGAAAAAGCTCATACAATCATACCCAGTTGTTGGAATAGTTGGAATTCGTGGCATTCCTGCTCCTCAGATGCAGGAGATGAGGGCGCGATTGAGAGGCAAAGTAATGCTTCGTGTTTCCAAGAATTCACTCATTGAAAGAGCACTGGAAGATGGAACGAAGGAACTCAAAAATTACATTGAAGGCGAGGTGGGCATAATAGCTGCAAACATGAATCCATTCAAACTCTATA
Source organism: uncultured Thermoplasmatales archaeon (assembly GCA_964612535.1). Classification (GTDB taxonomy): domain Archaea; phylum Thermoplasmatota; class E2; order UBA202; family JdFR-43; genus JdFR-43. Next base: position 6,234 of record CAZTDS010000037.1, read on the forward strand.
AAGAGCTTGAAAAAATGCGCATGAAAGCTCCCGCCAAGGGAGGAGAAATAGCTCCTGAGGACATTATTATTAAAAAGGGAGATACTCCTTTCAAACCCGGCCCCATAGTGGGTGAGCTTCAAAAAGTGGGCATACCTGCTGCCATAAGAGAAGGAAAGGTTGTCATAGAAAAAGATGTCACACTCGTTAAGAAAGGCGAAAAAATAACGCCGGAACTTGCAAAGGTTCTGAATCGTCTTGATATAAAACCAATAGAAATAGGGCTTAAAGTTCATGCTTTATTTGAAAATGGCATAATATTCACGCCAGATGTTCTGGCAGTTGATGAAGAGAAGTTGATGGCTGATTTGCAGGAAGCGGCGAGGAGGGCGTTTACATTAGCTGTGGAGACTGGATATCCAACAAAAGAAACGATAGAATTTATACTCCAGAAAGCATACAGAAATGCTTATATCCTCGCAACAGAATGCAATATATATACGAAAGAAACGATAGAAGAATTTATAAGGAAGGCGTATTTACATGCTAAAGCATTGGAAGGTAAAATAGGAGGTTGAAAAAATGGAATATGTGTATGGCGCAATGCTACTCCATGCTGCTGGGAAGGAGATAAATGAGGAAAATCTAAAGAAAGTGCTGGAAGCCGCAGGGATAGAGGTGGATGAAGCAAAAATAAAGGCTCTCACCGCCTCGCTTGAGGGAGTAAATATTGACGAAGTAATTTCCAAGGCAGCCACCATGCCTGTAGCAACAGTAGCAGCGGAGGCAGCAGAAGCAAAAGAGGAAAAGGCAGAGGAAAAGAAGGAAGAAAAGAAGGAGGAAGAGAAAGAAGAGGTCAGTGAAGAAGAAGTTGCAGCAGGACTTGGTGCCCTCTTTGGCTGATCTCCTCCCCTACTCTCGTTCCAGTTTTTTATACAAAACCTCTTTTATTTTTTCTTTATCCCTTACATCAAAGCCAAAATATTCATAGAAATATTGAGAGACTTCTATTATCTTCGTTCTCCCTTCCTTTCTCGTCTTTATAAATCCTCTTTTCTTTAACTCCCTAACATGCTCATATATCTGGCTTCCAACAATTTTTTTAAGCTCGGATTGTTTGACTGGCTGGTGATATGCTATGATGGCAAGGGTTTTCAGCAAACTTTTTGGTAATTCCATGGGTGCAAATTTTGCAGCATAACGGGCATATTTTTCTCGAAGTTGCATAACAAATTTTTCCTCACCCACCAAAATTATTTCAATGGCAGAATCTTCATATTCTTTCATCAGCTCTTTAATTGCCCCATCAAACTCTTTTTTCTTCACCCCTGCTTTTATAATCTCCTCCTTTGCAACGGGGCGTCCTGCTGCAAACAGTATTGCCTCAATAATTCTTTTAGCCTCCATGGTTCAGCTTTATATATATCTCCCCATATGGGAATTCTTCCTGCCACATGATTATCTTACCCTCCTTAGCCAAGAAAAGCAATGGCAAGAATATGGACAGCATTTCGTCCTTGCTTTTATATAACTTTCTTAGAGGTATTGCTCTTCCATTCAATTTGCTCAATCTTTTCATCACAATCTGCATATCTTTTTCTATATCTTCCTTGTGAGTCATATCTGCGACATCAACATTTTCCCATTCCTTGCTCACCCTTCTCCTTTTTGCTCTTTTCTTTATCTCTTCCTTGGCTTCTTCAAAAGCATTAAGTAGCTCAATAAGTGTAACTTTTCTTGTGGGCATTCTCCTTATTTTCTTCTCCAGCGGTATTCTATCATGCATAACATGCTGTGTATAATTAAAAGCATCATCCTCTCCATACCAGTCTGGAATATCATAATCATACAGAATTTCTTCCTCCTCCTTTCTTTCCATATTTCTTATAACCTCCTCACTTTGCAGGCGGAGTATTTTCCATGCCATCAAGAGTATTTTTCCTGCTATAAACAAATCAATGCCCTCTTTACGGAGCTTCTTTATATACATTTTTGAAAAAGAGATTAAATCGATGTGATTTGGGTCAATTTCTCTTTCTATAACGAGTTCAAAAATAACAGCTATTGCTCTGTCAAAGGGATTTTTTATGTATATCTTGTTTCTGATCATATCTAAGTATTTCTCCATATTTTCTTCTCTGTAAAGCATTTCTCTGCCAGCCATTATGTGATTTATTATTTCTTCTCTCAACACTTCCGCCCTCATTTTATCTCAACCATCTCCTCAACTTCCTTTAAATTAACATTTCCTATTACAGTTGACACGCCATTACTCATGGTAACGCCATAAATATGATGAGCATGCTTCAGTGTTATTCTTCTAAGGGAAACAACAATGAACTGGGCATGGGCAGAGCGCTGCGAAATAATCTTTGCAACTCTTTCAGCATTTTTTTCATCAAGGAACATATCTATTTCGTCCAGGACATAGAATGGTGAAGGCTCATATGCCTGCAAGGCAAATATGAAGGCGAGGGAGGCTATGCTCTTCTCTCCGCCCGAAAGAGCATTAAGGTGAAGCATTCTTTTGCCTCCTGGCTTCACCCTTATTGATAGCCCGCCTTCAAAAGGATTTTCTGGATTATCAAGAGTTAGTTCTCCTTCTCCATCTGCAAGCTCTCTGTATATCTCTCTGAAGTTTTTATTTATCTCCTCAAAAACCTGATAAAAGGTCTCCTTTTTCTTCTCTTTTATCTCCTTTTCGAGTTTTATCAGGTTTCTTTTCTGTTCTTTTAGTCTGTTCAAATCTTCCTCAAATTTATTTTTCCTTTCCTCCTGCCTCTCGTATTCCTCCAAAGCCCTCATATTTATTGGGCCCATTTTCTCTAGTTTCTCCTCCATCTCCTTTATGCTTCTTTTTATTTCATCTATAGGAGGCAAATCCTTTTCATTAAATTCATATTTTATATCCATTACCTCTGCAAGTGCACTTTCCAGCGTGGGCAGTCGAGCCTTGGCTCTCGATATTAAATCTATGGCTGTCTCAATTTTTGTGGAAAGAGCCTCTATTCTATTCTCAAGTTCAACAATCTCTCTGTAAAGTTTGTCTCTTTCTTCAGTAAGTCCCTTCGTTTTTGAAAGCATTTTTCGCTCAATTTCCTCATATGCTTTTAGCTCGTTAGTGCTCTCCTCCAAATTCTTTTCTTCGATTTTGAGATTTTTCTCCAATTCCTCTATCCTCTTACGTATATTCTGCATTTTGGCTTCTGTTTCTTCTTTTCTTTCCATAACAACTTCGTGTTCCTTTGCAATTGCCTTTGCCTCTCCTTCTAATGATATGAGATGGCGTTGCTTCTCTTCCATCTCCTCTTTTAATGCTTCAATTTCTTTCAATGCTTCCTTTCTCGCAATTCTAAATAGCTCCTCCTCCTTCTTCTTTCTTCTTGCCTCAAGTTCCTCCTTTTCTTTTTCTTTGCTCTGTATTTTGGCTATCGTCTCTTCATACAGTTTAGCTACACCTTCATATTCTTCTTTTTTCTTCTCATATTCCTTATTTATCGCTTTGAGTTTATTTTCTATCTCTCTCTTCCTTATTTCCAGCTTCTCAATTTTTCCATAATCAACAGCAGGCAACGAATGTAATTCATCCTCAATTTTTCCTATCTCATCTTTTATTTCAATGAGACGTTGCGAAATCATCTCCTGCTCACTGCTCTTTTCTCGCAACATTTCGGAAATTTCCGCCAGCCTCCTTGCCTCGCCTGCTCCAAAAATTCCTTTCTCCGGCAGGCTCCCTCCTGTGATCGCCCCCGAGGCCTCAATCAATTCGCCATCAAGCGTAACGAGCCTCACACCCCCCATAAGGGCACGGGCGGCATCAAGATTTTTCACCACTATTGTATCTCCAAACACATACCAGAATGCATTTCTATATTTCTCATCAAATTTTACCAAATCAATGGCAAAGCCTATGGCATTTTCGTTACGAACAGCAAGTAGCGCCTTGCCACGAGGCTTTCCTCCCATGAGTTTATTGAGCGGGAGAAATGTTGCCCTGCCGTATCCATTTTTCTTTAAATATTCTATACATTTTGCAGCCACCTCATCGCTCTCAACAACTATTGCTTCTCCTCTCCTTCCAGCAGCTACTTCAAGCGCTTTTCTGTATTTTTCTTCCACTTTTCCAAGCTCAGCAACAATCCCGTGTATTCCTCTGATGATGCCTTCATCTCTTAAGCGGAGTATTTCGCGAGTGGCTGCTGAAAGTGATGCCATATCCTCTTTTGCCCTTAATTTTGCAAGTTCCTGCTGAAGATGAATTATTTCTATCTCAATCTGTCTCAGTTTTTCCGAGAGGGCTGCCTCCTCCCTTTTCTTTTCAAAAAAATCTTTTTCCAGCTTTTCTTTCTTTCTGGCCACTTCCTTTTCTTCTTTACCAAGTTGACCTATTTCCCATTTTATTTCTTTAAGTTCAAGCTCAAAAGAAGATTTGCTTTCCTCTATTTCAGCCAGCTGCGAGAATATACTGTCTTTCTGTTGTTTAATTCTGTCTGCCTCCAATTTCATGGAGTGTATTTCCTCTGCTATGTTTTCGAGCTGTTTCTTTATTTTTGCAATTTCTCTGCTTATTTCCACCGTTTTCTCATCTGTCTTTTCTATCTCCTCTTTTCTTTTCTTTATCTCTTCCTCAATTTTTTGCAATTCTTTATCACATTTCTCTATCTCACCTTCAATTTGTTTCTTCTTTTTCAGGTATTCCTTTTCCTCTTTCTCTATTTTTTTTAAAAGTGCTTCTATTTCGTGCAGTTCTCCATTTTTTTCTGCAAGTTCCTTTCTATAATAATTTATTTTCTCCTTCGCCTTTATCGCCTCTTCTTTGAAAAAATCTATTTTACTTTTTATCTCAAGCAGCTCTTCACCCCCCAGCTCGGTAAGTTTATCGTCAATTTCCTGAAACCTTATCTGTTTCTCCTTATATTTTTCCCTGAGAGTTTGCAACTCTTCCTCATATTTTCTTTTATTTTCTTCATAATTTCTAATCTGTTTCTGTACCTCTGCAATTTCCCTCTCTATTTCTATTTTTTTCTTAAAGGCAAGCATTGCCTTTTTTCTCTCCGCCTCTTCGATCGATTT
>CAZTDS010000038.1:0-11209 GCA_964612535.1 uncultured Thermoplasmatales archaeon
TTACAACGCCATATTTAAATATGCATGAAAAAATATTGTTGTGGAGAAATGTGATGTAGCTATAATTGGCGGAGGCATAGCTGGTTTGAGTTTAGCAAAATTTCTGGCAGAAAAAGGAATACCATTTATCCTTTTTGAAGAGCATACCGAATTTTTCAAAAAGCCATGTGGTGAAGGAATTTTACTCAAAACACTCGGCTATGATTTTTATGAAATGTATGGAAGCAAAAAGGGTATTGAAAGAGAGGTATGGGAGACGAATATATATACAAAATATGGCACCATATCTCTTGAGATGCCACTGGCATTTAGCGATAAAAGAGCTGTTGAAGAAGAACTGGCGGAACAGGCGAAAAAACAGGGAGAAATACTAATGGGAGAGAAAGTGGAAAAAATAAAAGATGGCGTCATTCTACCTCAAAATATAAAACCAAAAATTATGGTTGGGGCGGATGGAGTTTATTCAATAGTGAGAGATTACATAGGCATTAGAAAACCGAGATGCGGGATGGGTGTGGAAACTTATAGCAAGGAAATAGATTATGATATGGACAAATGCCACATAGTGCTGAGAGATAGCCTTGTTAAATACGGCTATGCATGGTATTTTCCAAAAAAAGATAAGTGGAACATTGGAGTAGGAAGCGGAAAGAGAAAATATTTTCAGGAAGCATTCAAAAAATTCAAGGCAAAGCATCCAGAGGCAAGGAAATGGCGGGGTGCGCCAGTGCCGCTGGACAAGCCCCCCAAACCATATGGCAAAAATGCTATTTTGCTTGGAGATGCTGCTTCACATGTATATGCAGCTATGGGTGAGGGAATAATGCCGTCGATGATTGCTGCAAATATCGCTGCAGATTTTATAGAAAAAGCATCAAAACAAAATTTTAATGAGTTTGATTTCAGAGGTTTTGATGAAACAATTAAAAGAAAGATGGGGAAATATCTAAAGCAATCGTATAATCTGCAGGCTTTCTTCTTTAAGGTTATAAAAAGTGAATATATAAGGCACAAGCTACTTGAGAAGGTGTGCAGGGAGGCGAGCGAGTATTATAGAAAAATAACAAAGAAATAGGATGGTTAGAGAACCTTTATTTCTTCAATGCCGTGCTGCCTTTTTGCTATCTCTCTCAGAATATTTATATTCCTTCCATCCTTTCCTATTGCCTTTCCTTTATCTCTTGCATTCACAACAACGCTGACTCTATTCTCCTCCTCATTAATCACTATCTTTTCCAGTTTAAAGGGCTTGAACAGATTTATTATGAATTGCTTTTTGTCCTCATCATACTCCACAAACCTTACCTCTTTTTTAAAAATGCTTTCCAGCTTTTTGATATTTCTTGCCTCTTTTCCTATCGCCTTTCCCAGCTTTCCTTTAGCAACAATGAATGTTATTCTATTGTCCCGCTCTATGCAATCTATAATGGTGGCTCCTGTCATAACTTCTGCAACTGCAATGTAATGCATTTCTTGTTGTGTAAGTTTTATCTTCATACTATCCTTTGATAATCTCCATTATATTCGATTTCCCCTCATCTATTATGGTTAAAACACTCACTCCAAACGGCTTTCCGCAGGCAGCGCCGAGCTCCATGTTATTTCCCTTGTATATATAAACTGGTTTATCTGATGCAGCTTCCATTATTTCATTCTTCTTTGGGCAATCCCTCGATATTATGAATGCTTTCGCCTCTTTTGCCTTTTTAATTGCCATTTTGTAACCAAACAATACCTTGCCCGTAGATATGGCTCTCAATATTTCCTTCGATATCATTTTTTCACCTTCATCTTACTCAACTTTTTAACATCTATTGCGAGTTCAACTGAGCCGGTGCCAAGCTTAATGGGTTGCCCCACTATAACATTTTCTGCCACTCCTTTGAGCTCATCTACCTCTCCTCTCCTTGCAGCTCCAAGGAGATGGTCGACGGTAATTTCGAACGCAGCTCTCGCAATAACGGAGCCTTTTTCACCACTAACTCCCTGCCTCCCTATAGGACGTATTACTCCTGTTGCAGTCATTAAATCGGCAACAAGCATTATATGGCGGATATCTACATTTAAACCCTGCTCCTGTAATGTGGAATATGCCTCGTTGATTATTGCATTTCTCGCCGCCTCTATGCCGAGCACATGATATATGGCATGGATGTCATTGGTTATGGTTCGTGTTTTATCAACGCCTTCTATTTCAAGTACTTTCTCAAAGTTGCTCCCTTCCGTATATATCACATACTCATCTCCCTCTTTCCTTATTATTGCCCTCCTTATTCCATCAATGCCCTTTATTTTGATATTCTTTACCTCCTCGCTTATTCTCCGAAGTTCTCGATAATTCTCATTTCCTTCCTGAGGAGTTATTTCAATTTCATTCTTCTTCTCCTTTATCTGCACCTTACTAACTTTTTTAAGAGCCTCAAGCAAATCCTCCATCGTAATGTCTTTTCTTTGCATCGACTTCACATTTGGTTTGACAACAACCTTCATATTGCTTATGTCTGTTTCTACCTCTGCAATATTAATGAGGCGGGTAACCTCGATTTTATTTGCAATTTCCTTGGCTTTCTCCTTATTTACTCTATAAACTCCCTCAAGATATACAGTCATCATTGGCGTAGAAGGATCTTTCCTTGCATCAACAATTTCTATAAGGCGCGGCAGGCCGAGTGTTACGTTAATCTCAGCCACACCAGCATAGTGGAATGTTCTCATAGTCATCTGTGTGCCTGGTTCGCCTATGGATTGCGCCGCCACCATCCCGCATGCTTCATATGGGTCCATCAGGTGGCTATTGTATTCTTCTATCGCCCTCTCAACTATTGCTTCAATCTTATCTGTAAGATTTTCTCTCTCAACCTTCTCTGCAATTTCCTCAATAACAGCGGAAGGGAGATACTCATTCTTCTCCTTTACTATTCTGTGAATTTCCTCTTTTATAGCGTCTATGCCCTCTATTTTTTTCGCTTTCTCTTTTACTTTCCCCCTTCTCTTCTTTTTCTTTTCTTTCTCCTTTTCTTCTTTCTTTACTTCCCTTCCCAGCGCCTTGAGAATCTTTTCGGCATCCTTGCCGAACTCTTTCTTTATCTTTGCATCTGAAAGTTTTTCTAAAGCAGAAAGCGTATATTTTTCTGCCACTTTTTCGGCGAGCTTTTTACTCAATCCTCTTTTAATGAGTGCATTTACTGTTGTTTTACTCATTTTTCACCTCCCTGACAATCATATCAACATCCACAGCTTTTCCTCTCACACTTCTCATTGGGTCAACGCCATCCTCACCATATACAAATTGAATTATCTCGCCTGTTGTTGTTCTGACTGTTCCATTATCCTCAAGCCTCACGTTTTCCAACGCATTGACAAGGCGGCGCTGCATGTAACCGCTCCTTGAAGTTCTCACTGCCGTATCTACCAAGCCCTCTCTTCCTCCCATGGAATGGAAGAAGTATTCTGTGGGCGTTAATCCTTTCTTATAGCTTGATGATACGAAACCTTTCGCCTCTGCTCCCAAATCTCCTTTCTTGAAATGCGGTAAAGTCCTATTCCTGTAGCCCCTGTGAATACGCTCTCCTCTAACTGCCTGTTGTCCAACGCAACCGGCCATCTGGGACAAGTTTAACATGCTTCCCCTTGCCCCGCTCCTTGCCATTATAACAGCAGAGTTATCCATACCCAGATGCTTGCTCGCTATCTCTCCCGTCTGGTCTCTTGCTCTTCCCGTAACGCGCATTATTTCCATTTCCAGCGTTTCTTCAAGGCTTCTTCCAGGAATCTGCTCCAACTCGCCTTCCTCATATGCTTTGATTAACTCCTGTATCTTCCTTTTTGCCTTCTCAAGTTGCTCATTTATCTGTAATTTTGCCTCCTCAGGTATATCCTCATCATCTATACCTGTTGTAAAACCAATTACCATTATGGCGGCGATGCCAAGTTTTGTAACCCTATCTATGAAATCTCTTGCAGCATCATTTCCAAACTTCCTTGTTATGTATTCTATAATTACTCCCTTAAATGCTCCTATGCTCTTTTCATCTATAACTCCATGAAGTAACTTACCATCCTTTATTATGACATATGCATCATATGGACATTTTTCTTTAACGCAAGTTGCACATCCAATACAGGCTTTAGCTTTATATTCCAGATTCAATCCTTCGGGCAATATTTTGCTGAAAATTTCCTTGCCATTCATCCTCTCCTTAACTTCTCCCCTATAGCCCGCCGCCGCCAGAATTCGCATGGCATCGTCTTTGCTGAATTCTCGCTGCTTGTATGTGAGCAGGAAACAGCCAGATATATGGTCATGGATGGCGCCAATGATTGCGCCGCCAAATCTTGGGCTTAGTATATGCTCCTGCACCTTCATCAAAATCTCTGCTTCCGCCCTCGATTCCTCTGTTTGCAGTACATGCAAATTCATTTCATCGCCATCAAAGTCAGCGTTGTATGGTGGGCATACTGCAAGATTGAGACGGAATGTTTTGTATGGCAACACTTTAACTTTATGAGCCATCATTGACATGCGGTGCAATGAAGGCTGTCTGTTGAAAAGAACAATATCTCCATCCTGAAGCTGCCTCTCCACTATTGCTCCTGTCTCAAGCCTTTCAGCAACATTCTCAGCATTTTCCTCCGTTACTCTTATTCTTCTTCCATCGGGGCGTATAACATAATTCACGCCAGGAATATAAACAACTCCAGCCGGCGGCTTCGGATTTGGTCCTCGTCTCACAAGCTCCTTCATTTCCTCAAGATTGTAAGGTGTGACTCTTATCGGAACCGTTAGTTCCCTTGCCACAACAATTGGCACCCCCACTTCATTAATGCTGATGTTGGGATCAGGTGATATAACAGTACGGGCGGAAAAATTCACTCTTTTACCAGATAAATTGCTCCTGAATCTCCCCTCCTTTCCTTTAAGTCGCTGGGCGAGAGTTTTTAAAGCCCTCCCGCTCCTGTGGCGGGCTGGTGGAATTCCGCTCGTTTGATTATCAAAATATGTTGTCACATGATATTGCAGGAGTTCCCACAAATCTTCGACGATTAGCTGGGGCGCTCCAGCATCTCTGTTCTCCTGAAGACGCTGATTTATTCTTATTATATCCACCAACTTATGAGTTAAATCATCCTCGCTCCTCTCTCCTGTCTCAAGTGTGATGGAGGGGCGTGTTGTCACGGGAGGCACAGGCAGCACAGTTAAAACCATCCATTCAGGGCGGGCAACCTCAGGATTTATATCAAGGAGGCGTAAATCGTCGCCCACCTCCTCGCTTACCTTCTCCAGCCATTCTCTCACTTCAGATGGGGTCATTTTGTGCCCTGCTTCCCTATATGTTGTTGGCTTATCGTATTCTATCGGCAATTTTTCCCTTCCACAGTATGGACAATGCGTAACTTTACTTGCAAGTTTCACGACTTCTTTAACAAAATAGGAGGTATTTTCTCCTCTTTCAACAGCCTTCTTATAAAGTTTCCTTAACTTCTCCAGCTGTTTTTCATCAAGCAATAATTTTCCGCAGCCACGACAAGTTGATTTGAGAATGGCATAGATTATTTTTGCAAATCCAACATGGATGACAGGCATTGCCAGTTCTATATGGCCGAAATGACCCGGGCAATCTTTTACACGCTGCCCGCATGTTTTGCAGCGTAAGCCAGGCTCTATTACACCAAGGCGAGTATCCATTAAGCCCATTTCTATGGGGAAACCATCCTCATCATATGTATCGGGTGTAATAATACGGGTTGCTGACATCTTCCTTATTTTTTCTGGGGAAAGCAAGCCAAAGACGATTTTATCTATCTCTTTCTTTGACGTGGTTATCATTTACACCAACCTCCTCAATACAAGTTTTGGCTCAATAATGAGTGATTGAAGCTCTTCGAGCAATAACTTGAAGGCATAACTCATTTCAACTGGACTTATTTTTGCATCGTCACCGCACAACAGACATTTTAAGAAGCCCCTCCTTGTTTTGAAGGCTATATGACCGCAATTCTCACAAACATACTGTATGGTCAAATCAGATTCTTCAAGCAACCTCTCCTTTATGGTCATTGATGCTCCATGTCCTATTAAGCAATCTCTCTCCATCTCTCCAAATCTCAAACCGCCTTCTCTTGCCCTTCCTTCAGTTGGCTGTCTTGTAAGTATTTGCACAGGACCTCTACTCCTTGCATGTATTTTACCCGCTACCATATGATGCAGTTTCTGGTAATAAATCACTCCAACGAATATGTCGGCAAGGTACATTTTACCCGTCTCTCCATCGTAAAGAACTTCCTTGCCATTATGTTTGAAGCCGTTTTTAACAAGTGCCTTTCTCAATGCCTCCTCAGCCTCACCAGAGAATGGGGTTCCATCTATGAAGCGTCCCTCCATCGAGCCAACCTTTCCTCCAATCATTTCCAAAACGTGGCCGACAGTCATTCTGCTCGGAATAGCATGAGGATTAATTATTAAATCTGGCACTATGCCATCCTCAGTAAATGGCATATCTTCTGGATCCACAATCAAGCCAAGCACTCCCTTCTGCCCATGTTTCGATGCAAATTTGTCTCCAAGCTCAGGTATTCTCTCATCCCTCACCTTTATCTTTACCATTCTCGCACCGCTTAGAGTTTCTGATAGCACAACGTTATCAACATATCCCTTCTCTCCATGTCTTACAGTTATCGATGTTTCCCTTCTTTTCTGGGGCACAAGCACATCTGTTGGCTCTTCAAGGAAACGAGGCGGAGATGTTTTTCCAATTAAAACATCCCCTCCTTTCACCTCGCATTCAGGCGTTATTATACCATCTTCTGCCAGATGAATGTAAGCCTCTTCACTCCTCACTCCCCTGCACTCAGGATCAGGAATTTCAAAATGATCCTCCTGTCCTCCTGGGTAGCGTTGCTCCTCCGCCGCATATGTTCGGAAGAATGTGCTCCTTGCCAACCCTCTATCTATGGAAGCCCTATTCATAATAAGGGCATCTTCCATGTTATATCCCTGATAGCTCAAAACCGCCACAACAAAATTCTGCCCAGCAGGGCGGCGATGGAAGTTTATATACTTGGCAGAATGGGTTTTGACAATAGGCACCTGTGGATAATGAAGGAGATGGCCACGTGTATCCGGTCTTTTTCTGTAGTTGGCTGCTGCAAAGCCGAGCGACTGCTTGCCCATTCCTGCTCCCATGGTGATACGGGGCGATGAGTTATGCTCTGCATATGGCACTAAACTTGCTCCCACACCAAGGATGCACAGGGGATCGATTTCCATATGAGTATGCTCGGGCGTTAAATCTTCTTCACGCAATGCAATATATGCGTTTTCCTCCTCCTCTGTATCTATGTATTCGACGACGCCCATGTTTATCAAGTCACTCCATGAAAGCTCTCCTTTCTTTACTTTCTCCCTCATCTCTTTTGTATAGAGTAATTTTCCATCCTTTACAACAAATAAAGGTCTTCTAACTCTTCCAGCATCGCAATTGACAACAACATCATTGCTGTCCTCATAATAGCATATGTTTATCTCCCTGTCTATCTCTCCTCGCCTCCTCTTTTCCCTTAATTCTTCAGCAAGCTTCTTTCCATCCGGGTGAATGCCAATTAGGTCACCATTCAAATATACTCTCGCTCCTTTCAGTCCCTTCTTAACCTCCATTACTCCAAGTTTGCGAAGCTGCTTTTCCACCTCCTCTTCCGGATAACCCTCTGATATTTCAACCATTAAGGCAAGATTCTTAACGAGTCCACAGTTGGGTCCTTCTGGCGTTTCATTTGGGCAAAGCCTTCCCCAGTGTGTTGAGTGCAAATCCCTTGCCTCAAAGTGTGGCTGTGAGCGAGTTAGTGGCGAGGTAACACGCCTCAAATGGCTTATTGTTGAAAGATTTGATGTTCTGTCGAGCAACTGGCTCACTCCAGTCCTTCCACCAACCCAGTTACCTGTAGCCATGGCATGATGGATGCGCTGGTCAAATACATCCTGCCTTACATGAGGCTTTATCTTCAACTCCTCCAGAGTTTTACCCCTTGCATACAAACGCTCCAGCTGGTATTTTAAATCCTTGCACAGTGCAACAAAAGCAACTCTGAATAAATCCTCCATTAAGTCTCCTGCAAGCTTGAGGCGTTTGTTGGCGTAATGGTCTTTATCATCCTCCCTTCTATACCCGAGCGCCAGCTCCAGCACCGCCTCCCCCATCCTGGCGAGGAAAATGCCCTTTCTTATCCTGTCTTTTGTTTCATTGCCAAGGTGAGGCAGTATGGTTCTATCCAGGAGCTCTTTCACCCTTTCTCTCCTATACTCTTTTGCCTGCCCTCCAGCTATTTTTTTACCAATAAAATCTATGGCATCCTCTTCAGTCCTTACCTCATATTCTTCTTCGCACGCCTCTATATTGGCGAGAACGAATACTTCCGTTTCAGGATATGAAGCCATATTGTCAAATATCGTTGGATTGTCCAAACCAAGAGCTTTGAGAATTATAACGAGAGGTATCTGGCTGGCAACATTTGGCAGGGTAGTCATCAGTATGCCATCCTTTCTCTTTTCAACGACGATTAAGCTTCTGAAACCCTCTCTCTGTGAAAAAACCTGAGCAGTTTCAACCTCATATCCATATCTATTTGTTTTTTCTGTAAGCACTCTATTTGATGCCAAATCTTCAAGGGTTATCAAAACTCTTTCTGTGCCATTTATTATGAAATATCCTCCCGGGTCAAGCGGGTCTTCCTGTGCCTCTATCAACTTTTTCTCATATTCTTCATCGCTCAGCTTTCTCCCTGCCTCCTCCTCCATTGCCTCTCGAGATATATTGCATTTTTTGGATTTCACCATTATGGGCAAATGCCCTATTTTTGCCTCCTCTGCCAAATCATCTCTTAATTTTCCATCTATTACTGGAATAAATTCAAGAAATACTGGTGCTTCATATGTTAAATCTCTCAGCCTCGCTTCCATGGGCATTATGGGATGTTCCTCGCCCGTCGCCTCCTTTACCATCGGTCTTCCAACCCTTATTCTTCCCAGCTTCACTTTATATCCTTCTATTTCTGGATGGATGTAGCCTCTCTCCAGTCCCTCTCCTTCTCCTATTCTTGTGGAATCCACTATATTTTGCAGCCTTCTTTCCAAGAAATCATTATAGGAGGCTATCTGATGATTTACTATACTCCTCTCCCTATAAAAAGCATCTATTACTTCTCTCATATTATCTCCTTTGTTACAACTCTATACGCCACACTTATGCCAGCAGTTGGACTCTTCCTAACAATTTTTATAACATCTCCTTCCTTGGCATTTATTGCCTTTGCTACAGGATCATCAATTAATATTTTTGGGAGTTGCTCCTTTTTGATCCCATAGGTTTTCAATAATTTCTCTACTTCCTCCTCTTTTAAAATCTCGTGATGCGGCACGAGCTTGTGCTTCAATATATCCATTTTCATCTTTCCTACCCCTTATTATCAGCCCACATATTTTAATTTTGTGGGTCATATGGGCCTGAGGGGATTTTCGAGCCTGTTTGCTCGCAAACAGGCTTTCGAACCCCTGGCCACCTGGTTAAAAGCCAGGTGCTCTACCTAGCTGAGCTACAGGCCCTTCCCCACTGTTGCATATACCGCCATATATAAATTTTTTTCTGTTGGATTTCATTTGCGGGATGGTGAAAGCATTTTCCATATATATGCTTTTTGAATAAGCAAGCATAAGCTTGGCTTAAAGTGAAGATAAATGCATCTCTTCACAAAATTTCCCGACGGCTTCGAATAAGCTTTGTTTTTTAAAACCAAATGAGCATGTTATTGCAACCTTTGATAGGCGGAGGAAAAGCACTTTTGGCTGTATCCAAAACCAAATGATTAAATTTATAAACACTTCCCACATTATATCATTGGAGGCATAAGATGAAAGGAAAAGCTGTATTAATTGGGGTGTTGTTGATAGCAACGGCTATATCTGCAATAAACTTTGGAAACGCCAGCGAAACAGGAATGAATTTTGAGGGTGCAGTAAAGGTTCAGCCCAATCTATTAAAATTATCCACGCCTGCAACATCAGCAACAACAATGGGAAATGTTCCTGTAGTTGCTACAGAGGATGAGGAATATCTGCCATTTATTACTGTAGATCCACAGGGCTATATGGTTGTAACATATACCGTGCAGTATAGCCAGATAGATGGCGATTTCGGCATTGCATATTCTGCAGACGGAAATACATGGGAAGGCGCTGTACTACAGCTTGATGGCATGGAGATGTATGCAGATACTGGAAAGGTAACTGTTGATGCATTCACAGGTATATTTGGAGAATTCCTTGATGTGGCTCAGGAAACAAGCGGATTCTTCCTTATACCAGATATTACAGATGCAGCAACTTGGGAAGTATATACATGGGTTCCACAGGATGAAACTGACTTCAAATACTGCTATGTAGATGATGACTGCTGGTATGAAAATAAAGACTATGGAACAGCATTCACTTCAATGAGGGTATTTCATGAAAGGTATGCTGACTATGATATTCCAGATTGTCCAATCCTTGCATACACAACATATCCTGACCTATCAGGCGTTTTTTACTTCGATGCTCAGTCACGCCTGACAACAGCACCTGCAAGTTATCCAACAATGGCAAATGCTCCCCAATACATGCATCTTGTATGGAGTTATTTCGATGGCAGCCATTATAAACTCGTATATAAGAAGATAGACCCACTGGTAGAACCAGATATAGAATTCACGGAATGGCAGTTCTATCTGGACGAGAGCGACCTGTATGATTGCAGATACCCAGATGCAGATGCTGTGGGCAGCAATGTGTATGTAGTATACTGCACAAATGAAAATGTCTATGGTAACTACGGCATCTATATGAAATATTCAAATGACAATGGAGAAACATGGACAAAGGTAACTGTAGCTGATGATCCAACAGCAGATGATTTGTATCCAGCAATATATGCGGCAGGCAACACGTTGTATGTTGTATATGTGAAGAACAATAACTTGTACCTCGTAAAATCCGAGGACGGCGGAGCAACCTGGAGCGAGCCAGAGCAAGTAAATGATGCAGATGGAAGTGTTTCAATGGAGGAGCATGCTGTTGATATATGCAGCACTGGCATTGTATGGGTAGATACAAGAAATGGCAACCGAGATATTTATTTCGCTACTCTTCCAGCACCAATAATAAAGGTAAGCATTTCCGGAG
>CAZTDS010000039.1:0-5208 GCA_964612535.1 uncultured Thermoplasmatales archaeon
GAGGATATCCACAACGGTATTGTTAAAATTTTATTTAAAACTTTTTAGCCCCCCCATCTTTACAACAATAGAAAGATTTAAAAATACCCTATGTATTATACTCTTGGAGGGGTGGGGATGCAAAAAGAGGAGTTGATACAGCTGCATACCCTGTTCGTTCAAATTAAGAACGAACTGGAAAGGCAGATGGAATTAAACGGAGCGTTTAGGGAATATGAGCAGCTTGGAGTTTTACCACACCATGTTCATAAATCCAAAAATGCGCATAAAAAAGCCATATTCATACTTGGAAAGGAGATAGCAAAGGTATTTTCTCATGCGAGATTTTCTGAGATGGAAAAAGTTGCACACCGTCTCGAAAGAATGCTCGCAAAAAGTTAAATACAACAAAACACTTCAATTGACATGAAATACAGGATTGCTCTTGTTGTTTCGGCTGCCCTAGTTTTGAGTGGACTGAGTATAAATTTCTCTTCGGGAAGCGGCAACATACACTTCATTGAAAGCAATGGATATCTCATTCCTTATATTGAAAATGCAAGTTATGAAATGAGGGAGGGATATCCTCTCATGCCTTATTTCACAAAAACATATGTTTTTCCATTTGGAACAGAAATAAAAGGCGTGGATGTTAAAGTAAAAAATGTTGGAAAAATAGAGATTGACAGAAAGATAATGCCTTCCCCTCCTCCTTTGCCTCTCAATGGCAGAGGAAATGGTGAGGCGAAGGAAGGAGAGATATATTCGCAGGATGTTTTTTATCCTGAGAAATGGTTTGATTATAGAGTGGGAGCAGGAATTAAAGATGGAGAACATGTTGTTTTCCTTTCCATTTTCGTATATCCAATGCGTTACAATGCAGTGAGAAATGAAATAATCTATGCTGAAGATTTTGATGTTAGCATAGATTATGAGTTAGGCAGGGGAATGATGAGCAATGGCGAATATGATTTGCTTATCATAGCTCCTTCTGAATGGAGAGATGAATTGCAGCCATTGAAGGAACATAAAGAGGCGAGAGGAATAAAAACGATAATAATGGATACTGAGGAGATATATTCAAGTTACATGGGTAGGGATGAGGCAGAGGAAATAAAATATGCAATAAAATATGCTCTCGATCACTATGGCATAAAATATGTTCTGCTCGTTGGCAATCAGTATAAAGTTCCAGTAAGATATTCATATGCTTATGATGGAGAGGAAGTAAAATTTGTCAGCGACTTATATTATGCAGACATATATGATGCAAATGCTCAATTCAGTAGCTGGGATACAAACAATAACAGATATTATGGTGAGTAC
This sequence comes from uncultured Thermoplasmatales archaeon, assembly GCA_964612535.1. Lineage (GTDB taxonomy): Archaea > Thermoplasmatota > E2 > UBA202 > JdFR-43 > JdFR-43. The sequence goes on from CAZTDS010000039.1 coordinate 1,306, forward strand.
AACCATAATGGTGAGAAAGATGAAATAGATGGATATCCAGATGTTTATATAGGGCGAATTGTGTGTGGAAGCGAGGCGGAGCTTGAGACAGTCATCAACAAAATAATTACATATGAAAGCACGGCTCCGGCGCTGCAGCCGTGGATGGAGGAAGCGGTGGGTTGCGGAGGAGACAGCCACAAAGATGATGAAGGAGTTTATGAAGGCGAGATTGTTAAGGAAAAGGCATTTTCATATTTGAATGATTTCACAAAAACATTTCTCTTTACTTCCGATAGCACATTGAGCAAATCTTCAATAAAGAAGGAGTTTGGAGAAGGTGCGGCACTCTTCAATTTTGAAGGGCATGGAAATCGCCTAAGCTGGGCCACACATCCACCAAATGATTTCAAAACATGGATTGGTTTTGATGTTACAGATGTGACAACATTTGCAAACGGGCAAAAATTGCCAGTTGTAATACTAAGTGCATGTGAATGCGGTCAATTTGATAAGGGACTCTGCCTTGCATGGCAGATGGTAAAAGTGAGCAATGGAGGGGGCATAGCAAGCTTCGCCGCCACCGCTTTATCCTGGGGTTATATAGGAAAATATGCCACATATGGACTGGGAGGGTATATGGATGTGCTGCTGTGCAAAAATTTTGGTATAGGAAAGTATGTTGGTGAGATGTGGGGTGACTCAATTACAACATACATAAATACGCAGCCAATGGACAGCGCCATACATTACAAAACCATTGAGGAGTGGGAGCTTTTCGGGGATCCATCTCTTAAAATAGGGGGCTACTTATCTGAAGAACCCATTGTGTATATAGAAAAGCCAGTTGCTGGCTATATGTATATTGGTAATAGCGAAATAATGAAAACATTATTTGGCAATACACTCGTATTTGGTAAAATAGATATTGAAGTCACAGCATATAACGTGGAGAAAGTAGAATTTTACATTGATGGAGAGCTTAAATACACAGCCACAGAAGAACCATTTACCTGGACCATAGATGAAACATTATTTGGAAGACATACAATAAAAGTTGTCGGCTATGGTGAAGAGAAGCAGGCGGAGCAGGAAATGGATATCCTCATCTTTAACATATGAAGGAGATAACCGTAGTTGGCCACTGTGCATACGATTATATATTTACAGTAGCAAAGCATCTTTCAGAAGGCTCTTCTTCATACATTGAGGAATGGAAAAGGTGTTATGGAGGGGGAGGGGCAAATATAGCTGTTGGAATAGCAAAGCTCGGAGGAAAAAGCAAACTTTATAGCATTGCTGGCCGAGATTTTAAGAGATATGAAAAATATTTAGAGAGGGTAGGAGTGAAAACATTGCTGAATAGAAGCGAGAAAAGAGTGGCAAGAGCATACATTTTTAATGTGGGTGAGGAGCAGATTATATATTTCTACTGGGGTGCATCAGAAGATATGAGGAAAATGAAGGGTATAAAAACCAAGTACCTCCATATAGCACCATGCCATCCAGAACTGGCGGTTAAAATGGTTGAAAAAGGAGATTTCATAGTTTTTGAACCCGGACAGGATTTAAAGAGATTTGACAGGGAAACCCTCTCCTACATTATTGAGCATTCCGAAATAATTTTCTGCAATGAAAATGAAATGAAACAGATGGAAAAATTGATAGATATGAGGGGGAAAAACGTGATAGTAACTTTAGGGAAAAAAGGAAGTATTATAAGGAGTAAAAAAATAAAAATTCCCTCTCTCCCAGCAAAAATGAAGGACGCGACGGGCGCAGGCGACGCTTATAAAGCCGGTTTCTGGGTGGGGCTGATGAAGGGGTATGAAATGGAAGTTTGTTGCAGAATTGGCTCTGTTGTCGCATCCTTTGTGGTTGAAAAAATTGGGGCGCAGCACGTTTCCTCATGGGAAAGGATGGAGAAAAGATACAGGAAATTCTTCGGAAAGAACTTATAAGGCTTGCAGCATATATATCTGCCGCAATGATGAATACTTCCGCCCCTGAAAAATGATGAGTATTACGCTATCAGAGCGGCCTTAACTTTATAATTGATTTCATGTTTCGCATAAGAATGCGGAATTTAAAAAAAGTAAGGAAATTCCTTCCTCTCATTGGCATCGCCATTTTCATTTATATCGTTCATGATATCGGTGCAGAAAATATCGTATCATCCCTCTCACAAATTAACCCTGTTTTTGTTGCTCTTTCCTTCCTCATTTTCATACCTCGCATAGCGATAAGCACGTATAAATGGCAACTCATAGCAAAAATGCAAGGGATAAAAATTTCCCTGTTACCATTGATTAAAATAAACCTGATTGGTTTGTTTTATGGCACCATAACGCCTTTGTGGGTGGGTGACTGGATAAGGATCTTTTATTTAAGGGATGAAAGCAAGGAATGTCTAGGAAAGTGTGCATCAAATGTTATAATCGATCAACTCATGGAGTTTTTCTCCCTCTTCATTCTGGCCCTGTTTGGAGCTTTCCTTCTATCAAGATATTACCCTCAACTATTTTTCCTGCTCCTTGCATTTTTCCTGCTTCTGTTTGCAACGGCGATATTCTTCAGGGAAAAAGGGAGGAGTGAGAAAATCTTTCGTATTGTTTATGAAATACTCGTTCCAGAAAAAATGAAAGAAAGCATAGCCAGAGAATTTGATGCATTTTATGAGGATATACCTCCCATTTCCTCGCTACTCATTCCTCTGATTATAGAAATCTTTAGCTACTTTCTTTTCTTTCTGCAAATTTACATTGTAGCACTTTCATTTAACATAGATATTCCGCTCCTTCATTTCGTTTTGATTTATCCAATATCTTCTCTTATAGGAATGATTCCGATAACAATTAGCGGGTTGGGCACAAGAGAAGGGGCTTTAATTCAACTCCTTGCCATTTATGGCGTATCTCCCGAAATAGCTGTTGCCATATCTTTATCTGGCTACATAATTACATATCTCATTCCATCCATCATTGGTGGCATATTTGCCCTGATGCATGAAATAAATGCTCGGAATAATGCGTAGCAATATTTTTAAAATATATAGTTATTACAAATTGGTGAAGTATTATGAAAATCATTGTTAAAGATGCTGAAACAGGTAACAGAATAAATATGGAAGTTGAGGAAGATAACACCATAGAGGAAATAATAGAGGAGGCAGCAAATTACTGGAAAAAGAATCCCGGGGCTTATGTGATAAGACTGGGAAAGAAAATTTTGCAGGCAGAACTCACTGTTGAGGATGCAAACTTGCAGGATGGAGATGTTATAGAGCTTATCCCTGATCCGGAAGGAGGTTAAATGCCTCTACCGAAAGATATTTTAATAAAGAGGATAAAGAATGAGCTTAAAGAATGCAAACGCAATCTCAAACACCATTTTGTCGTATCTGACCCAAAATTTGAGAAACTTCCGCTGGAAATAAATGTTACACTCGTGGATACACCCGGCCCGGTATGGCGGGATGGAAAGGTGGGGCATAGATACACCCATAAACTCAAGATAATAATAACTGAGGATTATCCATATCAAACACCCATAGTTAGGTGGAAAAGCAGCATATTTCATCCCAACATAATGCCTCCAGAAGATGGTGGCTATGTATGCACAAAATTGCTTGATGGATGGTCTTTTAAATCCAATTTATTGGCTTTTATAAAAGGTCTGGAAATACTGCTTAGCAACCCCAACCCTCAAAGCCCTTTTGAAACAGATGCCTGCACAAGAGCAGCAGAATACTTTAACAGGCACCCCTATACTCCTCCAAAAATGCCAGAGGAGAGGAGGCATAAGCCACGCATAATTGAAAATGGTAAAGATTAGTGGAGAGGAAAAAAAGAAATACAAGATACAGCCGCCGCCTCCCAACATTATTTTTGAATATGGAAAAGACGATATTGCGAAATATATGGT
>CAZTDS010000039.1:5218-11039 GCA_964612535.1 uncultured Thermoplasmatales archaeon
ATGGTTTTGCTGTAATGGGAGAAAGGAGGAGGGCAGAGGAGGAAAAAGTGGAAAGTAGGTGGCGAGGAGAACTTGACTTTTATATAAGGGAGAAAGCTTGTCACAAATTTTTGAAGCACTGCTATGAGATGGCTCTCCATGGCAAGGAGGCAATGGGTTTTCTTATTGGAGATGTAAGGCAGTGGAATGGCATATATTCTGTTGTTCATGATGCCGTCACCGCTTCCTTGGATGCATCGCCAGTTTATGTAAGATTTAGCAAGGAGGCATATGAGGAAATTTTTGATAAACTCGACGAGATAGATTATGAATATGTGATTGTTGGCTGGTATCACTCGCATTTAGGCTATACAAGTTTCATGTCGTCCATTGATATAGAAACGCAGAGAAAATATTTCAATCAACCATTTCATGCATCAATTGTTGTAGATCCAATAGAAAAGCAGATGAAATCTTTCCGCCTTATCGACAATGAGTGCATAGAAATTCCATATGCCATTTTTAGATAAAAAATTCCGCCTCATGAAGCATAAATCTTATAAAACACTTGCTTATACTTCCTTCCAATGAGAAGAAAAAAGACGAATCCACAACTCATCAGAACCATCGATGTGCTTTATGAAGCGGCGAGACGCCACAAGGCGGCAATATGGAAAGCAGTGGCTAAGAAGCTTGAGAAGCCAGTCAAAAATTGGGCTGAGGTGAATGTGGGTAAAATTGCGAAACATCTGAAGGAAGGAGAGATAGCTCTTGTACCTGGAAAGGTGCTCGGAATGGGCGAGGCAGGTAAAATAGAAGTAGCAGCATGGAAATTTTCCAAGACGGCAAGGGAAAAAATTGAAAAAGCAGGTGGAAAATGTTATACAATCATTGAATTAATTGAAAAGAATCCTAAAGGAAGTAATGTTAGGATTATAGGTGGTTAAATGGCGGTAATAGATGCTACAGATGCCCCAATAGGAAGGCTTGCTTCAATTGTTGCAAAACGCTTGCTTAATGGGGAGGAAATTTTTATTGTTAATGCGGAAAATGCGATAATAACTGGAAGCAAGGATGAAATAGTGGCGAGATATAAGAAGAAGAGGGAAATAGGAGGGACGAAGAGGAAAGGACCATATTTCCCCCGCATGCCCCATATGATTTTGAAGAGGACAGTCAGGGGCATGTTGCCATATCAGCAGCCGAAAGGAAGGAATGCTTATAAAAGACTTAAAGTATTCATCGGGATACCTGATGAGCTAAAGGACAAGGAAATAGAAAAGATTGAATTTCAGAAATCAATAAATTATATAACCCTAAAAGAATTATCAGAATATCTGGGGATAAAATGGCAGAAGTAGTTGTTGCTTCGGGCAAAAGAAAAAGTGCAGTTGCACGTGCTTATGTTAGTAAAGGAAAAGGTGTGGTTAAAATAAACAAACTCAATTTACTTACCTATCCAGAATATCTCCGCCAGATAATGGCGGAGCCACTTCAACTCGCAGAAAAATACAGCAAAAAAGTTGATATAAGAGTTAGAGTAGAAGGAGGCGGACCAGTGAGCCAGGCTGAGGCAGCGAGAACAGCGATAGCAAAAGCCCTCGCAGAATTTACTGGCGACGAAGAACTAAAGAAAATTTTCATGGAATATGATAGAGCATTGCTTGTGAGCGACACCCGCCGCAAGGAGCCAAAGAAACAGCTCGGAAGAGGGGCCAGAAAGAGAAAGCAGAAATCATACAGGTGAGCAAGATGATAATGCCAGTAAGATGTTTCACATGCGGAAAAGTGCTTGCATCAATTTTTGAGGAGTATAAAAAGAGAGTTTATCTGGAAGGCGAGGAACCAAAAAAAGTGCTTGATGAGCTTGGTGTGAGAAGATATTGCTGCAGAAGGTCAATAATCTCTCATCCCGTCTTTATAAAAGATGGAGAAGTAAAAGAGTTGATAGACGAAGCGGCTCAGTATGAATAATTGGTGAAAATAACAACGATACCCACACCCACGCCCGTTATTTCTCCCGGTTGCTGGGACACTATTGGAGCTTTCCATATGCCGAGTAGGAGTATGCCGACGCCGACCTGCTTGCCATTTACTTCAAAATCGGGTATGAATGATTTTGTGTATCCGTCCTCATAATACCATAGCACCATATGGCGCCCCATTACGAATGTAATGCCTGCCGGAATTGAATATCCGCTGCCTTTTGTATCGATGGCAAAGGAAATTGAAATTTCCTGCTCCTGTCTCGCCCCTCCATTCCAGCCTGTAGCGTAAGAGGGAAGTATAAAAAGAAGAGCAACCAGAGGAACAAACTTTTTCATGAGCTAAATTAATGCAAAGCTTATAAAAGTTATTGTATATAAACATTGTCCGGGGAAAACCGGCTCCTCTGAAAAGTGAGGAGGGAGTCGCTCCTCCCCGGGCACATCATGGTTGCAATTTTATCGTTTCCTTCACCAGTTTTTCTATTCGCCTCAGACTTTTTTCTATTGCCACAAGTTGTTTTTTCTGCTCTTCAGTAAGCTCTCCATACTTCTCCTCATTTAGCAGGTGCAGATATCCCTGAGCAATTGAAAGAGGATTTAGGAAAAGATGTGCAACTCTTTCTGAAAATATTTTCCTCAATCCCTTTGCCTCTTCTTTGGATTGAAGAGCCAGCACACTTATTCTCTCTCCATTCTGAGACATGCCGGTGAAACGTCCATACAATATATGGTGCACCCCATAACTATCAACAAACTCGAATTCAATTTCTTCGCCTTCGCTCCCCTCAAATATCCTTTCATTAGCATCCATTATTCTTTCCCTATCCTTAACAACGACAAATTCAGTGAAATATTTGCCCACCATCTCATCTTTGCTGTATCCAAATTTTGCTTCCACATGTTCGTTAGCACCGATTACTCTACAATTTTCATCGAGTATAACGACGCCTACTGGAATACTATGAAGTAGTTTTCTTATGCTTATGAATTCCTCCTCTTCCAGCTTTTTCGGTAGGAAGGGTATTTTATCTATTCTGAGCAGCAATTCTCTGCATCTTTTTATTCCTATTTCTGCAATTCTTATTTCTCTCCTTGCCTCTATAACCTTTTCAGCAAATTCTTTTCTTCCAATCTCTTTTAACAATCTTTTCCCAGATAACTCAACGAGTTCCTTCCTCAACTTTAAAATTTTCATTTCCAAGTCATTTATTCTACTCATTAGAGATTCTTTCAATAAAAGAACTTCTTCCACATATTTTCTTATTTCTGGATAATTTTTAACCAACATTCTATACATTTCTTCCTTTCCTGTCTCACCCTGCAGAATAAGTTCATGAATGTCTGGCATTTTCGTTTTGGCTTCAAGTTCAGCAACAAGTTTTAAACCTTCTGAATACCATAGTGGAGCAAAAATAAGCCCTCTTTTGCTCTTTTCAAATGCATCAGATGGAAAGTAAAGGGTCCTGCCGCTTTCATCCTCTATTTCATATCCTATTTCTTCTCCAATGCTATTCCTTATTACTTTCTTTACCACTCCTACTCTCTCGCCAGTATCTTCGAAATAAACAGGCAATCCAACTATTCTCTTTTCCGCTCTTTTTCTCTTATCAAGCCAGAATCTTATTCTTCTTTTTAAGGATATTATAGCCCTCCTGATTTTCCAGTATCCATTCATATATCGCACACCTCCAGTAAAGCTGCGGGATCAAATTTCTCTCTGATTAAATGAAATAATGCAATGAAGAGGAGCATTATCATAAATTGCAAAAAGAAAATAAGAAGTAAGAGAATGAAAAAGATGGCAATATATTGAAGGAATGCAACAAATGTTTCCTCGCCATAATAAAATATTTTAAACATAAAAGCAGAAGAAATGGTTGCCGAGGAAATTAAAGCGGCAAAAGCGATCTCATTTTTAAATCTGCACCCCGCAAAATAAATGAGTATAGAGAGTGTAATTGAGGAGAGGAAGAGAGTGTAGAGAAGACCTATGGCACCTTTTATAATGAGAGGAAGAAAAGCTATGGTGGACAAAGAAAGTATGAGCACCCTCTTATTGCTTCCACTAAGAGCCTCCATCCAAATAAGCATATTCTTCATCTGCTCACCGAATATATTTATTTTGCTTTTTATTCTCGCAATTATTCTGTAAATCGATATAAATTTTACATGGTGTTTAAGAGCCAGAAAGGAAACATAGGAGCGGAACAAGATAATCTTTTCCATAATAAAAGATATTGAAATGAGTAGAAAGAAGGTGAGGATAGACATTATAAGAGCGGCAAGAAGGGATGAAAGGCATACAGCTGTCTCGGCTCCCAATGAATAAAAGGTGTTCATTATTTTATCTGGAATAAGAAGCCAGTAGGGAGATGAATAAATAAAAACCTTACCACCTTCTCCATTTATTCCTATCATCCTTACCTCTCCCCCCTTAAGCTTGAATATTTTTTCTTCTGTGCTTGCATTTCCACCTTCAATAAATGAAAATCCCTTTACGCTAAGCAATGATGGATTGAAAACAGGGAACTCTTTTTTTCCATTAACCTCCATAGAATCATAGGCAAAAAAGGAGGATAGGAGAAGAAAAGGAACGAATATAAGCAAGATATAACGCAAAAGTTGTGCAGCAGAAATTTTATCAGGCCCCAAAATAAGTTCATGAAGTTTTTGCTCCTCGCTCTTCCCATTTGGCAACCAGAAAATAATGAGTAGCATGAAGAGCGAGAGGGAGAATATAAAAGGCAGGAATATAACGAATTTTTCCCCATTTCCATGGCTATAGCGAAGAGGCTCCGCCAGCACAGCTGCAATATCCTTCAACAAAAGCCAGAAATTACCTATAAAGGGGATTTTTATGGGAAGATTTTTAACCATGATGACTTTTCCAAGGAGGTTCTGTTGCCTTACTGTCGGTTCTGGCACATGCGGGCCTGATTGATCAGTGTAATTGTTTGCATCGCCTTTTGTAATAAGGCCCCCGTCACGCTTCTCTACAACTCTATGGATAACAATGTGCCCATATATGCTTCTATAAACAACAATGTCTCCTTCCTTTACGTCATCCATTGAGGCGGGTATCCAGATAACAATATCTCCTTTTTTAAGCACTGGCTCCATGGAAGAGGAGGCAATAACATTTGCAGGAAATGTTGCTCCATTAAAAACAGTTGCAAATCTCGCAATTATAATAATGAGGATAACAACGAATATAAGGTTGCCGATTACATTTTTCATATTTGCTGTTTTGTTAAATTTTCCCTTTATGAGCATCATCCACCTCCATAATATGATATTGTAACATCATGTAGCACAGGAGTTGTTGAAGGCTGAGAAGTTTCCAGATAAGCAATATATTTGATATATCTTGCACCATCATGCCCATTCCATATTTCCTCCCCACTGGAGATATAGTAACTTAAATTGCTTCCATCTGGACCAACAAATTCTGTCCAGTTTATGCCATCGATGGAGCTTGCTATCTGAAATTTCACTGAAGTTTTGTTAAGCAGTGTGGCATTCCATGAAATGGTCGCAAAATCTGTTGCATTGCCTGTATCATGAATGCAGGATATGAGATAGCCATGTGAATAGTAAGCGGCTATCCATGAAACACCCCATTCATGCAATGTGGCGGTTCCAGAACCATTATATGTAAATTCTGCACACAATTTTATTGAAGATGAGTTAATGAATGAAATGTTATAGCCATTTTCTGCCTCTTCATAACTTATATTGCATATCACCTCGTTATTGCTTGCATTTAATATTTTGAATGTTACATCAACGCCTGCTGAAATGGTAGTATGAGCATAAAATTCTCTCCACTCCGCAAGATTTTCTGGAGAAATAGG
>CAZTDS010000040.1:0-7349 GCA_964612535.1 uncultured Thermoplasmatales archaeon
GGAAGGATAACGATTGAAGCTGCAGCATCAACTGAGCCAGAAGGAAAACTGAAGGTGGTAAGATTCTACATAAACAATGAGTTAAAATATGTTGATGACACGCCCCCATATTCATGGGTGTGGGATGAGAACATCAGGGGAAATTGCAGGATAGGCGTCGAAGCCTGTGCAACCAATGGTAAATGCGAGAGGGTGGAAAGAGAAGTGTTTATACTTAACCTTTAATCTTTCTTTTCCTTTTTCTCTGGCATAAATGCTTTTAATATATCCAGCGGGAATGGGAAGAATATTTTTGTTGTTCCTTCAGCCGACACCTCCGCCAGCGTCTGTAAAGTTCGCAATTGTATGGCTGCTGGCTCACTTGCAATTATCTTTGCTGCCTGCGTTAGTTTCTCTGCCGCCTGCAATTCTCCTTCTGCTGCGATTATTCTGCTCCTCCTTTCTCTTTCTGCCTCAGCCGCCCTTGCCATGGCGCGTTGCATGCCTTCCGGAATTTCCACATCTTTTATTTCGACTGCAGTAACCTTTACACCCCATGCATCTGTCGCTTCATCAAGTATGCTCTGGAGGCGCTGATTTATCCTTTCCCTTTCCTTGAGGAGCTCATCCAACTCCACCTGCCCGATGATGCTTCGCAAAGTTGTCTGAGCCATCTGGCTTGTTGCCATCATGTAATTCTGTATTTTAACGACGGCATCCTCGGGGTTCATTACTCTAAAATAGACTACAGCATTAACGCGCACAGGCACATTGTCAGATGTTATTGCCTCCTGCGCAGGCACATCCATGACATGCTCTCTCAAATCAACCTTCACCATTTTATCAAAGAGAGGTATCACGAGAAATAAGCCCGGCCCTTTCGCACCAACAAGGCGGCCCAAGCGAAATATCACGCCTCTTTCATATTCCCTCACAATTTTTATGGCGGAGGCAAGCACTATTATCAGCAGAAAAATTATTAAAATGGCTATTTCGAGCAACATGATATTATAATGATGGGTGCTATAAATAGATTGTGTGCGAAATTTATTTATAGTTATAACTATATTGAATTTATGAGGAGGTTATGGGCATGTATTGTTGTTATTTTGCTTTTTATCCATATAGCTCCTTCAAATGATGCAAAATTTAGTTTGAATGACATTCTATATGTTGGTGGAAGTGGCGAAGGCAATTATACTACCATACAAGCCGCTATAAATGATGCAAAAGACGGTGATACAATCTTCGTATATTCAGGCACTTATTATGAAAATTTGGTTGTTTCAAAAAGTATTACTCTAATGGGAGAAAATAAGGAAACAACAATAATTGATGGAGAAAGAAAAGGAAATGTCATTTACATAACAGCGAATAGAGTGGAAATATCTGGATTCACAATAACCCATAGCGGATGGGAGGATAATGAGGCTGGAATAGGAGTAATAAATGCAGATTACTGTGAAATTTTTGATTGTATTATCTCGGAAAATAACAGAGGAATATATGGGATAAGGGCGCATCATAACATGATAAGAGATTCCATCATTTCAGATGCTGAGAGATTGAGTAACATTGCCTTTTACTACTCCAGCTATAACCATCTCCGTAACTTGACTGTTTTAAGGGCAAACTGGACCGGAATTTTTTTCACCAATGGTCAGCATAATAAGGTAGAGAATTGTCTTGTAAAGGATTGTGGATACTATGGCGTTGGCATAGATTATTCTCAATATTGCACCGTTTCAAATTGCACAATGGAAAACGCAGCCGCCGGAATAAAATTATATAAAACACATGATAGTGAGTTTTATAACAACACAATAACTAAAAGCAAAGGGAGTGGCGTTACTTTATATTATTCAAAAGGGAATAATTTTTCATGGTGTGAAATGGAGGAAAATACATACAACGGAATTTATATGAAAGAATGCGAAAATAACGTAGTAGAAAAATGCATGCTACAAAATAACAATATTTGTGGAATATACATTGAGTTGGCAACCGGCAGTAATACAGTCAGGATGTGTGATATAAAAGGAAATCACCAATTGGGTGTGTATTTAAAACGATGCTCTGCTATAACTTTAGTTAATTACAATAACATATACAACAATGGTTGGGGATTATGGGCTAATGTAAGCTCCTGTGATGCCCGCTATAATTATTGGGGAACGATATTTGGACCACTCACTTTCGGATTGCTCGGTGATGGCATCGGCTGGGATGGCGGGGCGAAGGTGTCGTTTTTCCCATGGCAATTATTTGAAATAGAGTGGTAGAAAATCGGCGAATTCACCATCCCCATTTAAGAGAGTGAAGAAGGGCTCGGGCGATGTAATAAGCTTTCAATGCAAGTCGAGGTTTTTTAAGCAGGGAAATGAAATCGCCATATTTCATCTCACCTATATTCTTTCCATTAACGCATCTGAATAATTCTTCAATTTCTTTATCGCTGATTTTTTCCAGCACTTTTCTTCCCTTCAGCAAAACTGGATTGCACATGGGATGCTTTTTGATTTCTCTCCCATAATTTTCCAGATTTTCTATATTGCTAGCCAAAATTTTTGCAGCCTGTAATGCTGGAGAAATGCCACCAAGCGAGAAGGGATTTGTTATTGCCGCAGCATCACCTATCAGTGCAACTTTTTTATCTGATAGGCGAGGAGCGAAACTGCATGGAATCATTCCAGCCTCCTTTTTTATAATCCTTCCTTTTATTTTCATTGCTTCCAAAAATTTATTGAGCTGAGAAAACTTACCTATAACACCAACATTTGCAGATTCTTTTTTGGGAAAAATCCATGCATAGTAGGAAGAAAATTTTCTATCAAAATATATTTCAAGGAAATCCATGTTGCTGGTATCATATTCAATTTCATACTGGCAACCAACCTTATACTCGTATTTATTGCCAAAATATTCCTTTGCAACAGAGTGGCAGCCATCAGCTCCTATGCATATTCCATATTCAATTTTCCTGTCATTTACATAAATATACTTATCATCGATTTTCTTAACTTTTGCCCCAAATTCTATTTTTCCTCCTCCTGCCTGAAACTCTGATGCCATTCCTTCAAGCCACTTCTGCCTGTCCAAAACCAATCCATCCATTTTTGCGTAAAAATACATGTTTCCATAAACACATTTCACTCCCTGAACCTTCCTCGCAATATAGGGTGAGGAATTAAAGGGAAGTAGGGAGAGAGACGATGCATCACAACCCTCACCACATGCAGTACTCCTTATTCTCTCATTCTTCTCAAAAATTTTCACCTCATATCCCTTCTTTAGCAGAAAAAGTCCAGTTGCCAGGCCAGCAGGACCTGCGCCAATTATACAAATCACATTAAATATTTTTGACAATTTAAATACTTCTTTCTATTATCTTTTGAATGCCAGTGATATGCGGAAGAGTATTTATGGATGGTATCCTAACGAATGCATGCCTCATCATCGAGAATGGAAAAATTGTGGGAGTAAAGAAAAGCGTTGAGGGTGGCAAAAAAGATTATGGCAACGCCATCATTTTTCCCGCCGCCACAGACATTCATGTTCATTTTAGGGAGCCGGGCTTCGAATATAAAGAAGATTTCTTCACAGGCAGCAGGGCGGCGGCGATGGCGGGCGTAACATGTGTGATGGACATGCCAAACAATGAGCCTCCGGTTATTTCGCAAAGGATATTTGCTGAAAAGGCGAGGAAAATCAGGCATAAGGCATGCATAGATTATGGGTTATATATGGGAATAAAGGGAAGAGTTGAAAAATGCGATGATTGCATAGGCTACAAGGTTTTTCTTTCCGGCGATAATGAGATTTTCTGCTCAATGGAGGAATTAAAGGAGGCAATGAAAGAGATTGGAGATAGCAAGCCACTTGCCATCCATGCTGAGGCAAAGGATTGTATAAAGAGAGGAGAAGCAAAAAATTTAAGGGAGCATGAAAGAAATAGGGGCAAAAAATGCGAGATTGAGGCAATAAGAAAAATTGTTGAGATGAGTGAAGAAACGGGAGCTAAAATACATGTATGCCATGTAACAACTCCTGACTCGGTAGAATTGCTTAAAGGGAAAGTTAGTTTCGGCGCTACATTGCATCATCTTCTCTTCTCATATAAAAGCAAATTTTCGAAAGAAGCGATGGGGAAGGTGAATCCTCCTTTAAGGGATGAGGAGGAGAGGGCTGAATTATACAGGAGATTTATTAAGGGAGAGATACCTATTCTCGAATCGGACCATGCACCTCATACGCTTGAAGAAAAAAGTGATTTTGAAACATCTCCTTCTGGTATGCCAGGCGTTGATGCAACCATGCCACTAATGCTTCGTAAGGCGAAGAAGGGAGAAATTGATTTGCATCTCCTCCATCGTGTAATGTGTTTGAATCCAGCAAAGCTTTTTGGATTGAATAAAGGAGTATTTGAACGGGGCAAAGATGCTGACTTTATTGTCATTGATTTTGGAGCAATAAGGCAATTGAAAGCGCTGTCAAAATGCGGGTGGAGCTGCTATGAGGGCATGGAAGCAATATATCCAAAGCATGTATATCTCAGGGGGGAGAAAATAGTGGATGATTACGAATTTATAGGGAATGCTGGTATGGGAAGAATGATATCATGATAGATGAAATGAAATGGTTATGGGTTATAATGCTTGCAATGATGCCAATATCTGAGCTTAGGGGCGCTATCCCTCTCGCCTTTAAATATGGTCTGGATCTTCATATTGCCATTCCCGTAATAATTCTGGCAAACTTCATACCTGTTCCATTTATCCTCCTATTTTTACAGCCAGTTGAAAAATGGCTCAGAAAATGGAATTTCTGGAATACCGTCCTTGACAAAATTTTTGAGCATACGAGAAAAAAGACGAGTAAAAGCATCGAAAGATGGGAAAGTGTGGCGCTGATAATTTTTGTAGCCATTCCACTGCCTGTAACGGGAGCATGGACGGGAAGCCTGGCAGCTTATCTTTTTGGCCTGGATTTCAGGAAATCATTGCTCTGCATTTTTACGGGCATATGCGTGGCAGCATGTATTGTGACGGCGGCGACATTTGCAGGAGTTAAACTGCTTGGATGGTGAAAATTTTAAATTCACGAGCAATTGAAAATCATGATAAAAGTGGGATGCTGCGGCTTCAGAGGAAAGAAAAGCGATTATTTCAAAAACTTTGAAGTGGTTGAGATACAGCAGACATTCTACAAACTCCCAAAAATTGAAACTGCTGAAAAATGGCGGAATGAAGCGCCAAAAAATTTCGAATACACAATGAAGGCGTGGCAACTCATAACTCATGAGGCAAGCAGCCCCACCTACAGGAAGGCGGGCATAAAAATTGAGGGAAATGAAAAAAACTATGGATTTTTCAGGGCAACGAAAGAGGTTTTTGAAGCATGGGAAAAATGCGAGGAATTTGCAAAAGCATTGAAGGCGAGGATAATTGTTTTTCAATGTCCCCCATCATTTAATGAGAGCAAGGAAAATGTGGAGAATATAAAGCAATTTTTTTCAAGTATTTCCAGCAATTTCATATATGCTTGGGAGCCGAGGGGAAAATGGAAAGATGATACAATTATCAAAATTTGCACAGAGCTTAACCTCATTCATTGCGTTGATCCATTTAAAAGAGAGAGTTTGTATGGAGAGATAAAATACTATCGTCTCCATGGCATAGGGGGCTACAACCATGATTATAGTAAAGAGGAGCTACAAAAATTAGCAAATATCTGCAAAAAATATGGCAAGGTTTATTGTTTATTTAATAACACGCAGATGCTGAAAAATGCCCTCGAATTTAAGGAAATCATAAAATCAATTTAGAGGGATCATTTCAACTTCAAGGCGATCCGCAGTTGGATATTCTTCAACAAGATAGCATTTATATGGCAGATATTCTGCAATTTCTTCCAGTATAAAAGGCGAGGTTTCTATCCTCTGCTTTTCCTCATCCCATTCTATAAGGCCATCATCTATTTCAAATTCCTCCTTTATCTCTTTTAACTTTTCCTTTCCCGCCATTATAACTCCTTTGAGCAATGTTCCATCTTCCGTAATAACCTCATACATCTTCGCCACATTTCTAGCTCTTCTCTCTATTCTTCTTCGAAGCTGAATAGCATCTTTGAAAGATGCAGAGCAGTAATGGAGAGGTGTATCTAAATTCAGTTCAAGCATCTCATACGCCATTTCTTCGCTTCCCTTAGCAGCTGCTGACTCGTCATTTTTAGCAACGTATCCGAGAGCATCTAACGCATCCATATTTGTCACGGAAAATTCCAACTCATTTAAGTTTATGAAATCCAAGCCATATTTATCCACCTCTTTTAGCAGATGAACCGTCTCATTTTTAAGATGAGGAATGAGAGGAATTTCCATACCTTTATCTATCTCAATTTTTTCAATTAGCCTTGAGAAATTTGTTTTCTCTATTTTTTTCCATATGGCAACAGGAGGATGAAACCTTATTTCATCCAGCCCTTCTTCTTCAAGCTGCCTCACCTTTTCACCATCTAAGGTTGCGGTATAGAGATGTATATGATGATTTTCGCCAAAATAATCTTTGAGTAAATGAATGGCATCAATTGTTTTCTCCATCACAAGCAGCGGGTCGCCGCCTGTTATGCCTGTGCCTTTTGCCTCTATCAGCTCAGCCTCTTCTATTATTTCTTCTATCCTATCCACTTTCATCTCATCTGCGTATATTACATCCTTGCCTCTCTTTTTTTCAGAAAGAGGGCAATAAAAGCATCTGGCATTGCATAAGCCAGTTATCAGCAAAACAAGTTTTGCTCCCTCCTCGCATATTTTGCATCCTTCTGCAAGCTTTTTTGTATAGAATGAGTTTTTTGGCATGGGGATGTATTTCACATTGCTTCATGCTGCCATCATATAAAACCCTATCGTCGTTGTTCTGGCAGAACAATTTTGTTCTGCCAGAACAAAGCTTATAAGGGGATAGACAATAAAGGGAGTATGGGTGACGATGAAGAATGGGAAGAAAAGGGCTTTTATCTGGGCTACAAACTTCTGGCTAAGGGCAAGAAAAGAAGAGTGATTGACGAGGAAACGGGAGAAATAATCGTGGAATATGAAATGGATGAGTAGCTTAAGAAGAAATTTTTTATCTGCCTGCGGCATTTATTTGCATGAAAGTGCTAATTGTTATGGCATCAAAAAGTGATGAGAGCGTTGGTAAAAAAGCAATGGATATTTTAGATAAATTTGGTGTGGATTATGAGGTTGCATATGCTTCCGCTCATAGAACACCCGAAAAAATAAAGGAAATCGCTAAAAGCGAGGCTGATGTTTTTATCGCCATCGCCGGCCTGGCTGCTGCATTGCCAGGCAGCCTTGCAGCGTATACAAC
>CAZTDS010000040.1:7359-11034 GCA_964612535.1 uncultured Thermoplasmatales archaeon
TGGCATACCTGTTGCTGCGGTTGGACTTGATAGAGGAGATAATGCCGCCCTGCTTGCAATACAAATTCTCGCTTTGAAGGATGAGGAATTGGCGAAAAAGCTTGAGGAATATCGTCGTGAGATGAGGGAGAAGTATGTTTGATGCTGCTGCTGCTTTCGTAAAGGAGGCTGTTGAAGAGATAAAGGAGAAGGTTAAGGGAAAGGCTATAATAGCCGTTTCTGGTGGCGTTGATTCGAGCGTCGCTGCAAAAATAGGAAGTATGGCCCTCGGAAAAAACCTTGTGGCTGTGTATGTTGATACAGGCTTAATGAGAAAGGGAGAGAGCGAATTTGTAAGGAATCTTTATGAAAAGATGGATTTGAAATTTGTGCCAGTTGACGCAAAGGAAGAATTTCTCGCAGCCCTCAAGGGAGTTTCTGATCCAGAAGAAAAGAGGAAGATAATTGGTGAGAAATTCATAAGGATATTTGAAAGGGTGGCGAAAGAGGAGAAAGCAGAATATCTTATTCAGGGCACAATAGCACCAGATTGGATAGAAAGTGGAGGAGGGCTAAGAGATACAATAAAAAGCCATCATAATGTAGGAGGGTTGCCGGAGAAAATGCATTTGAAAATTGTTGAGCCTTTACGTAACCTCTACAAAGATGAGGTAAGGCAAGTGGCAAGGTATCTTGGCTTGGAAGTTGCGGAAAGACAGCCATTTCCCGGGCCGGGCTTGGCTGTTCGCATAATAGGCGAGATAGATGAGAAAAAAATAGAGGTTGTGAGGGAAGCCTGTGCAATTGTTGAGGAAGAGATAGAAAAGGCGTGGAAGGATGGCATAATAGAAAAACCATGGCAGTATTTTGCTGTTCTGTTGCCAGTAAGAAGTGTGGGAGTTAGAGGAGATGTGAGGGCTTATGGATATACCATAGCTATTAGGAGCGTTGATAGCATAGATGCCATGACAGCCTCATACTCAAAACTCCCTCATGATTTGCTGGAAAAAATGGCAACACGCATAACAAATGAAATTAAAGATGTGAATAGAGTAGTATATGACATTTCTAATAAACCGCCTGCCACAATAGAATGGGAATAAAATGGAATGGAATGAATGGGAGCCATTATATGAGGAAATTTTAAAGGATTTTGGATATGAAAAGAAGAAAGATGAGGAAGCAGCGAGAATTGCAGCAAACATTGCAAGGAGTAACGTTACGCTGGAGGAATTGAGGAGATTAATTGAAGGAAAAGTCGTAAGCATATGTGGGGCAGGAGGAAATTTTGATGAAGAAATAGAAAAAATAGAAGGCATTATTATGGCAGCGGATGAGGCAACCTCATTTTTACTTGCTCATAACATCATTCCTCATATTGTAACCACTGATTTGGATGGAAATGTTGAAGACATATTGAAAGCAAATGAAAGTGGATGCATCGTTGCAATACATGTTCATGGAGATAACATTGGGGCATTGAAAAAATGGCTTCCTCTCTTCAGAGGAAAAATATTGC
Source organism: uncultured Thermoplasmatales archaeon (assembly GCA_964612535.1). Lineage (GTDB taxonomy): Archaea > Thermoplasmatota > E2 > UBA202 > JdFR-43 > JdFR-43. Next base: position 8,858 of record CAZTDS010000040.1, read on the forward strand.
TTACATGTCAATCAAAACCTTTTGACGCCATTTACAATTTTGGAGGTTTTACAGATGGAGATCGTGCTTACTGCATGGCAAAACATTTCAAAGCGGGGAAAATAAAGCTCATTGGCTTTGATTTTGAAAGACCAAGGGAAAAAGAAGGAAAGGATATGGAAGTAAAGAGAAAAAAACTCAAATGGGCAAAAAGGATAATTTCAGGATTTTAAGAAATTTTATCTCTTTATTTTTCCAGTTAACCACCCGCTCGTCGCATCCACACAATCAAATGCTGGAACATAGGGCTTTATATCCAGTAAGGGGGTTCCATCCAGAATATCAACATTCCTGACAAATATCTTTGTTCCATCTATTCCTTCAAGTTTTACAACTGATATACCAATCGGATTTGGACGATTTGGACTCCTTATTGCAAATATCCCTTTCAACTCATCGCTTAAATAGGGTTTAGCATGCAACTTATACGGCTTAGATAAATGGAAATGATACACGAGTATTATATGGCTAAACTCTTCTAAATCTTTTAATCCCTCTCTGTATTCTTCATAAATCTCAATAACGCCCTTCTCATCAGAAAAAATTGGCTGTATCGGAGCCATATCTTTAAAGGGGGTGTGTATTATGCCAATTGGCTTATAAATTATCTCCATAACAGGAAAGGTTAAATTTCCTATTTAATTTTTTCACAATGAAAGTTTATGTTATTGACAACGGTGGACAATGGACGCATCGGGAATGGCGTGTGTTACGCTATATAGGCGTGGATGCAGAGATAGTGGCCAACACAACACCAGTTGAGGAGCTAAGCGATGCTGATGCGCTGGTGCTGTCTGGCGGGGCGCCTCGCGTGGGCCTGCAGGATAAACTTGGAAAATGCGATGAATACCTAAAACATATGGATGTGCCTATTCTCGGCATATGCGCCGGCCACCAGTTCATGGCAAGGTTTTTTGGCGGCGAGGCTGCGCCGGCGAAGGTGCCGGAGTATGGGAAAGTGGAGATAGAAGTTGTTGAGGAAGATGCTCTGTTCAGAGGATTGCCAAGAAAAATGATTGTGTGGGAGAGCCATAATGATGAAGTTACACGATTACCATCTCGCTTCATCCTTCTCGCCTCCTCGCCAAATTGCAAAGTTCAGGCAATGAGACATGAAAGCCGCCCTCTGTTTGGACTGCAGTTTCACCCGGAGGTTGAGCATACGGAATATGGAAAGGAAATTTTCCAGAATTTTCTGGAAGAAGCTAAAAAATGATTGTTTATACTCCAAAACCCGATTTTATTCCAATTGCAATATCTGACTGCAAATTAAACTGCCTGCATTGTATGGGAAGATATTTGAAACAAATGCTCCAGATATATGAAGCGGAGAAATTGCTTGAATTCGGGAAAAATTACAGGGGAAAAGGTTTTCTTATAAGCGGAGGATTTGATAGAAAGGCGAGGCTTATAAATCTTGAGAAAATGCTTCCTGCCATTGAAAGGCTCAGTAATAAATTTTATGTGGCAATTCATCCAGGCTTTCTTAATGAAGATATAGCTGCAAAAGTAGCGGGAGCATGTCACATTGCCTTCGTTGATTTACCGGGCGAAAATGCAATAAAGAATGTTTTTCGCCTCAACGCCTCGCCATACGACTATTTTCATATAATGGAAATGCTTCTTGAAAGAGGAGCGAGAGTTTCACCGCACATAACAGCTGGTCTTAATTTTGGCAAAATAGAGGAATGGGAAATTCTTGATGAGCTGAAGGGATACAAAGTGGAAAAAGTCGTCCTCAATTTTATTTTGCCCACTGCAGGAACACCTTTTGAAAATGTTGATATAAATGTGGATGAGGCTGTAGAATTTATAAAAGAAGCAATGAAAAAATTTAGGCACATCGCCCTAGGATGCATGAGACCCCGCAAACTCGATATTTCGCTAATTAAAGCAGGAATAAAGGAAATTGCAAATCCATCAAAAGAGGCAATGAAATATATCCTGCAAAAGGGCATTAAATTCGAAAGAAGAAACTACTGCTGTGGAATAAGGGATTTCGATATAAGAAAAAACGCATGTAATCAGGGAAATGAGTGATTGCTCTATCCATATGCTGCATTGAAAAATTAATCCTTATTTCCTTTTACCTTTATATGCCTCGCTTCCATTGCATATTCTGCTGGCAATTCTATCGT
>CAZTDS010000041.1:0-11012 GCA_964612535.1 uncultured Thermoplasmatales archaeon
ATGATACCTCGTAGCTTTTTATATGCAATAGAAAAATCTCACTTCTGGTTTGTAGCTTTATTTTCCTTAATATATTCCGCAATTTTTCTTATTATTTCTGTTTTTCTTCCTTTTTTATCAACTAAAATTCTTCCCTCTTTTCTCCACCATCTTTTCGGATAAGCTTTTTCCTCTTTTACTGGATTTAGCCCAAGTTTTTTAGCTGCCTTGAAAATTTCATCTGCGGTGGGATTTTTTATTGCTAACTCCTTTGAAACCTTCCTTCCTTCAAGCCTGCTGGCATCCACATCAAAATAGATGGGCCACAAAACCCATTTATCCCTCATCCTTCGCTTCCTCTATTAAAATGGCATTTAGACATCCATGCTGTCCAGGGCGAGATGTTATTTTGGCTTTTCCTATTTCAGTAAGCACTATTGCTCCTTTTGTTATTATATCTCTCCTCACATAGTGAGGATTTGCGGGATTTTCAAGAACATCCTTTATTTCCACTTTCTTCGTTTCTCCCGTCTTCGGATTTGTAACATTGGCATATTTTGCTGCTATAACTCTTATTTTATAATTTCCGCCTCTTACTCTTATTTTCTTTAGCTCCTCCTCGCCAATTGTAGCCAGCATCGGGTCCCTTCCAAGCTCATATTTCCTTTTCTTCCTGAATGGGCGATATCTTCCGCCCGTCTCTTTTCTCTGGCTTCTTCCGTGCCATTGCATAAAGGAGGAAATATGAACCTATAAATAAATTTTTGTATAAAACATAACCTGTATCCGCAAGTATAAAAGATGAGTAGAGTAAAATAAAACATTGCTCGAGAAAGAAGAGAGTTCCATCCATCTTCTGAACAAAATGACGCCAAAATATTTTAAACTCTTGAAGCATTTAGTGCAAATGATAATCAGAAGCAAGGTTATAAAATATGGAGATGATATAAATACGGATGTTATATTTCCAGGGAGATATCTTGAGATAGTTGATGCACAGGAGATGGCAAAGCATGCAATGGAGGATTTGGATGAAAAATTCCATGAAAAAGTTAAGGATGCAAAGATAATAGTTGCTGGCAAAAACTTTGGCTGTGGTTCCTCTAGAGAGCAGGCGGCAACGTGCCTCAAATATGCTGGTATCGAAGCCATAGTGGCTAAATCGTTTGCGAGAATATTTTTCAGAAACGCGATAAATCAGGGGCTGGTGGTTATAGAATGCAAGAATGTGGATGATATTGAAGAAGGAGACGAACTGGAAATTGATACGGATAAGGGGGAGATAAGAAATCTTAGCAAAGGTGCAACATATAAAATTAAACCTCTCCCGCCCTTTTTGGCAGAAATTATTAAATCAGGAGGATTGATTCCCTACATGAAAAGGAGGGTCTCCAATGAAATATAAAATAGCCATGCTCCCGGGAGATGGGGTGGGAAAGGAAGTGATGGAAGCTGCACAAATCGTTCTAAATGCTCTTGAGCTTGATGCAGAATATATATATGGTGATATAGGCTGGGAATTCTGGAGAAAAGAAGGAAATCCGCTGCCAGAAAGAACTGTAGAATTGCTAAAAGAAACGGATTGCGCTCTTTTCGGAGCCATAACATCCAAGCCAAAAAAAGAGGCGGAGGAAGAACTTCCAGATTATCTTAAAGGTAAGGTGGAATATTTCAGCCCTATAGTAAAACTTCGCCAGATGTTTGATTTATATGCAAATGTTCGCCCCTGCAAAGCATATGAAGGAAATCCATTGAATTACAGAGATGATATAGATATTGTCATTTTTAGAGAGAATACCGAAGGACTATACTCGGGAGTAGAATTTCATCCTGTGCCAGATGAGGTGAGAAAGGCTCTGGAAATACATCCAAATATGCAGAAATTTAAAAATGTGCCCAATGATGAACTTGCAATATCTTTGAGAATTTTCACAAAAAAAGGATGCTATCGTATAGTAAAGAAGGCATTTGATTATGCGAAGGAAAACAATAGAAAGAGTGTTACAGTTGTTGAAAAGCCAAATGTGATAAGAGAAACGTCGGGAATGATGATCGAAGAGGCAAGAAAACTTGCACCTAAGTACAAGGGCATCGAATATATGGAAGCCAACGTGGATGCAATGGCAATGTGGCTCATTAAAAATCCAGAGCGATATGATGTCTTGGTATCATCAAATATGTTCGGCGACATTATATCCGACTTGGCAGCCCAGCTCGTCGGCGGGCTGGGTTTTGCCTGCGGCGGCAACATTGGCGATGACTATGCCATCTTCGAGCCAGTTCATGGCTCAGCGCCAAAATATGCGGGCAAATATGTTGTGAATCCGATTGCCATGCTTCGCGCTGTAAAAATGATGCTTGACTGGCTTGGCGAGAAAAAACTGGCAGAGAAGCTGGAGAATGGAATAGCGAGAACAATTAAGGAAGGGAAAGTTCGCACATATGATATGGGAGGAAATGCGTCCACGCTTGAGATGGCGGAGGAAGTTATAAGAAACATGGATTAACGCATCTCATCCACTATTTCATCTATATCAATGCCTGCCAGACTGCTGAGCTTTTCATGTAATCTCTTCAGCTTTTCCGCTGCTTTTTCCCCCGCCTTCATTTTTAGTTCGTAATATGCCTGCCTGAATTTTCTATACTTTGTATTTGTAAGGTTGTCTGCATGGGCGACGATCATTTCTTCTATGGTTCGAGGTGAATAATCCTTGGGAGGCAATCCAAGTTTTTTCGCCTCCTCACTATCAATTCCAGCACCTCCATGATGCTCAATGATATCAACGATTTTTTTTGGCAATCCATATTTCCTTGCAATTTTCACTCCTTCTATGATGTGCATTATTCCATGTGTTTTGCTTCGCCCCACATCATGGAGCATTGCCCCAGCTTCTATTGCGGAAATATCAACGCTTATTCCATTTTTGGCTATTCTCTCAGCAATTCTTCTGGCAAGTTCATAAACCATCTTGCAGTGTTTGATCACCGCTTCATTGCAGCCCTCGATGCGTAAAATCTTTTCATAATTGTATCTGATTTTCTTTCCTTTTTTACACGGCTCAATCTCCATAATGCCATCAAATTTTTTCTCCAGCCATTTACCATCTGTGAGGAAATGAAGGAAAATGGCAAGTGCTGCCACTTCCGAATGCGGCTGATTTCCTATGGCGACGTTGTAATCTGCAATTTCATAAAATTCTCCCGGAACTTTTTCGGAGCCAACAACAATAAGGATATCATCATGCTTTTTTATTTCATCTATGACATTATCAATTCTTTCACCATACATGGTTAAATGAACTATCTTGCCTTTCCATTCATCAAAAAATTTTTTCCATGGCACCCCCGTTTCTATGAAAAAATCATTACCAAATTTCTCAACAACTTTTTTCACACTCTCCTCGATACCCTTATCTTTTGTGTCGATAACAATACCATCTGCATTGAAGGCTCTGGCTACCAAAGCAACATGTGTCGTGATTCTCTTATCTCTTGATATTCTATGCCCGTATCTATAAACAACGACTACCATCTCTCTTCTCTTTGCTCTTCAGGCCATATGAAAAGCATTGTGCAGGCTGCGGAAAGGAAGAAGGTAATGATAGGATGTATTTTATCTGCCAATCCCAACCCTTCCATCAACCCAAGGCTTTCTGCCCTGAACGAAAGAATCATGAGAATTATTGCAATCATTGTGAGCACTCCCCCGATGAATCCTCCAAGAGTGGTATCGATATTTATTCTTAGCTGTGTTGTGAATGAGAATGCTACAGCCAGGAAATAGACGACTATGCAACCAAGTATTGCAGTTAGTATGGAAAATAGGAGGATGTAGTTGCCAAGCAATTTATAATCGAAGGCAACAAGGCCAAAGAAAAATATGTAAAAGCCAAGCCCCATAAAGCCCAGGCCGGAGAGGAAAGAAAGCAGCCCCTTGCTTATCTTAATCATAAGAGGAGAATTGCAACCTCTTAATAAAATTTTTTAAAAAATTAGTTGGCTATCATCATTTGGCAATTTTTATATCTGAAGCCAAGTTTTATAATATGCGATTCCTCCTCATTTACCCCACAACAGATACGTATCCTTTTTATGGAGGTGAAAAAGAATTTTTATATGCTCCTCCCCTCGGCCTCCTTTATCTTTCATCCGTTCTTACGCAACTGGATTGCAAAGCAAAGGTAATTGATATAAGGGGAGAAGAAAATGCGATGGAAAAGATTGAGAGAAGCATTCATTCATCAGATGCCATTGGAATAACCGTTCCAACTTTTGCCCTCCACAATTCAAAAAAGTTGATTGAAAAAATCAGAGAAATGGATGGTTCTATACCCATAATTATTGGCGGCCCTCATCCAACGCTTTATCCTCAAAAATGCCTTGTTGATTTGGCGGCGGATATGGCAGTTGAAGGAGAAGGGGAGAGAAGCATTGAGGATATAACGAAGATTTTAGAAGGCAAATTGAAGGCGGAGAATGGAAAAGGCATATATTTTAGAGGAGACGGAAGAATAAAATGTGGAAGAAAAACAGAAATAATAAAGGATATAGATAGCATCCCGTTTCCATCTCATAATCTTGTTTCCGAGTATGACTACGGATATTCCTATGGATTCAAACTTTTTAAAGGCAAAACTACAGCAATATTGACAAGCAGGGGATGCCCGAGAAAATGCAGATTCTGCAGCAGAAATACGCTATCTATGAAAACTTACAGGGTAAGAAGTGCTGAAAACGTCGTTAAGGAAATTGAAATGCTCAGCCATGACGGATACAAAAATGTGATTGTGGTAGATGATAATTTCACAACCAGTATAAAGAGGGTAGAGAAAATAATGGATGCTGTTGTTGAGAGGGGCATAGATTTAACTTTCATGGTTAATGGGGCAAGGGTTGATTCTGCAAATGAAGCAGTATATAAAAAGATGTGGAGGGCTGGTGTGAGAATGATATCCTTTGGTATAGAATCAGGAAGCCAGAAAATACTCGATTTTTACAGGAAAGAGATAACCTTGGAGCAGATAAGAAAAGCTGTTGAACTGAGCAGCAGGATAGGCTTCTTCACGGTTGGAACCTTCATACTTGGGGCGCCAGCGGAAACGCCAGAGGATATCAAAGCGACGATAGAATTTGCCCGCTCCCTCCCGCTCGATATGGCTGAATTTTTTATACTCCATTATATGCCCGGCTCAGAGCTTTGGGAGGAAGCGAAGGCGGCCGGGAAAATTGGTGATGATGAGTATATAGTGGAAAGCGATGCTTCTCGAGGCTTGGCTTTACTTGGCAGGAAGGAACTACTTGAATGGAAGAAAAAAGCATACAATAAATTTTATTTTCGTCCTTCATATATTTTACGCGAGATTTTCAGATTTATTTCGAGATTTGATATCCGTATCCTCACTGCTGGTTTTTCAATGTTAAGGATTTTACTTTACAGGCTTGAAAAGGAGGAAAGAGTGTGGGAGGAGCTTGGTGGTTAGAGCAGAGCTTTTTCCGCCGCCTTTTTATCCATCTTTGATATGATCAATGGAGGAGTTATATGGCCAGATGGTTTTTCAACTTCTTCCACTTCCTTCACTTCTATTTTAACTCCCTCTCCCGCCAGTTTCTCATAATTCTTCTTTATTTCTTCCAGCAATTTCTCCACGCTAATCTTTTTGCCCCTCTCCTCCTCATCTATTTCAATTCTTATCTCAATATCATCTATTGCTTTCTGGACAAACTGAAATCTTTTTATCTGCCGTGTACTGTATTTGTTCGCCGCTTCAGCCAGAGGCATGGGGATGGTTGCGGGAGGAAATATTCTGCCACCTGGCAGTATAATGGCATCCTTCTTCCTTCCCTCAAGTGTTTTTAGCAGCGGCGTATTCATTCCGCAATCACAGTATTCTTCTTTAAGGGAAGCGAGGTCATTTAATCCTGTATATCTTATGATGGGTGTGCCCCCTGGATAAAGGCGAGTTATTACAACATTCCCGAATTCTCCCTCCCCTACTCCCTCTCCTTCATCATCTAAAATTTCGACATGAACGAAGTCGCTATTTATGTGAAACCCTCTATTTAAACATTCGAAAGCTATCGTCCCTCCCTCAGTTGTGGCATAAAGGTTGAATACTCTCGCATTGAATGCATCCTGAATATATTGCCTTGAATATTCATCAAGTACCTCCCCACTCGATATAATATATTTTGGCCTCACTTTTTCTCCCATACCCTTTCTCTTGAGCGCTGATATTCCCATAAGGACGCTTGTATAGCCGATGAGTAACTCTGGCTGGAAATTTTCCATTTCTTCCAGAAGTTTTTTTGCCTCTTCGCCAGTATATAAATTCTGATAATTATCTAAGGAGAAAAATGTGGAGAGATTTTTCAGCAAGCCCTTTTTGAGACATTCTTCATCGCTTGTTTTTGGTACAGAAAAATCGCCAATGTTCGTTATCCTTGTTTTTCTCCAGCTCATTCCATATGTTTTGAGCTGCCTTACACCACCCAACGCTTCTATTGTGAGATATTCCATGTCTTTATACATCATTACTGGCTGCCCTGAAGAGCCGGAGGTGCCGACAAGAAAAGCTTTTTCCTTTTTGTATCCAGGAGGAACAATTTCATCTGGAAAACCCTTTATCAAATCTTCTTTCGTTGTTAGAGGAATTTTGTGGAGATCCTCCATACCATGAATGTCATCAGGGTGTAATCCCGCTTCCTTAAATTTCTTGCGATAGAGAGGTACCTTATATGCATATTTCAGCGCCTTTTTAAGCGCCTTATCCTGATATCTTTTGAGTTCATCCGGTTTCAATTTCCATGCTCTATTTACGCCCGTAACATATTCCTTGATAGCCTTTACAGCAAATACAGGATTAAGGAATGGATTCATTATCTTGCTAAAAAAGCATTATATTTAAGTTTTTATTCATCAGCGTGGATATGAAAGAAATTGTAGAGGAAATCAGAAAACTCATGAAAAGCGAGGTGGCGGAGAAAGTGAAAAAGAGAATGGAAGAATTTGATGAAATAAGGAAAAGTGGCGAAGGTATATTCAGCGAGTTGTGCTTTTGCATTCTCACTGCAAATTTCAGTGCATCCGGGGGCATTAAAATACAGAAGGCATTGCATGATGCATTTATGAATATGCCGGAAAAGGAGCTGGCGAAAGAGTTACGCCGCCTTGGCCATCGTTTCCCAAATACAAGGGCGAGATACATTGTGGAGGCGAGAAAATGGAAGAATAATTTGAAGGAAATTATAGGGACGTTTGATGATGAAAAAGAATTGCGGGAATGGCTTGTAAAGAATGTAAAAGGGATTGGATATAAGGAGGCGAGTCATTTTTTGCGGAATATCGGCTTCAGAAATATTGCCATAATCGATTATCATATACTTGATTTGCTTTGTAGGCATAAGCTTATTGAAAAACCAAAGAGCTTAACAAAAAGAAAATATGAAGAGATTGAAAAGTTACTCACAAAAATTGCAAGGATGGCTGGCGTTACGCTGGCAGAACTTGACTTATATCTGTGGTATATGGAAACTGGCAAAGTTTTGAAATAACTACTCCTTTTTTCCTCCAAATCTCTCCCACTCGCTTACTAAGCATCCGCAGTATTTCTGAGTGTATAAACTGTATGCTTTAGTTATTGCCTTTCCTTCTTTCCAGCCAGGGCGAAAATCTTCATAAAAGAATTTTATACCATATTTTTTCTCCATTTCCTCTCCAACCTTTTTTATTTCTTCATGGTATTGATGATGCGAGACAAGCATGGTGGTGGTGAAGGCATCGAAACCATGCTGCTTCGCATATCTCGCTGTTTTTTCGAGACGGTAGCGATAACAATTTATGCATCTTGCTGGCCTCTCAACATTCTGAAGCTGCATTTTTAAGTAATCAATGAAATCATATTCTCCATAAATCACTTCCACCTCCTCCAGCATTGCATATTTTTTTACCGCCTCCATCCTCGCCTTGTATTCCATGTATGGGTGAATATTGGGGTTATACCAGAAGCCAATAACTTCATGCTCCTCCCGCAATTTATGATGAGGATAAGCAAAGCAGGGTGCACAGCATATATGAACGAGTATCCTCATTTTCTCATCCTTTCCTCAATTTCGCTGAGCAGGAGATTGACGGGATAATGGATTATTGTATATCCCATATTGCCTTTATAAACAAAATCCTGCTGAATCAGATTCTGCAGTATTTTCTCAAAATTCTTTTTATCGATGGATATGCCATATTCCTCGCTTTTTATCTTCATTGCCTCCTCTATTTCATCAATATCCGCATACGCTTTTCTTTTGCATGCTGTGGCGACGGCAGCAAGCACAGCAAGCTCTTCTTTCTCCATACTCTCTAAATCGCTCACCCATTCCTCTCTGTTCGCCTCCCTTACATCCTCAGGCGTAATTTTTTCCTGCCCTTTGCTTTCTGCAATCATGGCTGAGTTACGGAGCAAATCAATGGCTGTCCTCATATGGCCTGGAGAATGAATGGCTATGTCTGCAATCAAGCTTATTATCTCATCATCTATAGCCCTTGCCTCTATACTCTCCTTAGCTCTATACCATAAAATCTCCTTTACCTGCTCCCATGTATATGGTTTTAGTTCAACGATTGCTTTATCGGCGAATGTACTCCATATGGCATCATCATTTATCAACTGCTGCAGTATAAAATGGTTCCTTGTTATGGCTATATAGTTTATTTTCTTACCAAGCTCATACTGGCGGGAAAGGGAGTAGGCAAAATGGCGGAGCTCCTCAGGATGCATCCCATCTATCTCATCAAGTATAATTGTCTTCCCGCTCTCAATTTCCCCCCAGAGGCGCTGCGACGGCAAGCCGGCGGGATTAAAGCGAGGTTTCAACTGCCTTAAAATTTCTTCAAGTACCCGATGCTCAGTCTTATTCATATAACAGTTTATATATGCATCTCCACCAACATATCTTGCCAGCAGCGTTTTTCCTGTGCCAACGCCGCCGCTTATCAAAACACGTCCTGCCTGAAGGAATACTTTTATTCTTTGCAATTCTTCATCTCGGCACAAAATTTTTCCGGGGATATAAGATAACTCGAGTTTGCCGGCATCTTTTAGAATCACAATACTAATGTTGGCGGAGGTAAAAACATTTACGGTATCGAAAAGTATTTTTCACATTGCATGTTTTTTGTTGTGAAACTCGTGATTTTGTTCCTCTTGCTTGCAGCATCCTGCAACGATATTGTTCTGCATGATATTGTGCTGGGCGACGATGCATTCGATTCAGAGCTTCCATTTCATATAGAGACATGGTATTTTGAAGCAATTTTTGATGGCAATGAAAGCATCGTTTTTATGCTCACTGCTGCTGGAAAGGAAGAGGCGATGCTCCTTATGGCGGGCGTATCATATTATGAAGGCGGGGAACTTAAATATGAACACAGGAAAATATATTTTCAGCCACTCGTTTCTAACAATACACCGTATATTGAAGCAGATGGAATGGAAATGATGAAAGGGGAGGAGAGAAATGGAAAGTTATTCTTCACGATAAAATATTTCACCAAATCTTTTGCCTTCTCCCTTAATTTCGAAAATAAAAGCAAGGGATGGAAAAGCGATGAGTGGCTTGCTGTTCCGAATATGAAAGTTTATGGTAGTATTTTTCTTGGCAAGGAAGAAAAAAAAGTGAGTGGCAAGGGTTATCATGACCACAATATATTCTTTCTGCGAAATCCATTTCTCAAAAGAGGCTATATGGATGGAAAAGTTATCCTTGCCAACATCTCCATAGTGTGGGCAAAATTGATGGATAATTTACTGATGCATGAAGATTTTGTAATATTCAGCAGAGAAAGTTATACCATGCTGAAAAATGCAAGTGTGAGGTGCAGCGGATATAAATTTGACCATGGAAAGATAATACCTACAGCATTTCATGTGATTGCCCATAACAATAACATATCCATTGATGTGGTGATAAAGGCAAAAACAATCCATTTTATTCGCCTTCCATTGCTTCACTACTGGAGATATCATTTTGTGGTGAGAGGATGGATAGAGGAGAAGGGGGAGAAGAAGGAGATAAAATCTTATGATATTGGGGAGTATATGCTCTTCACTTAGGAGGAGAAAAAATGGAGGAGGAAATAAGAAAAAGAATTGTTGAGGCTGGTAATAAGCTTGTGGAGAAAGGATTAACATATGGAAGCAGCGGCAACATAAGCATGAGATATGGCAACAAAATTTTCATCACGCCAAGCGGCATCCCATATCACAAAATTTCGCCAGATGACATTGTTGAAATGGATCTTGAAGGAAATGAAAGAGGTGGCAGGGCATCGATAGAAGCTCCAATGCATATTGCAATATATATTGGCAGGAAAGACATCAATGCCGTTGTGCATTTTCATTCTCCATATTCAATGGCTTGCGCTGCCGGCGTGGATGAAATACCTGTTTTCCTTGACGAATTGTTTTCACATGTAGGAGGCAGCCTTATCGTTGCTAAATATGGTGTGCCAGGCAGCAAAAAACTCGCTGAGAATGTTTCTAGTGTTATGAAGGAGAGAAACGCCGCCCTGCTTCGCGGGCATGGGGCGGTGTGCTGCGGAAAAAATCTGGAGGAGGCGATGGAACTGGCTGAGATTGTTGAAAGGATTTGCCGTGTTTATATTCTTGCTTGTATCGCAGGAGAGCCAAAGAAACTGCCAGAAGAGGGGATAAAATATCAGATAAAGGCATTTAAGGAGAAGCAGTAGATTTTTTGTATCGAACCATGAATTTTCCTCCTTTTTCTTTTACCTCCTCAATTTTAAATTCCTCGCCGTGATCTTTTAACATTATGCGGTAATCCTCGAAATGCTCATCAAAACAGCAGAAAAAGTTTGCCGTGCCATCAAATTCAACTACAAGGCCATCTCCTCCATTTTTTATAACTCTCACTCTGCACTCTGGAAAACGATATCTGTTAAACCTTCTCGTTATGCCTCGAAGCTTTGCTGCTTCCATATAATTAGTTTAGTTCATGATTTATAAGGGTTGCTACGAAGG
>CAZTDS010000042.1:0-10944 GCA_964612535.1 uncultured Thermoplasmatales archaeon
ATGCATATGAGGCAACACTCATGTGGGATCAGAACTACAGCTTTGCAGATTCATATCCAGATGACTATGGCGTCGTTGAGATAAGTACAGATGGCGGTAACACATGGAAGGCATTGCTTATCGTGCAGGGTAGCAGCGGCGGTGCTTGGGGTCACAGCGAGATTGATATCAGCGAATATGTTGGCGGCGATGTACCAGTGCTCGTAAGATTCAGATTTATCAGCGATGACGCAAACGCCGATTACGGCTGGCTCATTGACAATGTGGGTATCGTAGGCAGGGTTGATTACACTGCACCAACTGTAACAGCCACAATTGATCCAGCAACACCAGATGGAAACAACGGCTGGTATAGAAGCCCAGTTACAATAACATTGACAGCATCTGACAATGTAAAGGTTGCTGCAATCTACTACAGAATAGATGGTGGTCCATGGAAGACATACACAGCACCAATCACAATAGATGTCGAGGGAGAGCACACCGTCGACTATTATGCAGTTGATGAGGTAGGCAATCCAAGTGACGAAGGCAGTGTATCATTCAAGATTGATGCAACAGCACCATCAGCGCAGATAACATATCCACAGAGCGGATACATCTATCTGTTCGGCAGAGAACTCTTCAAGAACCCACTTGGAGGAACAATAATCATAGGTGGCATGACCTTCAAGGCAACCGCAGATGATGCAACAAGCGGTGTAGACTATGTAACCTTCAACATCAATGGCTATGCATATGAGAAGGCATCATCACCATACGAGATCTGGTGGCACAAGTTTGACTTCCTGCCAACCAAGTACACATTGACAGTATCCGCCTACGACGAAGCAGGTAACAAGGCAGCAGACGCAACACTCGACTTTACACACTGGCTATAAAGCCACCCTTCCCCCTTTTTTATTAATTTTTGAGATATATTTTTGTGAATTGATTGATATTTTTTGAATGAGTATGATTTCTCTATCAAATTTTTTGCAAGATCGAAGCATGTGCCACACGCATCTCGTTGTAAAAGAATTTATATTTGAAGCCATTTATTCTTTCAATGAAAATAGTTCCAGACACATCTGTAATAATTGATGGCAGAATAACAGAATTGGTTAAAGCGGGTAAGTTGCAAAAGGCTGACATCATAATTCCGATGGCTGTTTTAGCGGAATTGGAGCATCAGGCAAATATGGGGAGAGAAACGGGTATAAATGGTTTAAATGAAATTGTCGAATTGCAGGAACTGAGCAAGGAGGGCAAAATATACATACACTTCCATGGAAAATATCCCACAAAGGAGGAAATTGAATACAACAGAATAGATGCAATCATAAGAGAAATTGCGGAAGAAGTTGGGGCAACTTTATTTACCTCCGATAGAATACAGGCTCAGGCAGCGAAAGCCAAGGGGCTTAGTGTTTATTACATCCCTCCATTGCATGAAGAAGGAAAACTCGATATCCTCAAATATTTTGATGAGGAAACAATGAGTATTCATTTGCGGGAAGGAGTGAAACCCTTTGCAAAAAAGGGAAAACCGGGCAATTTCAAAATAGTTGAAATAGCAGAGAAGCCAGTAAATGAAAAAGAACTTGCTGAACTCACCCATCAGATTATTGAATATGCAAAGAGAGATGCAGATAGTTTTATAGAAATAGAAAGAAAGGGTGTGACGGTTGTGCAGCTTGGAAATATGAGGATAGTAATTGCAAGGCAGCCATTTGCAGATAAATTTGAAATAACAGCAACCCGCCCCATAGTAAAGCTAAGCCTCGATGATTATAATCTTGATGAGGAAGTGAAGCAACGCTTATCCAACTATCATCGCGGAATTTTGGTATCAGGCCCTCCGGGCTCAGGAAAATCCACATTTGCTCAGGCAGTTGCAGAATACCTTTACAGTTTGGGGGCAGTGGTTAAAACGATGGAAAATCCTCGCGACCTGCAGGTTAGAGAAGAGATAACTCAATATGCCCCTTTAGAGAAAAAAATGGAATTGACCGCCGACATCCTCCTTCTTGTTCGCCCTGATTTTGTTGTGTATGATGAGGTTAGGCGTGGCAACGATTTCAGAATATTTGCTGATATGCGTCTTGCCGGCGTTGGCTTAATAGGTGTAACACATGCCAACCGTGCCATCGATGCCATACAAAGATTGATAGGAAGAGTGGAGTTGGGAATGATTCCACAGGTTGTGGATACCGTTATTCATATTGTGGGCGGGGAGATAAGAGAAATTCTTGAACTCGATTTCACTGTAAAAATTCCACATGGAATGGAGGAAGCTGATTTAGCACGCCCCGTAATTGTTGTTAAGGATTTTTACACAAAGAAACCCCTGTATGAAATATATACCTACGGTGAGCAGGTTGTTGTTATGCCCATAAAAGGCGAGGAGAAAAATCCATTGAAACACCTCGCCGAGAAACAACTTCGCCACATAATAACAAAATATGTTGATGGAGATGTTAAGGTGGAGATAAACGGAAGTGTTGCCAATGTATATGTTGAAGAAGAAAGCATACCCCACCTCATAGGTAAAGGGGGCAAGACCATTTCATCCATAGAAAAAGAAGCGGGAATAAAAATCCATGTGCATCCTCTTCTGAGAGAGGCAGAGGTTATACCAAACATTGTCAAAAGAAAAAAAGACATAGTACTTAAAATAGGAAAAGCCTATGCAAAAAGAGAGGCAAAAGTTTTCATTGACGGCGAACCAATATTTTCAGGCAGCATATCCAGCCAGGGCGACATAAAAATAAGGCGGGGCAGCCAGGCAGCGAAAAAAATAGCAGAGGCAATAGCAGAGGGAGCGAATGTTGTTGTCAGGATAGCATGATAGATGTTGTGACAGCCATACTGAAAAGAAATAACAAGATTCTCCTCCTCAAAAGAAGTCAGAAGGTGAGAACATATAAAGGCAGGTGGGCTGGCATCTCGGGATATCTGGAAGAGAATGAGGAGCCGTTGGGGAGGGCTCTCAAAGAAATTGAGGAAGAAACAGGGTTGAAGAAAGGAGATGTTATCTTAATAAAAAAAGCTGAGCCCATAGAGTTTTATGACGAAAAAGAGAAAATTAGATGGAGAGTTCATCCGTTCCTTTTTGAAGCAAAGAAGGATGAGATAAAAATTGACTGGGAGCATGAAACGTATAAATGGATAGAGATAGATGAAATAGAAGAATATGAAACGGTGCCAAAATTGAAGGAAACAATTTATTCTCTCATAAAACCCTGATATCCATCACTCCATGAATTATGCGAGGAGCATAGGATTTTATTTTTCTGTAGTTATCGAGCATCAACTCCTTATCTTTTTCTCCTGCAATTTCCTCCAGCTTCTTAAATAATCTATGTGGAAAGTCCTCCTCCTTGCATTTCTGATGGAAATGTATTACGCCCTCTCCCCTCAATATTTCGAGAGCATAGGGGAAGAATTCAATGGAATCAAGATATCCCATTATAACTCTGTCGGCAACGCCACGGGGAGCCACCTTTCTGCAATCTCCGAGCAATGGCGTAACTTTATCATCCACATTATTGAGGCGAATATTTTCTTTCAAATACTCAAATGCAACAGGATTTATTTCGCATGCAAATACTTTTGCCCTTCCATAAACAGCAATGGGCAATGTGAAATATCCTATTCCAGCGAACATATCAACGACTGTCTCATTCTCCTTTGCCACCCTTGCCATCCTTATTCTTTCATCTATATTGCCTGAGGAGAACATTATCCTAGCTACATCAAACTTATATTTTATTCCATTCTCAACGTGAATCGTTTCTGTATCCTTTCCATATATGAGTTCAAATTTTGGTTTTCTATATATTCCTTCTATACCTCCCACATCTTCCAGCACAGCCTTGCATTGCAGGACGCTTGCATAAACCTCCGCAACCTTCCTCTTTTCTTTTATTCCTTCAAGTTTAAGCACAAGAACATCGCCGAATTTTTCCCATTTTCTGGGCAGTTTATTGAAATCTGCAGATGAAATTTTTCCTTTTAATCGCTCCCTAATTTCCTCAAAAGGGACAAAAATCTTTCTGGGAATATATTCTTCCTGCTCAATAATTTCAAAAGGAATTTCGATATGAGGAACATCAAAAACAGGTATCTCAACCTTATTTCCGTATCTTTTTATTTTCCTGCTATCATCTAGCAAATTCATCTCCAGAAGTTTATTTTTTACCGTTTCCGCATATTTTTTTTCGATTACTATGGCAAGAGGCACGAAAATAAAAAAGAAAAATGTTTATCAACATTTGCCAAAAATTGATTTGAGTATATAGAACACCACTGCTGGATGCCTTTTTATAAATTCCTTTGCAACCCTTGCCTGATAATCTATATCTCCATATTTATTAATGAGTTCAATATCACTTTCGATATACTCTGCAATACGACATATAGTTTTGTTATCCATTCTGAGAAATATCTTTCTCGCCAGTATGGTTTTTTTAATTTCATTTCCAAATTTATCCATAAATTCTTTTTTCCATTTATACAAATCCGGAAAGTTTTTGGATAGGGTATCTCCGCCAACTATTGAGGCAAAAATACCACCGCCTGATGTTGCCTTCACATGCCCTGCTGCATCTCCAAGCAGTATAACATTATTTTTATATAATTTCCGCATGCCAACAGGAATTATACCTCCTTTCCTTTCCTTAACCTCGCATCCCAACTTTTTCACAAATTCATCAAATCTCCTTCTTATGTCTTTGCTTTTGCTTCCAATACCTATCTTTGCCTTATCACCATATGGAATAACCCATGCAAAAAAATCCGGTGTGAGATTTTTATCTATATAAACTCGAACAAAATCATCATCCCATTTATTTTTCGTTATCCCTTGCAAAGCATTGATGTATTCAACGACACCCATTTTATAGCGAGAAGCAACAAAACTTCTTGCCCCATCTGCTCCTATGAGATATTCAAATTGTATTTCTTCTCGCCCCTCTATTCTATTTTTCTCAATTTTTTTCGGCACAAAATCAAATATATATTCCGCCCCTTCTTCCATTGCCCTTTCAACCATCTCCTCATCAAATCTATCTCTATCCACAACATACGCATGCGTTCTATCTCCTCCAATGCATATCTCTCTCCCATCGGGAAAAACAACATATGCTCCCTTAATCTTATTCACAACCGCTCCCGTGCCAGAAAGTTTTATCACTCTCTCACTCACGAGCCCCCCACATACCTTCCCTCCCGCCTTTGCCTTTTTCTCCAGAACCCCCACTTTGTAGCCTTTTTTTGCAAGCCCCCATGCTGCCCTGCTGCCTGCCACGCCGCCGCCTACTATGGCTATGTCAAATCGCATCAAATTTAAGTAAATGATTGTATTTAATAGTAATGCCCTTTAAGGATAAATTCGATTACATTGCAAGATTCGTTGTTGATAGCGAGGGAAAGAGAATAGGAGAGAGCATATCTGTTTTTGAAGATTTACTCATCATAAAAAAAGAGGAGAAGTTTTATGCCATCCCGTTTAAACATGTTGAGCTCAAAGGCGAGGAAATCCATGTTAAAGGTGTAATACAGTGGGATAAAGCAGAGGAACTTGCCAAAAGGTGGAAAAATGCTAAAGATGGCAATAGTGCTTAACAGCAGCATAGAAATGTCATGTGGCAAGGCAGCAGCGCAGGCGGCACATGCAGCTGTAGAATGTGCTTTTAAAGCTTTTAAAAAGAATCCATCTCTTGTCAAAAAATGGTTTGATGGGGGGCAGAAAAAGGTTGTACTTAAAGCATCGGAAGAAGAAATAATTGAACTGGAGAGAAAAGCAAAAAAATTGGGATTGACGACAGCCCTTATAAGAGATGCCGGACTCACTGAACTAAAGCCCGGAACTTTAACCGCCCTTGCTATCGGTCCAGAGGAAGAGGAGAAAATTGATAGGGTAACAGGTCATCTTCCATTAAAATGAAAAAAGAGATAAGGATATTAGGGATAGACGATATGCCCTTTTCATTTGGAGATAGAAACACGGATATTGTTGCAGTTGTTATGAGAGGAGGAACTTATCTTGAAGGTGTGATGAAAACGACCATTGAAGTTGATGGGTTAGATTCAACCGATAAAATAATAGAAATGATTGAAAATAGCAAACACAGGAAGCAAATTAAAATAATAATGATAGATGGCATCGCCTTAGGAGGCTTCAATGTTTTCGATGGGGAAAAAATATGGGAAGAAACCGGGCTACCAGTTATAACCATAACAAGAAATAAGCCCAATATGGAAAAAATAAAGGAGGCATTGAAAAAACATTTTAATGATTGGAAAAAAAGATGGGAAATTGTGAGTAAGAAAGAAACAAAAGAAATTAGGCTAAGATATCCAGTTTATGTGAAACATTTTGGTATTGGTGAGGAGGAGGTGAAAAGTATAATCAAATTATCCATCATAAGAGGAGCCATTCCCGAGCCAGTAAGAGTGGCTCATTTAATAGCGACCGGAATCAAAAAAGGGGAATCAAGAGGAAGATGCTGAATGAATGGCTTCCACAATTTTCCTTAACTCTTCAACATTTTCCTCTATTATTGAGCCAGTTACTATCACATCCGCTCCTGCCTCGATTTTTTTGTTTGCAACTTCTGCACTTTTTATTCCTCCTCCAACAATTATGGGTATATCAACAGCCTTTCTCACCGCTTTAATCATTTCATCAGACACTGGTTTCTCAGGATTTGAACCTGCATCCAGATATACGCATCTCATTCCCATACATTCTGCATATATTGCATAATCAACAGCTTTCTCTATGTCATCGCTTCCTATCACATCAAGCTCAATTTTTGTCTCAACGGTCGTTGGTTTGCTGCTCGTACTTATAACCATATATCCCATCGGTATTGGCTTAATCCCCCATTTTTTCACAAGCTTCGCCCCTTTCATATGCTGCTCTCTTTTGTATTCCAGAGCTGGAGAGTTAAGCAAATCCATAAAAAATATGTAATCTGCATTTTCCGCTATTGTATTTGCAGAATTTGGGAATATTATTACCGGAAGGCTGCTATTCTTTTTTATTTCCTCAATTGTTCGATACGTCGTTTCTCTATCCGGCACTGTAGAGCCACCTACCATTATGGCATCGCTTCCATATTCCTCGCATCTCCTCGCCAGATCGCCGGCGATGGCAGGAGATTGCTTATCTGGATCTATCAATGAAAAGTGAAGTTTCCTTTTCCCCATAAGCTCTATCATTACCCTTAAAATCTCCCCCGATTTTAAACATTTCTATTTAATAATATTCTACATCCATCTATCCAAGCCGTATTGCCTGCATGTATCGAGGCGGGGCAGACCAAAAGCACCCTGTATAAAATTCTTTATCATTTCCTTATACCATTCCATATCAATCTCATTTCTATCTCTTAGCAATTCTAGAGGATACATGTAATGTATGGGTTTAACTCCACTCTTTGTTGGATTTTTTATGCCGGGCAGCGGTTTCTTTGTAACAACAAATTTAAATTTTCTTCTTACAGTTATCCTCCCCAAGAGTCTTTCAAGCGCTGCAGCCCTTTCTCCATATACAGAAGGAGAACCATCTGGATTTGGCTTATATCTGTTGTATGGTTGCACCGACTGCACAAGTGTAAAGGCATCTATATCAAATTTCTCAATGTCCATCTCCTTTACTTTGTTTAGGGTAACCTTCATTATGGTATCCTTTATTTTCTCTCTCGCCTCCTGTTCATCACTCCAGTCAAGATTTTGCCTCAAAACATCGAGCATTATGTCTCGTAAAACAATTCTGGCTATATCCGGCTTATCACTTCCCTTAAAATTATTACCTTTTGTTACCATTTTAACACTGCTATTTTCAACATCAAATATGAGATAGTTTTTATGCTTCACAAAAATCATTGCATCATGTTCCTCCATTTCAAGTTCAAATTCCTCATACCCAAGCAGATTCCTCCATTTTCTGTTACAGTAATCTATAATTTCTTTTACTTTTTCAGGATGAATAATCCATCTGCTATCTCCTCCATTTACTCCAAGCGCCTCTCTTAGCCTCCTGCTGGCAGATGATGAGCAGGCTACATAAATTCCATCTGTATCTCCATATACAACTCTCGCCCCATTTTTCTCGAGTGTTTTAAGGGTATCGTATAAAATCTGCTGCCCTTTTGTGGTTATAAGGGCGGCTCCCCATAAATTGAATTGCCTGCATGACACAAGTGGAGCAGATAATATGCCATGGGTGCCTGCATTTCTTGCTGCTTTCAACGATTGATACATCATACTCAATATTTTTCTCTCTTTACCACTCTTTTCTTTCATTTCCTTTTTAACCCTTTTAATGAAGTCCATGATGCCTTTCATCGCCAGATTCACGACTCCAGGTTGTTTCGATATTTTCACTCCTATGAGAACACCTCTATCAATAAATTCTTCTCCGCCCTCTTTATATACTGGTTTCACTTCCTCCAAAAACTTCTGGGGCACTTTTTTCAGCCACACCCAGTCGTCAGGCATTTCATTTTTCGCCAGCCTCACAGTATCAGCACCTGCATTTATTGCCCGTAAAATCGTCGGATACATTGCTCCCACGTCGGCAACCACAACATTGTACCATGGAACAAAATGGCTGTTTGCATCTCTATCTGGCTTAATAGTCATTCCGCCTGGAAAATGATAGGCTATGTCTCTATTCTTTTCATCATATATGAGAAATGGATATTCCACCCAATCTGGCATCTCTTCGCCATATTTGGCAATACGCATAATCTCTTTACTGGCTCCCTCCTTTCTTACTTTTTCTGCAATCTCCTTTTTACTTCTTCCATACGCCCCGATTTTTTTTGCCACGTCATACACTCTGCACAGAGGCGGCATTATTTTTTTATGATATGCCGCCCTAATCATTGCCATGTAATCCCACATTTTTGTTGCACCGCTCGGAAAAAGCAACTCGAAAGGCATTCCTGTTATGAATGAAAGAGGCAGTCCTTGCTGAACAAGCTGGAGGAATACTCTCACCTCTTCAATAACATCATGCTCATTATATTTCAATGTAGTTTCATCTATTGCCATTTTTTCTGGCGAGAGATGTATTCTATCTTCGACATTAACTCCGAGAAAATTCACCACTCCGTTCAAACTGTATTCATCGAGTGAATAAAATTTTCTTGCAGCATGATATGTATCGAATGTTGAGGGATAAAATATTGCCACATTATTGGCTACACCAAAATGAAATGACTGGTCTTTCTTTACATACACATCCAAAAAATTTCTGAAATGGCGAATCTCTTCTTTTGAAAGTATTTCTCCTCTCTGCAAAAGCCACTTAATCCTTTCATATATTTCCAGGTTATCGAATCCCATTATATTATGGCCACTTATTATGTCAGAGGAGGCAACAATTTTGGAAAACTCTATCAAATTTTTAATTTCTTCCTCCTCATTATTTGCAACCAGCTGTATAATTTCTCCTTCCTCCTCCGGCAGTCCAGTTATTTCGAAAAAGAAATCCTCACTCTCAAGATTTTTTGATGAAACAAAAGAAATATCAAGGTTTGAATAGCCTATAATATCAATTGGAGGATTTTTCTGCTCTCCATATCTGGTTATTTCGATATCATATACCGTCGCTTTTATCTTTGCCTCTCTGCCTCCCGTATCAAAAATCCATTTGCCCTGTGCAGCCAAATCTGTAAGAACCCTTTCATGATATGGTATGTCATGCTCTGCCGTGTATAGTCCAAGCTTAAAAACTTTATCACTCATTTCAGGCACATTTCCAGGATGTTTTGTATAAACCCTAAATACTTTCCTTTTTATGGATGGATCCCAGAAAGAAGAATATTCTTCTATATCTCCTATTCTTTCCACTCTGTTATCATCCCCTATTTCTCTAATCACCATTGCCCTTGCATCTCCCGCATCCATATGGCTTGGAACCATAACTAAGAAATATGGACGATGCACTTCCTCAACTCTCTGAATCCTTCCCTGCCAGTAAAGGTGATTCGCCGATGCATTTATTAGCATGTTAAAATAAAACGATGCAACTTATAATCTTTTACCCCCTGTCAAAGGTGAGCGATATCTATAAATATTACGATGGCATATTCCCTCATGCCAGCAAAGGTAGATGAGGAATGCTGTGTTGCATGTGGAATGTGCGCAGAAGAGTGTGCGGTGGGTGCAATAACAATCGAAAGCGTGGCTGTTGTAAATGAAGACGAATGCATAGAATGCGGACGCTGTGTTGAAGTTTGCCCGAACGATTGCATAACGCTTTAAAATGAGAGAAAAAGTTGAAAAAGTTCTGGAAGAAATTCGCCCGGCCCTCCAGGCGGATGGCGGCGACGTCGAACTCGTAGATGTGGATGAAGAGCATGGAGTTGTTAAATTACGCCTTACAGGTGCATGTGCAGGCTGTCCCTTTTCAACAATGACTCTCCAGATGGGCATTGAAAGGGTATTGAAACAAAAAGTGCCGGAAGTAAAGAGAGTGGAAGCTGTTTAACTTTTCCCACAAATTTTCTTTTTTATCTCTTCATAATCCTCTGGATTCAACACATACGAATATTTTTTACCTCTTACTTTTATTCTGATAATGTTTTGCCAGTCGTTGAAATAAACCTTCTCTATTTCCTGCCATGAAAAAATCAGGCTACCTTCTTTCATCTCCACATCTTTCACCCATTTTTCATCTATTTTTACCTCCATTCCTGCAAGAACATTTGGAATGTGTGTGGCAAAGGCGATGCCACCAAGAAATGCAAGAGCAAACTTTTTTAGAGAAATTTTGCTTCGAAGTTTCCTCACAAAAGCACTTATGAAGCGATGCCTGGTTAAGACAATAACATGCAATTCATCTGGCAATTTTACGGCAACATATTTTCCTATTATATCCTCCACAAATACAAATTATGTGCATATTTTTATATGCTGTGTTGGAGATATTATTCCCAACTCAAT
>CAZTDS010000043.1:0-5930 GCA_964612535.1 uncultured Thermoplasmatales archaeon
TTTAACTTTCTCACTCCAGAAGAACGAGATGTGAAATAATTTTGGGATACTACACTCTCTTCTCCAAACAGAAAAATATATAAACTCCAATTGTATTACTTTTGTCGGACAAATGACGTACATACGCCCTCTACGGCTGGCATACAGCCAGTCTTTGTACGCAACAAAAACGTCATTTGTCCTCGGGGGAAAAATATGGAAACAGAGAAAATAACTGTAAGGCTTCCAGTGCATCTGATTCGGGCAGTTGATACATTTATAAGAATGGGAGAGTTTGGCTCACGTTCAGAAGCTATAAGACGAGCGCTCAAAAAATATATTGAAGAACTAATGCTCGATGCAGCAGAAAAAGCAGAGTTCTGGACAAAATTGCAGGAATTGCAGATATTTGCTGAAGAAGTGGATAAATTGAAAAAGAAGTAGCGGTATTTGGGAGGGGATGGGATGCCGCTACCAGCCGAGGAGGAGATAGAAAATGAAAAGTATAATTGAAAGTGCGATGAAATATGCGGGAGAAAAGCAGATTGATTTTAAGGAGTTTGGTGTAGCAAAAATACTTGTCATAGGCGTGGGGGGAGCCGGCGGAAACACAGTAACTCGCCTCCATGAAATAGGCGTGAATGGAGCGGAAACGATAGCCATAAACACAGATAAGCAGGCACTTGATATAGCAAAGGCAAATAAAAAACTCCTTATAGGAAAAAATATTACACGCGGTCTTGGAGCTGGAGGTTATCCCGACGTAGCCAAAAGATGTGCCGAAGAGTCGAGAGACGAAATCGAGGAAATAATAGGTGAGCCAGATCTCGTTTTCATAACAGCAGGTATGGGCGGCGGAACAGGCACAGGAGCCTCACCCATGATTGCAAAGATAGCGAAAAGGCATGGAGCAATTGTTGTTGGAATGGTATCCATACCGTTCAGAGTTGAGAGGGGTCGCCTCCTGCGGGCAGAGCAGGGACTGGAAGCGCTGAGAAAGGAATGCGATTCCGTTGTTATTCTCGATAACAATAAACTCCTTGAATTCGTGCCACATTTGCCCATTGACAAAGCCTTTTCAGTAATGGATCAATTGATAGCAGAGACGGTGAAAGGTATAGCAGAAACAATTGTTGAGCCCTCGTTGATAAACCTTGACTATGCAGATGTTAAAACCATTGTTTCTGGAGGAGATGTGGCAGCGATGCTATGGGGAGAGGGCGCAACAAGAGATGGGCCGGAGGCAGTAGCACATGAAGCAATGCATCATCCATTGCTTGAGGTTGATTACAGAGGAGCCAAAGGATGCTTAATACACATAACAGGCGGGCCGGATATGTCTCTTGAATTTGCAGAGAAAGTGGCAGAGTATATGACTCAGGAGCTGGATCCTTACGCAAACGTTATTCTTGGAGCAAGAGTGAATAAGGATTACAATGGAAGATGCAGGATAATGGCAATAATGACGGGTGTTTCCTCACCCTACATTCTTTCTCCAAAAGAGGAAGGCGTTGTGCTGCCAAAATGGGAAAATGGACAAAAAATGGGCATTGATTTGATAGGTTAAACCACCCTTCTCCTATATTTTTATTTCATCTCCATTTTTCGGAATATAAATATTGGCAAAATCTATTTCTTCTGCTATAGCCTGAGGATTATCTGAATGGAATATTACAACATTTTCCGGTGAGCAATCTTTTATAAATTTAACCAGCTGGCTATGACCTGCATGAGCGGAGAAATCATAAAATTTGACTTGGCAATCGACTTTCGTTTTCACACCATACAATTCTATTTCCCTGTTTTCCAGCAGCATCCTTCCATTTGTACCCTCCACTTGGTAACCGGTTATCATAACCGCCGACTTCGGATCATCTTTTATCTTATCGATATACCATAGCACGGGTCCGCCATTCATCATCCCGCTTGTTGTTAAAACAATTCCAGATTTTAATGCAAGTTTTTTGCCATGATTGGAATAAACTGTATTCATTTCTTTAATTGCTTTTTTTAGTTTATCAGCATTTCTTAAATAATCCCTATGTTTCAACATAATCTCTGTTATTTTTATTCCCATTCCATCAATCCACACATCATATCCTCTCTGATGAAGAATAAGGGCAAGTTCCTGGGTTCGTCCAACGGCAAAGGCAGGTATTATTACCTTCCCACCTCTCGCCACTATATCTTCAATTTCGTCAAGAAAAGCTTTTTCAAGTTCTTTCCTGTCAGGATGCTCCACACCTGCATATGTACCTTCAATAAAAAGTGTCTCACATTTTATCGGCTTTGCGCCTTTCAGTAAATGAGTATCTATCGTATTTATATCACATGCATATACGATTCCCTCATTTTCAATTTCCACCATAACAGAGCCGGGTATATGCCCTGCTGGATGAAAACGGATGCTGAATCCATTGAAATCTATTCTCTGATTCTGCTCTATATAACGAAATTTGTTTAAGGATATGTCCAGCTCTTTTTCTCCATACGGAAACGGAT
This sequence comes from uncultured Thermoplasmatales archaeon, assembly GCA_964612535.1. Classification (GTDB taxonomy): domain Archaea; phylum Thermoplasmatota; class E2; order UBA202; family JdFR-43; genus JdFR-43. The sequence goes on from CAZTDS010000043.1 coordinate 2,482, forward strand.
GTCCTTTGGCATCAGCTATTTTAAGTGTATCTCTGTAAAGTATTTCAGCTATCTCTGCTGTAAGGCGGGTGGTAAAAACTTTTGTATCAAATCTGCTGCAAATCCAGGGTATCATGCCCGAATGGTCAAGATGGGCATGGGTGAGAACAGCATTTTTTACAGGTGGAGATTCCATGGGATATTTTGGCGGCTCCTCCGGCGTGAGGCCATAATCGACAAGGATTTTTCCGGTTTCAAGTTCATTATATAATGCCACTCTGCCTACTTCCTTGCCGCCACCGAGTATTTTTGTTACCATTTTCGTATGCATAATGGGATGGTATTTTTAATTTTGCTGGTAGCGCTCTATTTTCATTCCCTTGTATTCAAGCTTCCTCGAACGCTTTACTATACATCTCATTTGCACTGGCGTAAAATTAAATTCTTTTTCCACTTCCCTGCTCAATTCGCCATCTTCACCAACAAATTCATATATTTTTTCCTCAACTTCAGAAAAGGTTTTGTCATCCATAAGGACAATGGAAAAAACATCTCTTATCATATCAATAGAAGTCATAACATTTATGTGGAAAGCAGAATAGAAAGCATGATATTCCTTTTTTGCCTTTCCATTTTCAGACATTGTCCATCTTGTTTCAACCATCCTCACCTTTTCAAAAAATTTGAGGGCATCAACGCCTTCCTCCCCGTATTTTTCTTCAATAACCTCCATCGTCACCCAATCCTTCGATACCTCATTGAATACCTCTTTTTTTATATCGCTGTCAAAGGCTCTTGAAAGCCATGATAAATCTGTAATGTCATTAATTAATTTAGCCTGCATCATGGTATATATATGCATTTTTAGCTTAAATGTTTATAGGTGCTTTCCAGTTCCTTCCCCATTTCATATAATGCCTTCATGCTCTCTGTGCTATGGCAACACCCATAACTGCTATAAAACCCGCAATAATTGCAGCGATTTTTATTTCTTCATTTAATAGAATATGAGAAGAAATCAGCGAAAAAACAGGGATTAAATAGGTGAAAAAAGATAATTTAGATATCTCCATTTTCTCCATCGCCGCATACCACAGAAGATATGCTATAAAAGTTGTGAAAATGGCAAGAAAAAGGGCGTATTTTATACTTTCATTGCTCATGCTCAAATTTTCGAAGGGCAGGGCAGGAAGCAGGAAGAATGTTCCGAGAATCGAGGAGAGAGCTATTACGCTGAAAGCTTCATATCCTCTATTTATGAGGCTCTTTGCAATTATCCCGCCAATTGAATAGCATATGGCTGAAGACAATACGAGTATGTTGCCGAAGATATCGCCTCCTGCTCCCGGCTGCATCATAAAATATATGCCTATGAAAGCGAGGAATATACCTGTAATTTTGTAGGCATTTATTTTTTCTCCCAGGAAAAGATAGGCGAGAATAACAGTATAGATTGGACCTGTGCTCTGAAGAAATCCAGTTATATAGGAAGATGTATATTGCAGCCCTATATTTTGAAAAATGGTTGGCAGCGTTACGCCGAATATACCGAGGAGAGCGAAAAGATGGAGATTAGAAATATGAAAGGCATTGCGATATAACAAAAGAATAAAAAATAGAATGCTTGCTATGGCGTAGCGGAGGAATGCAAAAAGTATGGGAGAAGTTATTTCCACTCCTATTTTTGTTACTGGAAAAGATAGCCCCCATATCATTGCTGCCACGATGGCATAAATGAATATTTTTCTATCCACGTGGGTATTATCTTCCCTTATATTCCCTTTTGCGTTAAATTTAAATACAACCTCCTATATATTATTTCAGGCATTATTGCATCGGTTTTTAAAATTGAGGAGGAGGTGATGAAAAATGAGGACAGCAATATTTGGACAGGGGTATGTCGCATCTATACTGAATGTCGGGCTGGAAAGAATAAAGAAGGGAGAAATCGGATATGAGGGAATTCCATTAGGTGATGCTCTTCCATTAAAAGTAGAAGATATTGAAATTGTTACCGCTTTTGATATAGATGAAACGAAGGTTGGCAGGAGGCTATCGAAGGTGGTTAAGAGATACTGGGACGGAGACATAAATTTCGAAAGAGATTATATCATCAAAGAAGGCTACAGAGATTACAGAGGACAGGATGCTGAAATCGATTTAGAAGAGGCTGTGGGAAAACTCATCGATGAATATGAGAAGAAAGATGTGGATATATTCGTGAATTTAATAACGACAGAGCATGCAGAGCCGTTCATGGACATTAAAGAACTAAGAAAAGCAATAAAGAAAAATGATGTTGATCGCATCTCGCCAGCACAGCTATATTTCTATTCCGTCGCAACCTATGAAAGACCAACTGCCTTCATAAATTGCATCCCAACGCAGCTCGCCAATGATCCAGCCATGGTTCAATTGGCGAAGGAAACAAAGACAGTGCTCTTTGGCGATGATGGAGCAAGTGGAGCAACGCCCCTAACTGCAGACCTGTTAGAGCATCTGAAGGAAAGGAGGAGGAGAATCAAAAGCATTTGTCAGTTCAACATAGGAGGAAATACCGATTTCCTTTCTCTCACAGAACCAGAAAGAAACTTTGCCAAAGAAGTTACTAAGAGTTCGATAGTCGAGGATATACTGGGCTACGACGTGCCTCATTACATAAAACCCACAGGCTATCTCGAACCATTGGGTGATAAGAAATTTGTCTCAATGCACATCTCATACACATCATTCAATGGAGCAGAGGACGAATGGATAATAAATGCAAGGATAAATGACAGCCCTGCATTAGCCGGACTAATCGTTGATCTCATACGACTGGCAAGGATGGCAATAGATAGAGAAGAATATGGCACAATATATCCGGTAAATGCATTCTACATGAAAATGCCTGGTCCAAGGGATGCAAAGAGTGTGGCAAAAGTTAAGGCATTTGAAATGCTCAACAGATGGGTAAATATGGATTCAGAAAAAGAGGAAGTGGTTATTGCCGAGAAGATTGAACAGAATTAATTTATATCTCTTCCCATTATATTTTTAATGAAAACTTACGTAACAATAATATTAAGCAGCGAAGGAGCAAGGCCATCAGAAATAAAAAGCAGACTTTTCGGATTGGGACTTAAAGCAGTTAAGGGAAGTTATGATTTTGTTTATGAATGGGACAGAGAACCTGATATCGAAGATTTGCTCGATTTTGCAGACCGCATCCAAGCCGCCTTAAAAGGCACGGATGTCATGTTTTCGATAGAAACTGTATGAATTTTTCTTTAATTCCCGAGGATGGAGGAAAAGATATAAAGATGTTGAAATATGAGTAATATGGACTTATTGAATGCCAAGGAAGAAAAAATATTCTATAAAGCAAGGGGCAGAGATATAAAGATAATTCATGATGATTTTTTAACAACGAATCTGATAGAAGAAGGCTCGATCGATTTAATAGTGACATCCCCTCCTTATAATGTGGA
>CAZTDS010000043.1:5940-10319 GCA_964612535.1 uncultured Thermoplasmatales archaeon
AAGCAAAGCGTATTCGTTAATGAAACCCGATGGAAGAATGTGTCTTAATATACCATTGGACAAAAGCAAGGGAAGGAAGGAAGCTGGTTTTCAAAGTGTTTATGCTGACATTGTGGAAATTGCTAAAAAAGTGGGGTGGAAATATTTTTCCACAATAATATGGAACGAAGGAAATATATCAAGAAGAACTGCCTGGGGTTCTTGGCTTAGTGCAAGAGCGCCCTATGTTATATCGCCTGTAGAAGTTATCATTGTTTTTTATAAGGAAAAATGGTCAAAAATAAAAAATGGTGAGTCCGATATTACCAGAGAAGAGTTTATGGAATGGACAAATGGATTATGGACTTTTTCAGGAGAGAGCAAGAAAAAAGTTGGGCATCCAGCTCCTTTTCCTATAGAATTGCCAAAAAGATGTATCAAACTTTTTAGCTTTGTGGGTGATACAGTATTAGATCCGTTTTTAGGAAGTGGAAGTACGTTGATAGCATGTGCTTTATTAAATAGAAAGGGAATAGGGGTAGAAATAGATGAAAATTATTGCAAGATAGCAAAAAACAGATTAATAAAAGAGGCAAAAATAAATCAGAAAAAATTATGGGAGGAGTAAATGAGGCGTGGCTTTAAATGTAAAAGAGAGGTATTAGAAACTCTAAAACAAAGCTACGATGAAATTGTAATTGAAAAATATCAAGGCAATTTTTTAGAGGCACTTAAAAAATTTGATGTATTAGCTGAGGACAGTTTGCGTAGCATTCTCAGAAAATATTATTCAAATCAAAGAAGTCGAGATCAGGCATGGAAGACTTGTAAGGGTTCTCTATACGAATATGCTGTTTTTAGATATATTCAAAATATAATCGAGAGTAACGAGTCATTAAAAAACAAAATTTCGGTTATAATGGGTGATGAAGCTTTGGTTTCTTACAAAGAGCAAATAGTTATCAAGAATTGGTGCGATATTTTTCCGGATGTAGATATACTTTTAGTCGAAAAGGAGAATAATCTAGTAGTAGCTATTTTATCATGCAAAACAAGTTTGAGAGAAAGATTGACAGAAACTGCCTTTTGGAAGAGAGAGCTTGAAAAGACCAGAGATATGAAAGAAATAAAGCTGGTTTTTATCACCACCGATAAAGATAATGAATTGAGGACTGAAACAAACAGGTATATCCTGCTACATGTTGTTGATTATACATTCATAACTAATCCAGAGAAATACAACGAATTGATAAATTCCTATAAAAAGAAATATGGAGATAGAGGAGATTTTGATCAATTGCTTGCAAAAATTAAATTTATTGATGAGATGGAAGATTTTATTAAGCATCTTTTAGATAATGCAACCTAAACACTCAATAATCCTAAACTTTAAAAAAGGGGGTGCTTTTAGCAACGATGCTTGATAAGAGACAGAAATATGCATTCAAGAAAAAGCTTGATGAGCTACGAAAAATTAGAGGACAGCATACCGAACTTATCTCACTTTATATTCCACCTAACAGGCGAATAAGCGATGTAATGGCTCATTTAAGGGATGAATATTCACAGTCATCTAATATAAAGTCAAAGCAAACAAGGAAAAATGTGCTCGCCGCTATCGAATCAATAATGGCGAGGCTGCGATATTTTAAGGAGCCGCCGCCCAACGGCGTTGTGTTTTTTGTGGGCATGGTTGGGGAGCCGCCAAAGCTTGTTGCGGAAATTGTTGAGCCACCAGTCCCTATTAATATATATTTGTATAGATGTGACTCGCAATTCTATCTGGAGCCTCTGGAAAAGCTGATTGAGGAGGAGGATGTTTATGGTTTATTGTTGATAGATAGGCGGGAATGCACCATTGGCTTTTTAATAGGAAGCAGGATAGAAATGGCAGCGTATATGTCTTCTCGTGTGCCTGGAAAACATAAAAAAGGAGGGCAAAGCCAGAGACGTTTCGAGCGACTTACTGAAATAGCTGCTCATGAATGGTTTGTTAAGGCGGGTGAGAAGGCTTCAAAACTTTTCTTGGAAAAAGATAAACTTAAGGGTGTGTTGGTTGGGGGACCGGGGCCAACGAAAAGGGAATTTGTAAATGGAAACTATCTTGATTACAGAGTAAAGGAGAAAATTATAGGGATATATGACACGGGCTATACGGATGAATTTGGACTGAGAGAACTTGTAAATGCTGCATCCAATGATCTGGGAGAACTTGATGTTATAAAGGATAGACGCCTCATGCAGCGATTTTTAAATGAGATAAGAAAGGACAGTGGCTTAGCAATATATGGCGAGGAAGAGGTGAAAAATGCTTTAACGGCGGGAGCAGTTGAATGCCTGCTAATTTCAGATGCCCTGGAAAAATACAGAATTAAAGCGAAATGTAAAAGCTGCGGATATGAAATAAATGAGGTAAGGGAAAAGGTTGATGAAATAAAGTGTCCTACATGCAATATTCCAATGGAAATTGTGGAGAAAAAGGATATTGTTGAAGAATATGCTGAGCTTGCCGAAAATAGTGGGGCAGAGGTAGAAATAATAGGAAGAGAAAGCGAAGAAGGAGAGATACTTTACAAGGCATTTGGAGGAATAGCTGCAATTTTGAGATATAAATGGAATGGTGGCTAATCCATGAGGTATTTCTTTGCTAAGCCAAGTAGAGATGGCTTGGTAACCACCTTTTTTATAAGGAAACTGAGTTTTGCCTGAGTGAGTGCATATATATCCTCTCCCTGAAGAATATCTGCAAGCAACTCGAAATCCTTATCCTCCAGTTTTTCAAGAAATGCTCTCAATTTCATGAGTTTCTTTGTCTTTTCTCCGTATTCCTCATCCCACATTTTTTCGTATTCCTTCAGTGTTTCTTTCGAAACATCCCCTTTTTTCAATGCCTTATCTGCAACTTCTGCAGCCATTATAGAGGAATGAATGGCTCTTGCCATCCCCCCACCATGTATGGGATTCACAAGCTGGGCAGCATCACCAACAAGCATAACCCCATCTGCAACCATCTCCGTAAAATGCGCAACTGGCACGCCGCCGCCATTTATTTCGATGGGCTGCGCGTTTTTGAAAATTTCCTCATGCTCTTTTATGAACTTTACTAAATATTCGTAAGCTTTCATTTTTGCTCCTTTTTCGAGTATTCCTAATCCCACGTTTGCTGAAAATGCCTTCGGGAAAATCCAAGCATAGCCAAGTGGAGCCACCTCCCTGCCGAAAAAAAGATGGATGTACTTTTCCTCTGCATTGACATTAACCATCTCAAACTGAATGCCTGAATGATAGTCGGTGATTTTATTAACCGTATTTAATCCAGCCCATCGTCCCACTTTACTTTCCACACCATCTGCACCTATAACAATATTTGCCTCTATTTCCTTCATGCCTTCAATGGTTTTTACTCTCACCCTCCATTTTCCGTTCTCTTTCTCCATTCCCATTGCCTGGCTTTTCACCATGTATTTTGCTCCTGCCTTTATCGCCTCTGCTGCCAGCCACTTTTCAAAAATCTTCCTCTCCAAGACATATCCTTCCATTTCCTCTCCTTCCATTGTAACCATCTTGCCAGATGGAGAATACAGGGCTGCTCCTGAGATTCTGCCAGAAATGCACAGCGGGTGCAACTTAATGCCGAGTTTATCAAGCCCGTGTTTCGTTATGCCCTCTGCACATCTTTTTGGCGCCCCTATTTCCTGCCTCTTTTCCACAACGAGCGTTTCATATCCGCGGGATGCTATTTCCTTTGCCGCCACACTTCCAGCTGGTCCAGCACCAACAATCAAACAATCAACCCTCATTTTATCCCTCCATTGCTCCAACAGGGCAGAATTTAACACATGTCATGCAATTCACACATTTTTCGTTGTCAATCTCTATTATCGTTTCATATAGTGTTATTGCATCTGTTGGACACACGCCGACGCAACCCGCACAATAAAGACATTTTTCATGATTTACTCTGACCATTTTATTTCCTCCTATATCACAAGCAAAATGCCCGCACATTTTTATATTTTGCTTAATTCAGCGTTTTCCGCAGCGATAAAAGGAAGGAATGGAATAAAAAATATTGCTCGAAATATAAGCTTCTGTACATCTTTCCAAATAAAAATGATCTGCAAGAATATGGAATATTTCTTTTCATTGCCTTCCAACATGAAATCCTATCCAAATCACTTTTTTCGCTCTTCAAAACGGTATGAGAGGATACGAAATAATTTTGAGGAAATTTTTCACCTATTTATCAAGAAAAATACACGGGCTTGAAAAAAATTAATTTTTGTCGGCGACATATTTTCCACAGTTCCAAAATTGAATCAGAAAATTTATATAGTATGAGTGTTATAAGCAATAGGCGTAAGCCTATAAGATATAGGGGCGAGGGTAAAGCTCATCTC
>CAZTDS010000044.1:0-9860 GCA_964612535.1 uncultured Thermoplasmatales archaeon
CCTCATTTCTTCTTTTCCCATTTCAAAAGCTTTCATATTCATTTCTATGTATTTTGGCGGCACCGTCTCCTTTATTGTTTCAATAAGACTTTCTTCACTTACTGGAAGAATATTCAATGCTGTGGCTGCCCCAAGCATAACAACATTTTTTGTTAATATGCTCCCAGCTTTCCTTGCAATCTCATCCGCATTTATTTTTATTAGTCTGCAGTGTTTCGATATTTTATCAAAGATTTCTTCAACAGCCGGATATTTTCCTATTCCAAGAGATACAAGAGGAGGTATTATTGGATTTATATCTGTAAGAACCAGCCCATCCTTCCTCACTTTCTGCAAATTTCTCAACGCTTCAAGTGGCTCAAAAGATATGATGGCATCTGCTGTCTCATTTCCAACCATTGGAGAATAAACATCTCCTATCCTCACGCTGCACTCTACATTTCCCCCTCTCTGAGCCATTCCATGAAGTTCCGACATCACAACATTATATCCATCTCTAAGCGCCGCCCTCGCCAGTATATTTGCTGCTGTGATCACTCCCTGCCCTCCTACGCCTGCCACCACAATACTTTTTTTCATTCTGCCACCTCCTCAATGGCATCAAAGGGGCAAACCTGCGGGCACACTCCGCAACCTGTGCAGAGAACAGCATTTATTTTTACATCATCTCCATCAAAATAAAAGGCGGGACAGGCAAACTTTGTTATGCATATTTTGCATTTCCTGCATTTCTCCTGGTTTATCTGATATATCTTTCTCTCCTTCTTGTATTTTCTTTCCAGAAGAATACATGGTGCTTTTGAGATTATCACAGAAAGACCATCATATTCAAGCGCTCTTTTCACTGCCTCCTTTGCTTCGTTGAGGTTGCGTGGATCCACCACCTCCACATGTTTTACTCCAAGGCCGCGAACAACCTTTTCCATATCCATTGATATAGCTTCATTTCCCATTCCATCTATATCGTTGCCAGGATGGGGCTGGTGTCCTGTCATGGCAGTCGTTGAGTTATCGAGTATAACAACAACAAAATTGTGATTGTGGTGAATAGCATTGACGAGTGCGGGCAAACCAGCATGATAAAATGTGGAATCACCAATAAATGATATCACTGGCTGCTCTGTTGCTTTTGAAAATCCACATCCAGTTCCTATACTCGAACCCATGCATAAAAGGAAATCCGCCGTTTTATATGGCGGTAGTAAGCCGAGAGTATAGCAGCCAATATCAGTAGGATATATTGTATCTGGCTTTGCTACCTGTTTTACAGCATAATAAGTTGCTCTATGAGGACAGCCAGGGCACAAAACAGGCGGGCGGTCTGTAATTTCCTCGCCCTCCTCTTTTTCTTCCCACTCGACACCAAAAAATTTTGCAAGAGTTGAATAAACTATATCCATATCATATTCATAATATCTCTTCAATTTCCCGTAACCTTTGCCATATATATCTACGCCAATTCCTTCATCTCTTGCAATAATCTTCACCTGCTCCTCAATATATGGCTCAAGTTCTTCAACAACTATTACTTTCTTGCATTCTCTCAAAAACTCTGCAATTTTTTTATCTGGAAGTGGATTACTCATGCCAATTTTGAAGATTTTGCATTTGAGGTTCAAATCATCTACCGCTTCCCTCACATAATTATATGCCACTCCAGATGTTATTATTCCATATTCCCCTCCAAAATCTTCAACAAAATTGAAAGGACTTTTATTTGATATCTCCTTTGCCTTTTCCATCTTTTCAAGCAGCACAGGGTGGAGCTTTCTTGCAACAGCTGGAACTGTAACTGTCAACCCTCCTTTCTCGAATTTTCCCTTTTTGAATGTCATATTCAATGGCGCAAGTTTTACAACTCCTCTTGCATGAGAGACCCGTGTTGTTGTTCGAAGAATAACCGGCAGTGAAAGTTTTTCAGATAGAACAAAGGCTTCAACGGTCATATCCTTTGCTTCCTGCGGGCTGCTCGGCTCAAGCATCGGCAAAGCGGCAAATTTTGCATAGCATCGATTATCCTGCTCATTCTGGCTTGAATGGCAGCTGGGGTCGTCGGCAGTAACAATAACATGCCCTCCTTTGCAGCCAACATAGGCATATGTCATCAGGGCATCGCTGGCAACATTCAGCCCTACATGCTTCATGCACGTCAGGGCTCGCAACCCGGCATGGGAGGCAGCGGCTGCAAATTCTAACGCAACTTTTTCATTTACAGAATACTGAAAATAAAAAGGCACTTCCTTTCCAGAATTTTTGAGGTATCTTGCAACCATTGAAAGGCTATCGGCTATTTCTGAGGAGGGAGTGCCTGGATAAGTTGTTGCAACATCAACATCTGCTTCCAAAGCACCTCTTGCAATAGCCCCATTTCCAAGCAAAACCTTCTTTCCTTCACCTAACAATTCCATTTTTACTCCTCCATAATAATTTTAGCATCTATAACTTTTGCCCCATCCTCATATAAAAATATTGGGTTCATATCAAGCTGCTTTATCTCCATCTCCTGAGCCATCTTATTTAGCCTAAGGAGGATTTCAATCAATGCCTCCTTATCAAGATTCAATCTATAGCCTTCGAAAATTCTCCTGCCTTTAAGCTCTTTCAGCATATCTTCAATATCTTCTTTGCTCGCCGGAACCATTCTGAATGCAACATCTTTGTAGATTTCTGTAAATATCCCTCCTATTCCAACCATAATGCATTTTCCAAATGCATCGTCATCCACAATACCCGCTATTATTTCCACACCCTTTTCCTCCATCTCCTCTACAATAAAAATTTCTGAGGAAAATCGCTGTCTCATTTCCTCATATTTTTCAATGAGTTCTTCCTTGTTTTTTATATCCAGCACTATGGCTCCGATATCTGTCTTATGGAGAATATTTGGAGAGGAAACTTTAAGGGCAACCGGATACCCTATTTGAATTTTTTCTATATCATTTCTTTTTTCTATGATGAAAAATTTGGTGGTTGGTATTCCATATTTCTGCAGCAACTTTTTAGCTTCATGTTCTGGCAGTATCTTCACGAGTTGTTATGCTGTTGCCTTTTTTACTTTATGCGAAAAATTTAAAAAGAAAATGTATTTACAAAAAATCGGGGGTTCTACCACAGGAATATTCTCGGAGTGGAACATCCATCCACCCCCGATCTGGAGGTGATAACAATGAAGGTATTAGGAAGACATATAATAGCTGAATTGTATGGCGTTTCGAGTGATTTAATCTCCAGAGAGGAGAAGGTGAGGGAAATCATGGACAAGGTTGTTGAGGAGGCAAAAATAGAGGCAGTTGGCTCATTATACAAGCAGTTCAACCCCCATGGTGTCACCGGTATAGTTTTAATTTCGGAATCACATATCTCAATTCATACTTGGCCTGAGTATGAACTCGTCAATTTGGATATTTTCACCTGTGGCGACCCCCAGCAGGCGGATAAAGCCTTTGAAGCTTTTCTCAAATACTTCAAGCCAAAATCTTACCGCCATTACATATTAGATAGGGGATAGAGTGAATAGAATAGCGAGGCAGATAATATCTTTCCTTTCTGCTGGCAGAGCTTCAATATGGGAGATTATAGATTGGCAGGATGCCTCACTTCCAGAATTTTTTGATATATTTCATGAACTGGAAAAGGAAGGAATAATAAAACTGCATAATGGAATGGTAGAGCTTACTGAAAAGGGAAAAAGTATTGCAGGAAAAATAATCCAGCGTTTTAAATGCGAGAAATGTGATGGCACAGGATATAAAGGAGTGGATGAAATAAAGGAAAAATATGTAGAGATACTCAAAAATCGCCCTCAGCCCATCGAAAAATATGATCAGGGATACATAAGTGTTTCATCTGCATTGAGAAAGCTATCATTTATGATAGAAAGAGGAGATGCTTATGGCAGCATTTTTGTTGCAGGCGACGACGACCTTTTCAGCATAGCCCTTGCCCTCACAGAAATACCTGAAAAAATTTTTGTTGTGGATATAGATGAGAGGCTTATAGAATATATAAACAAGGTGGCAGAGGAGGAAAATTTAAGAATAGAAGCGGAGGTGCAGGATTTGCAAAAAGACAATGAAGAACTAAAGAAAAAATTCGATGTATTTGTTACTGACCCAGTCGAAACCCTTCCTGGCATAAAACTATTCCTCTCCAGATGCGTCGCTTCCTTAAAGGGCATTGGATGCTCCGGCTATTTTGGTTTAACAACCCTTGAAGCCTCCCGCAAAAAATGGTATGAAATCCAGAAGATGCTTTATGAAATGGGTTTTGTTATCACAGATATAAGAAGGCAATTCCAGGTTTATCCAGACGATGGTAGCAATTTTTTCCGTTATCAGGAAAAACTTCCAATTGTGCAGAAACTGAATATCAAAAGTGATTATAATTGGTATAAATCAGCTCTGTACAGAATAGAAGCAGTTAAGGAGCCTAAGCCGCTTATAGAAGGCGATGTGGAGTTTGGAGAGGCAGTATATAAGGATGATGAAAGCTGGGCAACTCCTGTTTAAATGAAATCTCTTATTACTTCTGGAATTTTCTCCAGCAAATCACTTGCAACAAGTCCATAACTTTTCTCTTCATATGCCATATTTCCGGCCATTCCATTTATAAAAGCAGCCATGCAAGCTGCATGAAATGGCTTCACTTTTTTAGCGAGCAAAGCGATGCATATTCCAGCCAATACATCTCCGGTGCCGCCTGCCGTCATCGCCTCGTTGTGCATTCGATTTATTTTTAGGCGAGTGCCATCGCTGATGATATCCACATATCCTTTGAGGAGGATGGTTGCATTTATTTTTGCTGCCTCTTTCATAACCAGTTTTTTTCTTTCTTCAATATTATCCGGTAATTCGATGCCTGTGAGTTTTTTGAACTCGCCTGCATGAGGTGTTACAATTGTTTTTCCTCCGCAATCCATACCTTTGAGTGCTGCAATGGCATCCGCATCCACAACAATCAATTTTTTTCCCGCATGCTCCTCAAAGAATTTACGGCATGCCTTCATCGTCTCCCCATCATTTCCTAAACCCGGTCCAACCAGAATTGCATCCGCCTTCGTTACCACCTCCTCTATCTCAGCAATGTTTTCCAATGAAAAAATTTCCCCATTCAGTCCCTTCACTATGAGATTGGGCGAAAATGAGGAAATAATATGCGAAATTGCGGAAGGCGTGCATACATATGCGAGGTCACAACCAGTTCGCAAGGCAGCCAGGGCGGCGAGAGCAGGAGCCCCTGTATATGGTCCGCCGCCTATCACGGCAACAATTCCATTCTCTCCTTTATGACTCTTTTTATCTGGCTTTGGATAATAAAGCAAATCTCCTATCCCCACTTCCTCCTCTGCCTCTTTTGGAATACCAATATCTGCAACAACGATTTTGCCACTTTTTCCTTCCATTCCTTCTTTTACAAAATGAAATGTTACTGTTAAATCAGTCTTTAAGGCAACATCGCTTCCCAAGCCAGTTGGGACATCGACGGAAAGGATGAATTTATTTGCGCTATTCAGCATCTCCACTATTTCCCTATATGGCTGCTTTAATTGCCCCTTTATTCCCACACCAAGCATTGCATCTATGACAGCATCACTTTCTTGCAAAAGTTTTTGAAAACTTTCTTTCTCATATTTATATACTGGAATGCCCTCTGCTTTAGCCCTCCTGTAATTTTTCATTGCAAGCTGCGTTTTTGGCTTTGATATTGCCACAACAACACAATTTTTGATATAACGAGCGGCAACGTAGCCATCTCCTCCATTGTTGCCAGGGCCACACAAAACAAGCCATCTCCCATATGGCAATTTTTTTACCTCTTCTGCTACAGCTCTGCCCGCATTTTCCATAAGTTGTTCTGTTGCCACTCCAAACCATTCAGCATTCCTGTCGAGAACTTTCGTATCCCTCTCCATGAGAGAAAATATGATACAGAATATAAATGCTTACTCAATGTCCCAGAAACGGCGCGTTCTGGCATAAGTGATCTCAGCTTTCAAAATTTCTTTTAGCAATTCCTTTCCATCCTTTTGTTTGGCAAGTATGCGTGATGCAGTATCAGGTCCAATTCCATAGCCAGCAAGTACAAATATTGCCTTTTTCCCATAACTTGCCACAAGTGAGGCATTTTTCATCAGCCATCCTCTATCTTTGCCAAACTCCTTCTTTATAACTGCAAGCATTTTCGAACCACATTTATTGCATTTTTCTGATGCCCTATATACACGCGTTTCTATAGTATTGCCGCAATTCATGCACTTCAGCTTTATTCTTGTTTCCTCCAGTCTCCTTTTTAAGGCTTCGAGCATGCTTGCATCTATGCCGAATGGCTTTAAAAATTCCTGTCTCGCCTTTTCCCCTTCAAGAGATATTGGAGATAGCGGTTGAATCTCTATCGATATTTTTCCACTTCTTATCATTTCTAATGCTCTTTTAGTCTTCTCCACATCCATTCTTTCCCACATCGTCTTTTCAATAACTTCCTCCATGAAAGGAGTATTAGACAGAACATTCAATAAACGCTCCATAGAAAATTTATCATATTCAGCATCCTTTTCCAGTATTCCAAATTTCCTCGCAACTTTTACAGCTTCCCATTTTATATAAGATGTTCTTTTCAAAATGATGCGAAGAAGAGACTCCACCGCCTCTGGCTTTAAATTCATGAGGATATCCTTAATAAGCTCTGGCCTAAAATGTGAGGAAACTTTAAAATATATGCGATAGGCATCGCTTCCCACAGCCACACTTTCTCCTGTGCGCTGAGCTATTAAGGCTGCAAGTATCCTACTCAGTGTCTCATTAACCTTTGTACCAAAATGCGTATTGACATAAACAACATCCCTTGCATATTCAATGGTGAGCAGCAAGTCACTTGGCACTTTAAAGCCCCCTCTCTTCTGCTCCCTTATTTCCTCCTCTATCACTCTATCCTTTACTTTCCCTTCCGCCACCAGGCGGCGCAGCTTTCCAACTTCCCTCGCCACCTCAAACGGCACAGGGATTTCTTCGCCCACCCAATCCGGCACTATATATGTTTTTGAGGCAGGGGAAACGTAAATTTTATCGTTCTTTTTTGCAACTTCCCATGCTCTTCCTTTCATTATGAATCTCGCACCTATTTCGCAATAACTGCTAACGAAACTTTCATCAAGTTTTCCAATAACTTTATTTGAAGAAATATCCACAACATCGTAACTTTTCTCATCTGGAATCATGGAAATATTATCTATGAAATAAAACGTGGATTTTCTTCTCCTTTTCACCTTTCCATTTTCCAGCCATATTATTCCACTTCTGTGCAGCTGGTTCAACAAATCAAAAAATTTTTCTCTGTCAAGGCTACGGAATGGATAAGCTCTTTTTACAATTTCATATATTTTATTTGCCTCTATACCTCCATATTCAATTGCCATTGCTATAATCTGATTTGCCAATACAGCCATCGGGTTTTCTCTCACCTTTATTTTTTCAATTTCGTTTTTCATTGCCCTTCTTGCTATTACCTTTGCCTCGGCATATTCTTCAGGGTTTATTGCAAGAATTTTTCCTTTCGATATTCTCCCCACCTTATGTCCACTTCTCCCGACACGCTGAATGATGCGGGTTACTTGCCTGGGAGAATTGTATTGCAATACAAAATCAGCATGCCCTATGTCTATACCAAGTTCAAGCGAGGATGTGCATATTAAAGCTTTTATTTCTCCTCTCTTGAATTTCTCCTCCGCCTCCACCCTTGCCTCCTTAGAGAGGGAGCCATGATGCACTTCTATACTTGCTTTTAACTCTCGAAGACGGGCTGCAAGAATTTCGGCGGCATCCCTTGTATTAACAAATAAAAGGGTTGCAACATGCTCATCTATAATTTCCTTCATTCTCCTGAGCAATGCTGCTGACTTTCCATCAATCTCCATTTTTTCTGCCATTTCATAATCAATTTCTTGTAACTCAGGAGATTCAACCTCTATTTGCATTTTTTTCTCTTCCATGGCATTGATTATTTCCACTTTCCTTTTCCCTCCCAGAAATTTTGCCACCTCTTCGGGGTTACCCACGGTTGCGGATAAACCTATTCTCTGGAAATCGCCTGCAATCTCATATAGCCTTTCCAAGGCTATGGAAAGTTGCCATCCCCTTTCCTCTCCAGCCAGCTCATGTATTTCATCCACCACAACCCATTTAACCGCCGAGAGATTTCTTCTCAATTTTTTGCCAGCAAGCATTATCTGCAGGGTTTCGGGTGTAGTTATCAACATATCAGGTGGATGTAATGCCTGTCTTCTTCTTTCCTTAAGAGTGGTATCGCCGTGACGAACTGCAATTTTTATTCCCAGCTCCTTCCCCCACAAAAATGTGCGGCGGAGCATATCACGATTTAGGGCACGGAGTGGAGTGATATAGAGGATTTTTATCCCTTCCTTTTTCTTTTCGTTCAAAAAAAGATGGAAAATTGGCAGTAACGCTGCCTCTGTTTTCCCCAAGCCTGTAGGAGCTATAATGAGGCAATGCTTTCCACTTATGATTTCCGGCATTGCCTTAATCTGGGGTAAAGTAAATTCCTCAATACCCATGCGATGAAGCACTTTCTGTATTTTTTCATGAAGCACTTTTTATACAGCAGCCAAGAGATTTAAAAATTTTGCAAGAAAAGAGGTTGATGACATGTTAAAGCCCGCCTCCATATAAGCATGAAGGAGGCGGTAAAATGTTGTATGCAGGTATGGATGTGCATAAGAGATTTTGTCAGATCATAGTATGTACAAAAGAAGGAGAAGTTGTAAAGAAAGGAAGAATAAAAACAGATGAAAAAGAAATAAGGGAATTCTTTTATGGACTAAAGAATGTAAAAGTAGCTATAGAAGCATCTGCAAACTATAGCTACATTGTAGATGCTTTAGCAAAAGAAGGCTATGAAATTTTAATGGCACATCCATTAAAAACAAGAGCTATAGCTGAAGCAAAGATTAAAAGCGATAAAATAGATGCAAAAATATTGGCAGATCTGGCAAGAGGAAATTTAATTCCAACATCATGGATTCCTCCAAAGGAAATAAGAGAATTAAGGGATTTAGTTAGGCAGAGAATATTTTTAGTAAAGCAAAGAACTAAGATAAAGAATAAAATACATGCAGAGCTGATTAAAAGAGGCATAGAATGCAGAGGAAATATTTTTACTAAAGCTGGAAAGGAATGGCTACATAGCTTAAAAATTCCGGCAATAGAAACATATCTATCCATTATGGAAAAATTGGAAGAAGAGATAAAAAAGATGGATAAAAGATTAAAGGAAGAAGAAAAGAAATTTGAAGAAGTAAAATTGCTTAAAAGCATACCAGGAGTATCAACATTTTCAGCTTTAGTTATATTGGCAGAGATAGGAGATGTAAATAGATTTCCAGATGAAAAGAAAATATTTTCTTATGCTGGATTAGTTCCATCTGTTCATAAATCTGGAGATAGAGTTTATTATGGGCATATAACAAAACAAGGATCAAAATATTTAAGATGGATACTGGTAGAATGTGCAAGAATTCATGTGAGGAAATGTGATAGCAAAATAACGGAATTTTATAGAAAGCTAAGGAGAAAAGGAAAACATGAAAATGTTGCAATAATTGGAGCTGCAAGAAAATTATTGCAAACAATATATTACATGCTTAAGAAAGGAGAGTCGTTTAATGGCTAAGAAATGCTTTCCTCTTTTATTCGACTGTGGTTATAACCACGTGGGTGCTGATTGAGGAAGCTTCTTAGCCATGGATGAAGTAGTCATAATGTGGCTTTGCCACGAATAGGTGTATATCATAAGGCATAAAAATTGAAATTGCATATAAAACCGGCGGGCTTTACATAGGTGTCGAAAAA
>CAZTDS010000045.1:0-9806 GCA_964612535.1 uncultured Thermoplasmatales archaeon
CAATAATATTCTTTAGGAGGAGAGATATATAGGAAGTAAGATTAAGGGATGAAATCAAAAAAATTTTAATAGATGGTTGAAAATTACTTGCGGTGAAAAATGGGGAGTGTTAAAGATCTCATTATTATTGAGAAACCCACTGAAAATAAAATGGGTATAGGTGAATTTGTCTTTTCAGATCGCTACTCCGTCTTTGACTGGGGAGAAATGCCGGACCATATAAAAAATAAAGGGGCGGCAATATGCATGATGTCTGCCTATTTTTTTGAAAAACTCGAGGAATTAGGAATAAAAACACATTATATCGGTGTAGTGGAAAACGGGGAAGTGAAAAAATTTGAGGAGGTGGAAGAAGCAAGTAATAGAATGAGAATAAAACTTTTAAGAGTATTAAAACCATCAATTCACGAAGGAAATTATGATTATTCCATATACAAAAAGGAAAAAGGCAACTTCCTTATCCCTCTAGAAGTTATATATCGCAATTCCCTGCCGGCTGGCTCGAGTGTATTTCGTCGCTTGGAAGAGGGTAGTTTAAGGCTGGAAGATATTGGCTTAAAGGAAATGCCAAAACCAGGACAAAAATTGGAAAAGCCAATTCTCGATGTTTCAACAAAACTTGAAATTACAGATAGATATATAAGCTGGAAAGAAGCGGAAGAGATAGCGGGATTGAGCAATGACGAAATAGAAGAGATGAAGAAAATTACAATGCTCATAAATGATTTAATAACCAAGGAAGCAAAAAAAGCCGGATTGACAAATGAAGATGGAAAGGTGGAATACGGTTTTGATGAGTATCGCAACATGATGGTTGTGGATGTTATAGGCACCCCCGACGAATGCCGCTTTACTTTTGATAGCACACCCATTAGCAAAGAAATTACTCGCATATATTATCGCAATACACCCTGGTATGAAGAGGTGAAGGAGGCAAAAAAGAAAGATAGAATGAACTGGAAGAAACATGTTAGCTCTCCCCCTCCATTGCCTCCTCGCCTTGCCGAGCTTATTTCAATGCTCTATCAGGCGTGCTGTAATGAAATAACGGAAAGAAGCTTCTTTGATGCCCCTTCATTGAGAGAAATAGTGGAGGAGATAAAAGATTTCATTTAAAAATAGGTTACCGTAACTTTACTTCCTTCCTCCAGAAATTCCACGTTGGCGGGTATTTCTATGTAGCCATCTGCCATACTCATGCTTGTTATTGCCCCGGATTCCTTAAATGCAGGATATGCCTTTCCATCTTTCACTTTTACAGTATAAATCTGGTGCCTTCCTATTGTTGATGATATGTTTTTTGCAAGCGTAACTTCCTCCCTTTTTATCTCGAGCGGGAGGCGGGCCATTTTTTTTATTGAAGGAAGCAAAAGAACGTAAGCATTGGTGAGGCATGATGTTGGATAGCCTGGCATTCCTAAAATAAGTGTTTTGTCAACCACACCACATATTGTAGGTTTTCCTGGTTTGACAGCAATTCCATGGAAAAGGAGTTTGCCTTTCTTTTCGATAACATCTGCCAGTATGTCTCTTTCTCCTACACTGCTTCCGCCAGAAAAAATTGCGTAATCAGCCTTGCTTGCCTTTTCAATAGCTCTTTCAATCGCCTCCTTTTCATCATCCACAATTTCGTTTATCCTTGCCTCTGCTCCTGCTTTTTTCAAAAGAGAGGCGAGAGTGTACGAATTTATATCATATATTTTGCCTTCCTCAAGCTTTTTCCCCGGCTCAACAATTTCTTTGCCTGTAGGAAAAATCTCCACCTTTGGCTTTTCATAAACTTTAACCCTTCTCATTCCAAGGGCAGCAAGCACTCCTATTTTAGGGGGGTTTAAAATCTCGCCTCCTTCCAAAACTTTTTGCCCTTTTTTTATATCTGCATCTTCCTTCGATACATTAGCGCCAGGATAAACAGGCTTGTATATGGCAACATAATCGCCACGCCTTTCAGTATCCTCAACTATTACAACAGCATCGCTTCCATCAGGCAAGGCAGCGCCTGTGGCAATTTGGATGCATTCGCCTTCGCCTATTTTTTTCCTGCTTGTCTCTCCTGCAAATATCTTGCCTATAACACGGAGCTTTTTTGGATTTGTTAAGGAAGCGTTGAAGGTATCCTCAGCCCTGACAGCGTATCCGTCCATTGCAGCTCTTTTAAAACCGGGAACATTGAAAGGAGCGTAAATATCTGTAGCAAGAACTCTATCAACGGCATCAACTATACTCACTTCTTCACTTCTTTCCATCTCCTGTGTATTTTCCATTATGATTCTCTTTGCTTCCTCAAAACTTATTAGCTGGTGAAATGGTCTCATTTCCTCGCCTCCCATAAAATGTGACCACACTCCTCCAGTATGATTTTTTCCATCGCAAGCTTCACAGCATTTTTTGAGCCAGGGATACAGAATATTGCTTTCCTCCTCGCTATACCTGCTATAGCTCTACTTAACATAGCTGCTGTTCCTATCTCCTGCATACTCAACATTCTAAACATTTCTCCAAAGCCGGGCAATTCTTTCTCCAGAAAGGGTTTTACAGTGTCAACAGTAATATCCTTCGATGATATCCCCGTTCCTCCGCAAAATAGGATGGCATCCACATCTCTTCTGTCGAGCAATTCCTTCACCACATCTTCAATCTCCTTCCTATCATTTTTTA
Organism: uncultured Thermoplasmatales archaeon; assembly: GCA_964612535.1. GTDB lineage: Archaea > Thermoplasmatota > E2 > UBA202 > JdFR-43 > JdFR-43. The sequence continues at coordinate 2,659 of CAZTDS010000045.1, forward strand.
TGATTCTGTATTCTGTTATGCTATGTCCTTCTTTTCCCGCCATTTCTTTAATCAATGCTCCGCTTTCATCCGTCGCTTCATTTCTGCTATCACTTACAGTAATCAAAGCAAATGAAATGTTTTGAATGGCATGTTTTTTATGCTCCTCCACTCCCATTTCACCCACCTTTCCTCTTCTCAATAACTCTTATGTCGTGTATGAGCGTCGTTGGATATTGCCCCTGCTCATCCTTCTCCATGTATTTTACCATATCCCATATGGTTAGCAAAGCAATCGCTACACCATGCAATGCCTCCATTTCCACGCCCGTCTTATAACTCGCCTTTACGGTGCATCTGGAAACAACATCATTTCCTTCAATAAAAAATTCTACAGAGGCAGAGGTTATTGGCAGGGGATGACAGTGAGGAATAGCAAGAAAAGTTCTCTTAATAGCCATTAAAGCCGCCGCTTCAGCTATAGCAAAAACATCCCCCTTTTTCACTCTCTTCTCTTTAATTGCTTTTATGCTTTCATCGCTGAGCCTAATTTTTCCCTCCGCAACTGCAATTCTTTCAACATTCTTCTTACCAGATATATCCACCATTCCCAACATATCACCTCCAGTAGGGGTAGCGATTTTCAACAGCTCTCTCAAATAACTTTATTATTTCTTCCATCGCAACACCTTTCCTTATTGGCGTTATCACATCCACAAGCCCATTGTTATGCATTAAACACGGCTTTAATTTGCCATCACTCGTAACTCTTAGCCTAGTACAGGCGGCACAGAAGGCAGAGTTATGGATGGGGCGAACCACTTCTATCTCCCTTTCATTTCCTTCATCATCGAGCAATGTATATATTCTTCGACGATGCATGTGGCGATGTCTCACCTTTATGGCCCTCGAAGCTATATATGATTCAATATGGGAAATGTCATCTCCATCTCCATTTTCAACATTCACCATCTCAATTATCTGTGGCATGGCTCCAAGCCTCCATACTGTTTTGACTGTTTCCATTATTTTTTTCAGGGGCAGGATGGCGACGATATTCACCTTAACTGGATTTAGCTCTGCTGCCACCGCCTCCTTTATGCCTTTCAAAACCTTATCGAGCATATCTTCGCCGGTTATCTCTTCATATTTTTCTCTATCAACCGTGTCCAAGCTTACATTTATCCTGTTCAGCCCTGCTGCCTTAAGTTTTTTCGCTAGTGGAGCGAGAAGGGTGCCATTTGTTGTTATTGATACATCTTCCATATATTTACTGGCTCTCGAAACTATATCAACGATGTCATGCCTGAGCAGCGGTTCTCCACCTGTAAATTTAACTCTCTTTATGTCAAGTTTTCTCGCCACTTTGAGCAAAGTTTCTATCTCATCTGCTGTCATTTCATGATTTGTGGCCATCTGTCCTTCATTATGGCAGTAAAAACAGTGAAGATTGCATCTGCTGGTTAATGAAACTCGAAGACTCTTTACCGGCCTGCCATATTTATCGATGAGCATTTTTCACCTGAACAAATGAACATTTTGGGCCTTAAATATTAAATATATTTCCTTGCCAACATCAATCCCCATTTCGTGGAAGGATTCTCGCGTAATATGAACCACGAAATCCAAGCCGCAATCCACTTCAAGCCTTATGAGGGAACCAATATCCACGATTGCCTTAACTCTTCCCTTTATGCAATTCCTTGCACTGCTCTCAATTTTTTGCTTTGAAATTATTATATCCTCTGGCCTTATACTGGCATATTTGGCATCAGGCACATCCATGGAAGAAACTAACTCCAAGCCATCGCATTTGAAGAGAGTGATGTTACCTTTCTTTTCAGCTTTTCCGTGAAAAATGTTTTCAACGCCGACAAACTGAGCAATGAATTTTGACGCAGGTTTTCTAAATATTTCTTCTGGCTTTCCTATTTGCAGAATTTTGCCTTTGTTCATCACAGCGATTCTGTCAGCGAGAAGCATGGCATCCTCTCTGCTATGAGTAACATGCACCACAGTTACTCCACTTTTTTCATGCATATTCTTTATTTCTCTCCTTATTCCAACCTTCATTTCTGGATCAAGAGCACTCAATGGCTCATCCAGCAGAAGTATTTTTGGCTCTATAGCCATTGCTCTTGCAATTGCAACGCGCTGCTTTTCTCCACCGCTTAAGCTCTCCGGGTAGCGATGAAGCAGGTGCTTTATTCTGTAGTTTTCAGCCATCTCTTCTATCTTTTTTTCTATTTCATTTTGCTCCATTCCCTTCATTTTAAGCCCATATGCTATATTTTCTTTAACATTCATGTGGGGAAAAAGCATATAATCCTGATAGACAAAACCAATGTTTCTTTCTGCTGGAGGGAGAGAGGTGACGTCTCTGCCATCTATGTATATTATGCCCTCATCAGGAGAATGAAATCCAGCTATTAACTCAAGGAGAAGAGTTTTTCCTGCTCCTGTGGGGCCAAGAACAACAAAATACTCGCCTTTCCCCACCTTAAAGCTAATGTCACTCAGCATGAAATTCTCCCATTTCTTTGAAACATTCTCAATCCTTATCATATCTCTTCCACCTTGCTGATACGAAGCGGAGCGAAATGAAAATCACAACGCATATAAGCAGCATTAAAGCCGCCACAGGCGCCGCCTTGCTGAGTCCATATTGAAGATATTCTGAATAGATGTAAGTTGGGGCGACCATTGGAAAATATGCGATAACAACAACTGCTCCAAATTCGCTTATTGCACGAGCCCATGTCATGAGAGAGCCGACGAATATGCTTCTTATGCTAAGTGGCATTGTAACAGTTGCCATCGCTTTAAGGCGGCTTGCCCCCAAACTCATCGCTATGTTTTCGAGACGAGGATCCACAGCTTCAAAGCCTTCCCTTGCATAGTTTATGAGGAAAGGAGCAGAGACAAACATCATTGCCACAGTTATTCCGAGCATCGAGTCAGCTATTCTGATGCCAAATTCTTCAAGTGGCGCCCCTAATAAGCCATTGCTTCCAAACACCATCAGCAATGCTATTCCAGCCACAGTGTGGGGAATTATTATGGGTAAATCAACTATGCTTTCTATGAGTGTTTTTCCGGGAAAATTCTTTCTCGCCAGTAGATAGGCGAGGGGCACACCAAATAACAGGCTTATTAAAGTTGCCAAGAAAGCTGCCTCAAAACTCACCAGAATAGCATTGATGGCATTTTTATCGGCAATTGCTTTTGCAATTCCTTTTATACCCACAGAAGCAAGCATATTTGCTATGGGCAATGCTATGAAAATAACTGCTATTGCTGCAAGAACTGCCATGATGGCAAATATTACCTCATCACTTCTTTTCATTTTATGCCACATATTTTCTCAATTTGGAGGGAAGAGCAGTTATATTATTGCATATTGCAGGAGTTATTGGAATCTGCCCATTTCGCCTGAGAATTTCTTGCCCTGTTTCATTTAACAGAAGAGCTATGAATTTTACTGCCATCTCTTCATTTTTTGCATTAACTGGAATGGTTACTCCATAAACAATTGGCTTTCCCTCTATTATATCGCCCGAGGCAAAGGAAATTTTAATTTTGCTGTAAAAATCTGCAAATTCGCTGCTTGACAAATCGATTTCTTCTGGCAGCTCGGTAAAATATACGCCCGAGTGGCGATGCTGATAAGCAACGCTTCTGTAGATGAAAAGATAGTCAATATCTCCTGTTTCCAGTGATGCCATTAAATCTATCTCCGCACTTCTCATTGCTATTTTCGCAACGTTTATGCCGAGTTCTGCTGAAGAAGGAACATGAATGATATAGCTTCCATTTTCCTCCGTTGCATCTATTGCTGTATTTTCCTCTATCAATTTATCAAAAATTGTATCATTTCCGTAATAAATTTCTGCAAGCTGAATAGATATTAAAGCACGATAACCACAGGGATCATCATTGGGGTTTGAAAAGCCAAATCTCACATTTTTCCTTGCCAGTATCTTATACCAGTTGCCTTCGTTTATTTCATCCTTATACACACTCTTATTTGTATATGCAATAACCATCCTATTCTTTGCAAACTGTATGCAGAAGTTGGCATATTTTGGGTATGAGGAAATCATCATATCTTCAATGAGGGTGTAATCTGCGGAGGCAACAACATCCGCTTTTTTGCCGAGTTCTGTAATTTTTCTTATCGTTGCCTTGCTTCCCGTTGCCTCACGCCTAACATCTGCGCCGTATATTTTTTCAAATTCCTTTTCCAGTTCGCCAAAAGGCGTTGCGAGGCTGCCAGCGTGGAAGATGGTTAATGTTTCTTTCTGGCTGGAATGTATGAACAAAGCTATTAATAGAATTAATGCAACAATTAAAACAATGGCAACAGCGATGCGATGCATTTCATGAAATAAAGAAGCAGCAGTATAAAATTTTTTAGTGAGAATACAATACAATTGTGGAAGGGATTGTATCGTCTATCAACATAAGCGACAGGAAGGGACAGAGAAAAAAGCCCGTGAAGGTGGCAAGAATAACAAAATATGGCATAGAAGGCGACGCCCACGCCGGAGAATGGCATCGCCAAATTAGTTTGCTTGCAGAAGAGAGCATTGAAAAAATGAGAAAAAAGGGGTTGCAGATTGGCTATGGAGATTTTGCAGAAAATATAACTACAAAGGGCATAAATCTGGCTGAGATTAAAGTGGGGCAGAGATTAAGGATAGGGAATGAAGTTATAGTTGAAGTGACGCAGATAGGCAAAAAATGTCATGATGAATGCGAAATTAAAAGGCTTATAGGCGAATGCATAATGCCAAAAGAAGGAATTTTTGCAAGAGTTATAGTAGAAGGGACGATAAAAGTTGGAGATAAAATTACGGTAATAAAGTAGGCTTTGGGAAAAAAGAACTTTATATACAATTTATCATTCATTATATCATGTTATCAAAAATACCAATTGATTTGAAGAATGTTGAACGGGAGGATTTAGATAAAGAGATATTGCGTCTCGGTATAATAGCTGAACTGGATGCAATAAATTTATATGAGCAACTTGCCAATATGACAGAGAATGAAGATATAAAGAAAGTACTGATGGACATTGCAAATGAGGAAAAAACGCATGTAGGCGAGTTCCTTGCATTGCTTCTTAAAAAAGACGAGGAGCAAGTGAAGGAAATTGAAAAAGGCAAAAAAGAAGTTGAGGAATTGATAGAATAACTTGCACAACAATTAAATATTCAATCCAATCATCGGTGTGATAAAATGAAAGATAGGAAAAAGGAACATGTTGAAATCGTAAGGAGCAAAGATGTAAGCCATTCATACAATTACTGGGATGATTTCATGCTCCTGCATGACGCTTTGCCAGAAATAAACATGGACGAGATTGATATGGGCACAAAGCTTTTTGGAAAAAAGCTTAACATGCCTTTAATAATTGCAGGGATGACAGGAGGATTCGAAGAAGCCACAAAAATAAATGAAGAGCTTGCAAAAGTAGCAGAAAAATACGGCATTGGAATGGGAGTGGGTTCGCAAAGAGCAGGTCTTAAAGATAGAAGTGTTGAAGAAAGTTATTCTGTCATAAAGAAATATAAAATTCCACTTAAGATTGCAAATATCGGCGCTCCGCAACTTCTGGAATGGGAAGATGCAGCAGAAAAAGCCAATGAAGCCATAAAAATGATAGATGCAGATGTTCTTGCCATCCATCTCAATTTTCTTCAAGAAGTTATTCAGCCAGAAGGCGAGAGAAATGCAAAGGGTTGCATTGAAAAAATAGCAGAAGTTTCGGCGAGTATAACAAAGCCTACAATTGTTAAGGAAACGGGAGCAGGCATCTCAATAGAAACAGCAGAAAAACTTTTGGATACAGATATAGTGGGTATAGATGTTGGAGGAGCAGGCGGAACCTCATTCGCTGCTGTAGAGGCTTATAGAGCTGCTATGAGAGGAGATAAAATACAGGAGGAACTCGGAAAAATTTTCTGGGACTGGGGAATTCCAACACCATACTGCATAATGGAGCTGGCGGAACTATGCAATGACGCTGGCTTAACTTTAATAGCAACAGGTGGAATAAGACATGGATTGGATGTGGCAAAGGCCATAGCGCTGGGCGCTCACGCTGCTGGAGCTGCTGCTGCATTTTTGAATAGCGAATCGGTGGAGGAAAAGATGGAGATTTTTGCCCGCTCCTTAAAAGCGGCGATGTTTCTGACGGGCTGCAAGAATGTAGAAGAATTGAGGGAGGCGGAGATATGGACATTGTAGAAATAAGGGAAGCAGTTGATAAAGCAATAGAAAATTATCTGTATGAGAAGGAGCCACCACGCCTCTATGAAGCGGTAAAGTATCTGCCATTTGCAGGTGGAAAGAGATTGCGCCCTATAATTGCCTGCCTTGCTTGCGAGGCGGTAGGCAGTGATTTTACAAAAGCCATTCCATTTGCGGTTGCTTTAGAACTCATACATACTTTTACACTCGTTCATGATGATATTATGGATAAGGATGAAGAAAGGCGGGGTAAGCCATCAGTACATGTGAAATTTGGAGAGGATGCCGCCATCCTTGCTGGAGATGCTCTTTTTGCCAAAGCATTTGAGGTGGCAAGCAATTTGAGAGAGGCGGAAACAGCAAAAAAGATTCTTAGAAATCTTGCTATAATGGCAAAGGAGATATGCGAGGGACAGGAAATGGATGTAAGTTTCGAGGAGATGGAATATGTTAAAGAAAACCAGTTTTTGGAAATGATTGAGAAAAAGACGGCTAAAATGTTTGAACATGCGGCAATGGGTGGAGCAATCATAGGAGGAGGAAAAAAGGAGGAAATTGAAGCATTGCGAAGATATGGGCTTAATTTGGGAATGGCTTTTCAGATATGGGATGATTGCTTGGATGTTATTGGCAAGGATATTGGCAAGCCAGTTGGAAGCGATATAAGGGAAGGAAAGAAAACATTGCTTTATATATATGCTTATGAAAAATCAGAAAATAAAGAGTGGCTGAAATATTATGGAAAGGAAGATGCAGATGATGAAGTGCAAAAAATAATAAAATTTTTTGAGGAGATAGGAGCAATAGAATATGCAAAAGAGAGAGCAAGAAAATATGCCAAGGAAGCTATAGATGCATTAAAAATTCTGCCAGAAAGTGGGGCTAAAAAGGAATTAATAAAGCTAGCAGAA
>CAZTDS010000046.1:0-1184 GCA_964612535.1 uncultured Thermoplasmatales archaeon
ATCATCAAAAGATATTTCCTCCTCTTCATATCTCAGCAATCCTTTATAAACTCTCCCCACACCTTCAGAACAATCAACTGTTATTTCATCTCCATCTTTTATCACTTCCGTGGCAATCTTTGTACCTATTACCGCGGGTATTCCAAGCTCTCTACTCACTATGGCGGCATGGCATGTTCTGCCACCTCTATTGGTCACTATGGCTGATGCTTTTTTCATAATAGGTTCCCAGTCTGGATCCGTCATTTCAGTTACAAGCACATCACCATCTCTAAATTCATCGATATCATCTATGCTCATCACTATTCTTGCTACTCCTCTTCCTATCTTATTTCCTATTGCCTCCCCCTCAACAAGTATTTCTCCTCTTTCCATCAGCCTGTATACCGAAAAAGAATTACGCCTCGAATGTACTGTCTCAGGTCTTGCCTGAACAATGTAAAGCTCGTTACTTATGCCATCTTTCGCCCATTCTATATCCATTGCCATTCCATAGTGCTTTTCAATTTCAATAGCCCATCTCGCCAGCTGCAAAATTTCTTCATCCTCAAGAATAAATTTATCTGTAAGATGCCCGGGAACATCCTTTTCTACTATACCTTCTTTGCCATAAACAAGCATACGATTTTTTGCCCCGAGTTTTTTCTCAATAATTGCTTTATATCCTTCCATCAAAGCGGGTTTGAAAACATAAAAGGCATCGGGATTCACAGCTCCCCTGACAACAAGCTCACCAAGCCCCCATGCACCAGTTATATAAACTGCATTTTTGAAACCTGTTTCAGGGTCGATGGTGAATATAACGCCCGAACATGCTAAATCAGCTCTCACCATTTTCTGAACACCAATTGAAAGATAAACATCGAAATGATTGAAACCACGATCTATTCGGTATGAGATTGCTCTATCTGTGAAAAGAGAGGCATAACATTTTTTTACCGCTTCCTTCAATTTTTCTTTTCCTCTTATGTTGAGGAAGGTATCATACTGGCCGGCGAAACTGGCAGTGGGTAAATCTTCAGCTGTAGCACTACTTCTTACTGCAACATCAACATTCTGCCCGTATATTTCTTCAAGTTTTTCATATGTCTCTTCTATTTCTCTTTCCAGCTCCTGAGGTAGTTCGGCAGATAAAATCAGTTGTCTTATTTTCCTCCCCGTCTCCTTCAATTGCTGTAAATTTT
>CAZTDS010000046.1:1194-9780 GCA_964612535.1 uncultured Thermoplasmatales archaeon
AAATTCTCCTTATCCAGATTTTTGAGCAATTCCTGTATTTCTTCGTTTAATTCAGATTTTTCAATAAAAAATTTATATGCGTTAGCAGAAATAGCAAAGCCATTTGGAACCCTTATCCCCTTGCCCGATAAATTTCTGTATAACTCACCCAAAGAGGCATTTTTTCCACCAAAAAAAGGAACATCTTCCTTGCTAATTTCATTCAACCACTTAATAAATTTCATCATAAATACAACAAAAAACTGTTATAAAAAATTAATTTCAACCATCACAACCCATGCAAAAAAATTTATATGGAAAGCAAATAAGCCAATATGAAACTGAAATACCTCGTTACGGTATTATTCCTGTTTACGCTGCCTTTTGCAAATGCTGCACTGGAGAAACCAAATTGGGGTGTTGGCGACTATTGGATATATACCGGGAGCTATAGTGTTAGTGAGAGTGTAAATTTTGAGAATTATTCTTTCACTGTCGATATTTCCACTACAAAATTTAATGTCAGAATAGATGTGGTGGATGTGGAAGTTATTGAAATAGATGGTAAAAGTGTTGGATGCTATAAAACATCGATGAACTTTTCAATAGCTGGCAACCTTCACATAGAGGGAAACATATTTGGACAGGAACAGACCATTGACGGAACATTCTCAATAGAAGGCACAGGAAACATTTATTTCACCACCAAAAATCTTTCAATTGCCAAGAATGAAAATAACATATACATTAACATATCAACAAATGTCCCTATTCCAAACTTACCTGTAGGAAAGGCAAATGTGATGACGGAATACACTCCCCCGCTCGATTTCATGAATTTCCCTGTTTATGAAGGGGAGGAATGGACAGCCAGATCATTTGCAACTCTTTATTATGGAGAGTATCCAACAAGTGGAGAGGTTTCCTTTAACTTTAAATGCACGAAAAAGAGCGGGGATGTATATATAATCGAGTCAGGTTATAATCCATTTGGAGATATAATCCCATTTAACAAAACATACATGTTCTGGAGCGGCGAAAAGGGAATGATAGAGCGCATAATCGATACAGGGGGAGAGCAGCATCTTTCCATCCAGCTCGTCGATTATAAATATGAAGAGGAGGAAAACATACCGCCCACAGTAAAAATAGAATACTCGCCCAAGAATCCAAAAGTTGGAACCAACATACTTTTTGAAGGAAAGGGAAGCGATCCAGACGGAAGGATAGTTGCATGGCACTGGGATTTCGGAGACAACACAACAAGCAACCAGCAAAACCCAAGCCATAAATATACGAAGGCTGGAGAATATACCGTCAAACTCACTGTAATGGACAACTATGGCGATGAAGCAACAGATACAATAGTAATAAAAGTGGAGGGCGGCGGAGGCGGAGGCGGCAGCACCCCGGGCTTTGAAATGCTATTGGTTGCAATGGCAATACTGGTTATCGTTCTTAAGAGAAAAAGGTAGTTTTAAATAGAAACAAAAATTATTTGGGAGGGAACGGATATATATGCAATATGATTTATTACTTAAAAAGCCAAAACTTACAGTCCTTATCTTTACAATTATAACTATTCTTATCTCTCTTCAGGCCGTAAATGTGGTGATAACATCAGATATAGAAGTTTATATGCCATCTGATCAGCCAAGTGTCCAACTTCTCAATAAAATAAGAGAAATATGGCCCATTGATTCTCTCATGATTTATTTGGAAGCGAAGGATAATATAACAAAAATATCCACTCTTAAAGAAATAGACAATATGGAAAATGCCCTCAATCCAGATGCATATGATAGAGGAAAAAATGATAGCGTAACTTATACGGCAAGTATTGCCTCTCTCATCAAAGACACATATGCGCAGACACCATTTTTTGGTAAAGATGCCATTCCAGATAGGCAAATAATAGTTAATGGAATACTTCTATTTATTCCAGATGAGATAAAATATAAGCTTATTTCTCAAGATTGTAAAAATGGAGTCATCATACTAACTACTCCACAAGATGCCGATGTAGATTCTCTTTTAGAGGATAAGGTGTATCCAATATCTGAGACAACCTACACTCTCAATGCGCACCCTACAGGAATGCTAACTCTCTATAAGGAAACGGTTGACTGGATTATGGGGAGAATATATGTTGTTGGATTACTATCTCTTCTTATTCTCTTAATGGTTTTATATGTTTTCCATAGAGACATGAAAACAGTTATTATTGCGATATCTCCTGTTCTTTATTCAATAGCTCTTACTTTTGGAACAATGGGAATACTTCCTATTGAATTTGCCCCAACAGCTATAGCTGTGCTGCCATTGCTGGGTGCGTTGGGTGTGGCATATTCTCTCCATATGATAAACTATTTTATGGAGCTTATAGGAAAAAAGAGGGAAGATGCTGTAAAAAAGATGATAAATACTACTGGAAAGGCTGTCTTTCTCTCAGCCATTACAACACTTGTGGGTTTTGCATCTTTGCTCACATCTAGCATGCCCCCAATTGCAAATATGGGTCTTGCCTTTCTTATCGGAGTGCTTTACTGCTTCATTTCCACAATGATTCTCATTCCTTGCCTTCTGATTGCCTTCCCTCCAAAGAAAAAAGTTGAACTCAAATGGACTTCTCTTGCAAATTTAACGAGACACAGGAGACAGATTTTACTCATACTTGCTGCCGTTTCATTGGTTTCCGTAGCATCCATTCCATATGTATCTCAAAGGACATCTGTATGGGAAATGATGCCCCAGAAAATGAACAGTTATGTAAAAATGCAGGAATATTCAGAAAAGTTCAATGCCGGACAATCAGGAGTTATACTTGTTGAGACAGATAGGGAAGGAGGAATCATGGAGCCCAAGCTACTCAAAAAACTCGATGAGATGGAAAAAATTATAAATACAGGCATAGACAACGTTACTATCTATTCCATTGTGGATGTTGTTAAAAAATTGAATGGCAATAGATTGCCATCAACAAAAGAGGATGCGGAAAGAATTTTTGAAAATTTACCGGAGAAATATAAAGATATGATGCTTAATGGAACGAATAGAACTCTCATGTATGTTGAAATGCCAATAATGCCATTGTCAGAGACAAGAGAAGCTGTTGCCGCTGTTAATCAAATAATACAGCAGTATAATATGGAAATCCAGAGCTACGGCAGCATTTCCCGCCTTGCAGGATTAGCTGCCCTTACCGTAGAGTTAAATGATATGCTCATGGAGCAGCAATTCCGCTTCATGTTTATTTCCCTGCTTCTTGTTTATCTCTGTCTCCTTATTGTGTTTCGCTCTTTCCGCTACGCATCCTTTACCATGATACCTATCCTTTTCCTGCTCATATGGCAGCCCAGCATGCTTGTTTTGCTAAACATCCCCTTAAATGTTTCAACCATAACAGTTTCCTCCATTGCAATAGGAGTGGGCATAGATTTTGCTGTCCATATTACAGAAAGAGTGAGAGAGGAGGTAAAAGAGAAGGGAGGGTTGAAGGCAATAAAAATTGCACTCAGCAGAAAGAGCCCCTCGCTGGCTGAGGCAACAATAGCATTGATAGGGGGTGCTATCCCAATATTTCTTATGGAATATGAAATGATTTCTCAGTTCATATTACTTGTTCTCTTCATGCTCACTTTTGCCTGCATTTCTGCCATCCTCAGCTTGGCATCTGTATATTCAGCCAGAAATGGAAAATTACTTGAGGCGTGGAAATAAGTTTTTGCGTAGTATTGCAGGAAGGAAAAAGACACAGAGGAAAAAATTATAGGTTATTGCTAACGCTATTGAAATACCAAACTGTTGCAATGGGGGCAGGAGCGAGAATGAAAGAAGGGAAAATGCTGCTATGGTGGTGAGAGCCGAGCCCAAAAGAGCGATGCCCGTTGAAGAAATTGTTTTTATTATGTTGTAATGCTGTATGAAATGGTATGTTATGTGTATGGAATAATCTATCCCAAGTCCAACCGCTAAGGATGCGACGGTGATAGTCATTACAGTAAGGGGTATGCCAAATAAAGCCATACTGCCTGTTATCCATATGGCTGATAAAATTACGGGAAGAACAGCTAAAATACCCAGAGTAAAACTTTTCCTTAACCATAAAAACACTGCCTCTAAAATTAAGAAAGATATAACCGCTGTTATAAGCAAAGATTTAAGCTGGCTGTTTCTGAATTCCTTAAGAATGACATAACTTGAAATTATGCCCCCCGTTATTATCCCATTGCTATCATTTAAATCTTTATTCAATTCTCGGTAAAGGATTTCGATATTCTTTTCCCTTTTACCAGTATCTGTGGCTATTCTTATAAGACTCTCTTCATAACTGGGGTAAAGCACTCTTTTTATATCGTCTGGAGCAATGGAAAAGAGTGTGTCGTAAAGCATTTTTATTTCCTTCCACGAAACATTATCTTTTACCACTCCGTCATCAAAGTACATACTGTAAAGTCTGGCAAAACTTTCATTGTATCTCATATCATACACTGTTTTTTCTGCATAATCCTTCATTAATGAGAGAATTGATGTAATTTCTCCAGTTACAAACTCATCATTTCTGATATTTCTCTCTATGGAATATAATTTCCTCAAATTTTCTGGCTCTGTCATATTTTCTTTTAAAATAATTATAGCCTCCTCACCTTCTGCAGCTTTAAAATTATTCAGGAGATATTCAATATTTCTGGAGATATCCAATTTTTCGGGGAGAAAGTCAGTCATGTCAAATTCTGCCTCAATTGTTGTGGAAAAAGCGAGCATAAAAAATGTTATTGCAATAACAACCACAATTATTCCTTTTTGTGCCTTTTCTATTTTTAATGCAAGAAGCTCCATGCCCTTTCTCCCCTCTTTTCTTTTTCCTTCATAAGAGAGGAGGAAAAACATTATCAGAAAGCAGGAAAAAATTCCAAATGAAGAAAGAATACCAAATTCCTTCATGAGCGGGATAGATGAAGAAATGTTAGAGAGAAAAGCTATAGAAGTTGTTGTGGCAGAAAGAATAAGGGGTGGAAATATGCTACGCAGCCCTTTAATTCCTTCCTCATTTATCCTCTTTTTGATATGAATACCATAATCAATGCCAAGCCCTACAAGAAGCACAGGAATTGAAGTTGTTACGGGATTAAGATGATAATTCAAAAGAATCGCCAGCCCAATAACCCATACAATGGTTAATCCAAGCGCTAATAGACTCAGGAAAGTTTCAATTATATTTTTATGAACCATGGTTAAAACCAGAATAACAAGCAGAAATGAAATAGGAAGCAAAATAGAAATGGATTTATTATTTGCTATGATTATCTCTTCAGATATTATTCCCGCTCCTAGAACATGTGCCTCGATATATTCATATTCTTTTTCAACCATCTCTCTAATTATGCTTTCATTTTCCATTGCAGCAGTATCATTTTTTATTAGCGAGCCATCGAGTGAGAATTTTATCACGCACGCCTCCGCCGCCTGGCCGTTGAAATCTGTGGAGAGGAAAAAAGAAAGATATGTGGAGGGGAAAAAAGGAGAATTGATAAATTTTATTATATCTTCGTTACTCAATCCATTTATTATCTCCAGCCTCTTTTCGTAGCTTTTATTTGTCTCATTTGAAAGAGAGAGGAGCGTTAGTGAGATGACATCTGCTACACTTATGGGCTCGATGCCAAACCTTTCATAAAGATTTTTTTCTATATGGAGTATTTCAAGGAGAGCATTTTTTGAAAGCACATTACCATCTTTGGAAATAACGAGAATGGGAACAAGATACTCGTTGGTATATTCCTTCAATATCCTTTCATTCTCCACTACCACTTCATTTGATGGGAGGAAATCTTCTTCATTAAATTCATATTCTATGCCTTTCGAAAAAATAATGAGGGCGAAAAAGAAAGATATTACCATAATAACAAAAATGCCTTTTTTCCTGTTCTTTCTCATAAAGACATCTATATTCACGAAGCTAAACCTGAAAGGAATATTTATATTAATTGCAGGAGATAGCGCCCCGGCCGAGATTTGAACTCGGGTCGCGGGCTCGACAGGCCCGCATGATAACCGCTACACCACCGGGGCTTAAAATGGTATAAGATTTTGATTAAAAATATTTTCCTCTCGTTTTTATGACGAAGGTAAAAATGATTACTTTTGATTTTGGAGCAGTGGCAACTCAGAGGTGATAGAGTAAGCAAAGTTGCTTTTATTGAGTCATTTGTGATGATGAAGGAGTAACATCTATTTCTCTTCTCTCTGTAATCTCTCCAGCCATATTTTTTAGCATCGCCTCCTCAACATCTTTTTCATTTGCAAGCACCCACATTAGTTTTATCCATGCCACCTCCGGCAGCATATCCTCGCCGCCCACTACGCCTGCTTTCAGCAGTTTTCGCCCGCTTGAATAAACATTGAGATTCACTCTTCCATAAAGGCATTGAGTTGTCATGATAACGGGCACACCTTGTTTGCATAACTTTCTTATGGATGGTATGAGATGTTCGCCTACATGCCCTAGTCCAGTGCCAGCTATTACTATGCCATCTTTTCCATCTGTTATTTTTTCAAAATCTTCTCTGCTCATACCGGGGTAATAAAAAATGAGGGCAACATTTTCATTCAACCTTGCTCTTACCTTAACTTTTCCCTCTGTTTTTTTCCTATATTCCTCATTAAATTTTATTTCCTCTCCAGAAACCTCTCCGAGGGGTTTTGCATTTATTGAAGTGAATGCATCTCTCCTAGAAGAATGCATTTTTCGCACTTTCGTTGCCCTGTGAATGGAGCAGATACCAGAAGATATGCTTTTATGCATTACAACGACAACCTCTCCCAAATCACTTAATGCAACTCTTGCAGCAGCCATTAGATTATCGAATGCATCGCTACTTGGTCTATCTGAAGATCGCTGGCTGCCGACAAAAACAACAGGATTATTCAAATTTTGCAGCATAAAAGATAGGGCTGCAGCAGAAAAAGCCATTGTGTCTGTGCCATGTGTGATTACAACTGGCATACCAGAGTTAAGATATTTTGCCGCCTCCCTTGCCATCTTTTTCCAGTCTCTCGGCTTTATATTCTCGCTCAGTTTCTGAAAAAGGATTTTTGCATTTACATTACATATATCAAAGATTTCAGGGAATGCAAAGGCGAGTTCTTCTGCTGTAGAGGCAGGATAAACCGCCCCTGTTTTATAATCAACATAGCTTGCTATGGTGCCTCCAGTTCCAAGCATGGCAATAGTTGGCTTTTCTTTACTATATGGAATTTCTGCCTTTCTTCTTTCTATCTCTTTTCCCTTTCTTATTAATCTAATCTTTGAACCCTTAATATTGAGGCCAATGTTATATCCGTTGGCGAGTTTCAAAACTATAATATCTTTTCCACTGAAAGCATGATGAGGCATAACAATACCACGATATTTTTTACCATTTTTTTCAACCTCAACTTCATCTCCTGGTTCAATCATTAAAAGTTAAATACCTGTTTGTATATAAGCACTGCCAATTAGCCCCGTGGTGTAGTGGTCAAGCATGGCGGACTTTGGAGATTGCCTCCGCGGATTTCCTCGCCCTCCTCAGGAGGCGTCGGAGAGATCCGCCGACGGCAGTTCGAATCTGCCCGGGGCTATAAGTGCTCCCGTAGTGTAGCCCGGCCAATCATTTCGGCCTTTCGAGGAACCCCTTTCCTGGGAAGAAAGGTGTTTCATCCCCAAAGAAAGGGGCTGAAGACAGCCGAAGACCCGGGTTCAAATCCCGGCGGGAGCACTATTTTTTATTTCTAATGCTGCTAAAATAAAAAGAAAGGGGAGAGCTACGGATATCCTCCTATCATGAGGCTTGGGTCTCCAAGCAACACCCATTCCTGCACCGTTTTTTCATCCACCCAGTCCCAGCCAAGGTCAGGATACCACCAGCACTCAGGGAGTGTAAATTCTTTGAAGTGATGTATGTATGTTGTTATTGTTTGCAAATGCGCCTCGCCCAGTACATGATATCCTTTTTCTCCATATTGTCTGAAGAATTCAGATGTAATCCATCCATCACCTCCTCCAACTGTGCACCACTCGCCTTCCCATCCCCATCCATAGCCAGTGTTGCCTATTGTGCCAATAGCTCCTGTTCTCGGTAACTTCACCATATACCATCCCCAGCATTCAGGCACAACTTGTCCATAGGTATGCATCCATATGTTTTTGCCAAAGAAAATCAGGAGCCACAAATCGAGCATCGAAGGAATTAGTGAAACGTTAAACAGGCTGTTATGACATCCGCCAACCACAACCACCGAAGGCATATCAGTATTCGAAAGTTTTTTCATTGGGAAGAATGGAAAACCAATGAATGGGAATCGTGCCATTACCTGCGATACGAGCAAGCCTTCAAGCTGTGCATGCTGCCTGTTGCCAGGTATGCCAGGAAGATGATCTCCCCAGAACCCAGGGCTTCCATGTCCTGAGAAAAATGCCAGTCCATAACCTCTGCTGAATGCTTCTATAACATCATCCTGCCCTGTGTATTTTCCATTTGATGTCCAGAGAATCTCCTTTTCAAAATGCTCAGGCATATAATACAGTGCTCCTCCTCTTCCGTGAAGCACTTCCTCGCCAGTTACCCA
>CAZTDS010000047.1:0-9714 GCA_964612535.1 uncultured Thermoplasmatales archaeon
AGTATGGAATAAACTGGAGAAAGGACAGAATGACCATCATTGCAGATTTAACACCCCGTGCCATAGAAGAGGCTTATTTAGTCAAGGGATTGCCTTTAAAATTCAAAAACATGCAGATTTTGCATGTTGGAGAAGATGTTGAAAAACTCATTGAAAAAATAGATGCATTTCGTCCAAAATTCATAGGGGGATATCCGGGTGTGTTGCGAGCACTGGCTGTTTTAAAGAGAAAAGGATATGGAAAAAATATTGAGCCGGAGGTAATGGCATCATCTGGAGCAGTTCTGGATGATTATACAAAGAAATATATTGAAGAAGCATTCAATGCGAGAATTTTTGATGTTTATGGCTCAACTGAAGGAGGACCAATTGCTTTTGAATGCAGGAAGGGAAGCTACCATATCCATTATGATATGGTTCATCTTGAATTTCTGGATGAAAATGGAAAGCCAGTTGAGTATGGAAAACCGGGGCATGTAATCGTTACAAAATTATATGGAAATGCAACACCCATAATAAGATATAATGGAATGAATGACTTCGTCATCCCTCTTGCCAGAAAATGTGGCTGCGGGATAAACTCGCCCCTCATAGAAAAGGTTGCTGGGAGAATGGTAGATGCCCTCGTAATGCCATCTGGCAGGATAGTGCCACCATTTGCAGTAACCGGTATTCCAGCAAAAGTTATGGAAAGACTTGGGAGCAATATACTGCAGCAGTTTCAGATTGTTCAAGAAAGTGTGGATGAAATAAATGTTTATCTTGTAATGGAAGGAAGTAAGAAGGAAAGGGAGAGAGTTAAAAAAGAGATAAAGAAGGATTTTGAGAAAAAACTCGAAAAAGGTATAAAAGTGGAGGTTTTTGAGGTGGATAAAATAGAAAGCGATGGTTTGCTACCAAGAGAAGTGATATCAAAAGTTAAATTAAGTTGAGGTGTTTCCTATCATGAAAGTTGTTGCCTTTACAGGCATGCCAGGCGCCGGCAAAACAGAGGCTGTTAATGTTGCAAGGGGGCTGGGAATAAAGGTTATAAGTATGGGGGATGAGGTAAGGGAAGAGGTAAAAAAGAGAGGTCTTCCATTGAATGATGAGAATCTCGGCAATGTGGCAAATGAAATGAGGGAGAAGCATGGAAAGGATATATGGGCGATAAAATGTCTTGAAAAAATTAAGGGCGATGAAGATGTAATTGTAATAGATGGCATAAGAAATATTGAGGAAGTGGAAGCCTTCAGGAAAAAATTGAAAAATTTTATACTTGTTGCCATCCATGCCTCACCAAAAACAAGGTATGAAAGACTCAAAAAAAGACAGCGCGAAGATGATAGCATGGATGAAGAAGATTTGAGGAAAAGGGAAAGGAGAGAGCTTTCATGGGGTCTCGGGGATGTTATAGCAATGGCGGACATTGTGGTTGTTAATGAAGGAGACATAGAGGATTTTAAAAAGAAGATAAAGGAGATTCTTTCATGAGCAACTTATATGCATAAATTCTTTCAAAAAAGAATTTTTCCTCAGCAATTTTTTTGAATTCATACTGTGGGAATTCCCTGCATAATTTTTTTACATCGTTTAAACTGCTCAGTATGATATATATAACTCCTCCCTTCGTCAAATAATTTCCTGCTTCCTTCAAAAATCTTCTTATCACTTCCATTCCCTCCTTTCCTCCATCCCATGCTCTGTCCTCTCCACTTGTGGGGAGATAGGGAGGGTTGAATGCAATTAAATCAAATTTATCATCTATGTTAGAAAACAAATCGCTTTTGATGCATTTTATTTCCAAACGGTTCATTTCTGCATTTTGTCTTGTATTTTCAACAGCCCCATCATTTATATCCGCCGCCGTGACAACGCAGCCATTTTTGGCGAGGTGCAGGGCGATGATGCCACACCCGCAACCCATATCAAGTGCCTTTTTTCTTGCCCCTGCTTCTATTGCCTTTATAAGCAGATAGCTATCTTCGGCTGGCTCGTACACGCCTTCAAAAACTTTTATTTTTAACGAAGTATCGATTTCCACAATTTTTAATATGCAATAGATTAAAAGAGTAGCGAAACAAAATCACATTGTCGATGCAAAAATTTTTTCTTTTCATATGCATTAACCCATCATGAAGCTGAAATGGCTGGGGCATTCGTGTTTTATTATTGAGGGAAGCGATAGAATTATCGTTGACCCATTCATAACTGGGAACCCTCTTGCCACAGTAAAGTCGGAGGAAATAGATGTGGATATAGTGGCAATAACTCACGGACATGGAGACCATCTTGGAGATGGCATCGAGATTGCAAAACGCTGCGGAGCAACGATGGTTGCAATTCATGAAATAGCACAATATGCCGCCAGCAAAGGAGTAAAGGCAGAGGGCATAAACATGGGGGGAGGGGTGAGAGTAGGAAATACAGAAATAATAATGACTCCCGCATGGCATTCTTCAGGCTTAGATGAAACAAATTTTGCAATATCCACGTCTCCAGCCGGCCTTATAATAAAATCTGATAAAACCGTATATCATGCAGGCGATACATGCTTATTCTACGACATGAAACTGATAGGAGAGCTATATAACCCCGATATCGCCCTTTTACCCATAGGCGGCAGATACACAATGGATGCCCGCCAGGCGGCGATGGCGGCGGAATGGGTTAAGGCAGGAATAGCGATACCAATGCACTACAATACTTTTGATGTGATAAGGGAGGAGCCAGAGAAATTTAAAAAACTTGCCGAGGAGAAAGGAATAAAAGTTTTGATTCTTGAGCCAGGGGAGGAAGTGGAAATTTAAATTATTTCTCTTTCCCTCAATATTTTAATGCATTCTTCAACTATCTCCTCCGGGCTTTTTGTGGCATCTATAATGATTACTCTATTTTTATCGCGTTTGGCTATTTCAATATAGTTCTCCTGCACTTTCCTGAGAAATTCTACATATTCATAGATTGCCAGCTTTCTTCCCTTTATTCTCTCTATAGCTTTTTCTGGTTCAATGTGAAGAAGGAATGTTAAATCTGGTTTGATTAGAAAGGGTTTATGAACAATATTTAACCATGCTTCAGCATCTTCAATCTTCAGATGCTCTTTCTGATAGGCAAATGTTGAATCTATGAAGCGTTCACAGATAACAATTTTACCTTCCTCCATATATTTGGTTATCTCTTTCACATGCTCATTTCTATCAGCAAGAAATAAAAGGGCTATCGTAACTGCATCTCTTTCTTCTTCAAGGGCGCGCCTTACACAATCTCCAAGCCAGCTTGGAGTTGGCTCCGCCGTAAGAATAGCATCTTTCCCTATCCTTTCATGCAAAAGGGATGCAATGGTTGTTTTTCCTGAGCCATCTATGCCCTCAAATGTGATGAGTTTACCCTTCATTAAAATGAATAACTCACACTCTTTTAAATCCTCTCTTTATAAAGGATGCCAAAGCATATGCTTGGCATTTTAATGGATGCATTATGCCCTTTCCTCCTCCTACTTCTGCCCCTTTTAAAATTTCATCTATTGCCTCATCAACACTTTCCGCATTTAACACTGTATATGCCACTCCAGCCTCCCACAGGAAATGTGCATCACTACCAGCAGAAACAGGTTTTCCGACTTTCTTTGCATACTTCTCCGCCCTTTTATTCTGTGATGGGAGACTTCTTCCGTTTATAATTTCTACAACATCTGTTTCTATAGTTGGAGAATAAAAGCGGAAAGGATGGGCTAAAATGGCTATGCCTCCTTTATCATGAATTTCATCTATAGCGTCTTCATCTCTACTCCTTATTTCCTCATTTATGCCTATAGCAAGAACATGATTTTTTCCAATCTTTATTTCCATGCCAGGAATTATTAAAAAATTCTCTATTTTTTCATTTCTGGCTTTAATGGCACCTTTCATTGTATCGTGATCGACGATTGCCATTCCTCTGAAACCTTTCTTTTTGAGATATTTTGCTATCCTTTCCGGCTTTTCCCTTCCATCTGTCGAATAGCAAGTATGGATGTGCAAATCAAACATATGTTGCTATCAGATAGGAGTATTAACCTTTTATGTCTGGAATCCAGAAGGCGAAATTTTATAAATGGAAAAAACTTTAGTATGTGGGTGACCTCATGGATAGGCAGGATAAGATAGTGATATTAGCAGGAGTGGTTATTTTACTCATCTCTATAATGGGAATAGTATATCATGAAAAAACATATGTCGCTTCAGAGGAAGTCAAGAAAGTTTCCTATACTGTTTCATGGAAAGAATACAGCGATGAATTGGTTGATAGTGGTTTTGTAGGCAGAGATGGATGGGAGAATGGATATGAAATAGATTTGCCAGAGAACGCCTATGTGTATCAGGTGGAAGTAAAAGTCGATTGGAGTGATAATTTAAATTTCCATGGCTTCATACTCCCATGGAACTGGAGTGATAAGATAGAGGCATCAGTTAATATCAATGAACTCCAATTTTCTCAATCTGCTGCAGGATATGAGGGAATAGAGATTGATGCATCGAAGGATAAACCAAAAGATTTCCAGGCAGATGTTGAAAGCAAGGAGGAACTCAACGAAATTTTGAAAAATATGGCTTTAAATAAAATAACATGCAACGTAAGCCTTTCAATAACTCCAAAACCAATTTTCTTTGACCGCGGCAACGATTTCACATTACACATAATTTACCATTACTGCATACCTGAAGTAAAGACTACGTGATTTCGTATCTCAGAAAGGCAGCCATACCTCCGAGCGAGGCGAGGCGGCTGCCGCCCTCGTGCCATTCATTTATTATTTCTATTTCTGCTCCCATTTCTTCCGCTTTTTTAATTAATTCTTCTTCTTCCATTACCATGCTGTTAAGGATAAATAATTTGTCCACTGCTCCCATCTCCACAGCCTTTTTTACTTCCTCCTCCCCATATGCAACTTTTTCATTCTTTGCTATTCTTTCCATTATCTCCTCTACGAACTTCATTTCCTTTGCCACTCTATTTTCCTTCATAACTTTTTCAATAATTCCTCTCCTGAGCGCTTCATAAACGCCTGCCATACCCGAATGGCTTACATTATCAACAAAATAATTTTTTAACTCACCTTTAGAAAATTCAATGAATGCATCTTTTTCGAAACCTGGCCCAACAATAACAACCGGCAGACTCATGCTTTTAATTTTTGTAAGAATCTGTCCAAAATATTCTCTTTTATCGTCGCCATTACCATACATTTTACCGGAGCGATTTGAATAAATTGTTGCAATCTCTTCCACTCCATACTCATGAACTTTTGCAATTGTTGCCATTTCATCATCTATCGCCACGATAACAATTTTCGGATGTTTTTTCGTCGCTTCTCTAAGTCTTTTAAGTTGCCATTCTTTCCATTCCTTCTCTATCTTTATTTCCATTCCCGGCTCTACAGATATGGTATGATATGCCCCTATTTCATCAACACCTTCAACAATTCTCCCTCTTATACGCAACCTATCTGTAAATTTCTGAAATTCCTTATCTTCAACCTGTATTTTCAGATAAACTCTCTCTTTCTCCTCTTTTTTACTCCTTATTTTATCGCTTTCTCCTTTCCTGCTCCTGTATGTGAAGGCAGATACATAATCTCCCTTTTCCACAACATTATATACATGCCAGCAGTCCTCCTTTCCCTGCACAAGTATTTTCACCATTCCTCTCTTTAAATCCTGCTCAACAATTTTCATATCTTCTCCTCCTTCCTGGCAACTTTTCCAGGAGGCAAAGCAGCGAGCACCTCATCAACGCTACATTGAAATATGGTTGCGAGATCCTTAGCCACCTTATTTTTTTCCTCTCCCCCGGGCACAAAAACAACCCATTTTTCTGCCCATTTCTTCACAGCATCAGGTGGCCCGCCCATTATCTTCTCCTCATCATCTATAATAACCCTGCCAACCGCAGCCTCCAGCACACACTTCATATAATTTCTTTTACCCCTGATAACGAAGGCGCCGCGCGGCAGAAATTCTCCCGGCTCGGGATGTTTCGATACCTGCCAAGGATAAACCCAGTAAGCACTGGCAACAGAAAACTGATTCCATGCTTTTGAATAGGAGGCAGCAAACTGGCAAGCCTCTTTTATTGTTTCCTCTCCTATATCTTTTTTATTTCCATGAATATCTCTTGCCTTTATAATGCATGATGGCGCTCCATGAACATCAGCATGCACGTATATGTCATCATCCTCCATGTATTTTTTCACAACCTTCTCATTCGTTTTTGCATCTTTTCCAGCTATAACCAAATTCCCCTCAGATGAAATGAACCATCTGTAATTCTCAAACCAGAATTTCTTTTTTCTTTCCCTTCTTTCTTTCCTTACCTTTTCTGCTGTATCAATTTTATTCAGTTCCTCCAATTTTTTCTTTGCCTCCTCCATTGCTTTCTTTGCCCCCTCTATTTTTTCCCTCATTTTCTTACTCATCTCATATTTAATCTGGGCATTTTCATACACGCCTTTGGTTACATCAATTTCTACCTCTATGCTTTCATCGCCGAGGGGCAGAATCACCCATGCCTTTGGATATTTTTTTCTCATCGGCTCTTTCTCCCCCTTCAATATTTTCTCAACCATTTGATAATTTGCAAAAATTGCATCTCCCTGCTTCCTATAAATTTTCTCTTCCTCCTCGAATCTCCTTATTGCTTCCTCCTGCTGTTTTATTTGCCTCTCTATCCTCTGTTTCTCCTCCTCTTTTTTTTCTTGCTGCAGTGTTTCCTCATTCCGCAACACCCTATTAAAATATTCATCCATTGCCTCATTTACAGATGAAAATTTTTCTATTTCATAGCCTTCATATCTTTTTATAGGGAAGGGCAGAGCATCTATCTCCTTTCCATTTTCTTTAACGATAACTGGTTTAAACTCGCCATATTTAAGCCTGTTCAACAATTTCTTCATTTCATCAAAAAGCTTTCTTAGTTTCTCATTGCCAATCTCATCAGCCTTTTTCTCCTTTTCAACATTAGCAGTGAAACAAATTTCCTCTGCCCACTTTCCAGGCAAACCAATTGAAACCAAGCCGCGAACAACATCTCTTGCTTTATCCATCTCCTTAATAAACTCCTCAAAACTCATTTCCTCTGGATTTTTTTTAGATGGTGGAAAATCATATTTTTCTCCCATTTTCAGGGTTCGATGAGCCCATCGCTGGTAATGCATCGGCATTATTATTCTATAATTTTCATCAACAAGCACAATATTACCATTTGGAAGAATCTCAAATATTATCCTGAAGGTATTCTCTCCCCTACCCACTTCAATTATGAGGATGCGATCAAAATCATGTTGCCTCACATCCAAAATCTTTCCTCTGCCAAGATATTTTCTCAAAGTCATGGCAAAAGGCGGCGGATGCTGCTGCACCTCTGTCCTGTATCTGGTGAGGCATATCCATTTGCCCCTCTTTGAAAAAATTTCTGCTTTTTTCTTTCCTCCAACCTTTATATATATTTCATCGTTATCCTGATAAATTTTCTCGATATAACAGCCCTCAAACTCTTTAAGCTCTCTGCACACTGCTGCAATGTCGAATACATCCATTGATTCTTTCACATCTTATATTTGCCCCTCTATATAAATTGTTTCTGATAGCTTCTTATCTGAAGATTATTTTCTCCGCCTCTTTTGCCACCTTTTCTTTATATTCTTCTGGACAGCAAACCATGATTGCCCACTCTGTTATTCCCCTCATCTGGAGGGCGGTGGCGAGAGGCGTATAATCGCTCAATGGCTTTATTTTTCCATCATCGTATATTTTAATATCCACCTTCCTTATCCTTGGCTCTGATAACATTATGTCCTTTCCCGGAATATCCACAATTATATATCCTTCATCCAGTCCTACTCTCCGGGCTATTTCTTCCTCAATATCCTTTACATCTTCCATTTCCGCAAGCATTTCCCTTTCTCTTTGGTTTAACTCTCCCCATCCTCTGGCGAAGGCCTTCTTGAAGAGTTTACGATATTTGAGACGTATCACTATATCCCGCTGATATTCTCCAATCTGCTTCAATTTCTCCAGCAGCTCATAGTCAGTAAAATAGGAAAAATCAAAAGGCGGCGATCTTTCAACAGCTTTTATCAGCATGAGTTCAGCTATTCTCACAGTTTTATGTAAATATACGCTTGAATACATGAGGGCACGGGCAACGAGCATGCTTTCGAGGGCACTCACACCTTTTCTTTCAAAAATTATGCTATCGTTGTGTATTCTCATTGTCTGTATGATTCTCTCGCTATCTATTATTCCGTAGGCAACTCCAGTATAATACGCATCTCTCATCAAATAGTCAATTTGGTCAGCATCGAGTGAGCCATGAATTATCTCCGACATATATCCTTTTTTCCCATCGAGGATTTTAGCCACCTTTCCCGCATCAATTCCATATTTAGCCAGAATCTCCTTTATGCTCGCCTCATATTCAAAATCTGGCAGGCGGCGCTTACCCTCTACAATCTCTTTCGTAATCTCCACATGATCCTTTCCAGTTCTTTTATGCATTAGATATTCGAGTGTGTGTGAAAAAGGGCCATGCCCAACATCATGTAAGAGGGCTGCAACACCCACAATATCTTCTTCCACCCCCAATTTATTGCATATTTTTCTTGCCATGTGACATACGCCTAAGGAATGTTCAAGTCTTGTATGATTGGCTCCCGGATATACCAAGTAAGTGAAGCCCAACTGCTTTATTCCGTGCAATCTTTGAAGCTCTGGCGATTCAATTAACTCTAAAAAAACTCCTTCAACCTTTATATTGCCATAAAGAGAATCTCTTATATACTTTAAATTCTCCATATTCCTCTTTTCTGTCTCCTCATTAATATAAGTATGGCTGAAGCAGCAATTATTATGATAAATTCGAAGCCAGGCACCTTTTCCTTCTCCCTCACATTCACCAGGATTTGCATGCTATCGCTTGCTCCATCATCATCGACAATCGTTAGAGTTACAAAATAGTTGCCTTTCTTTTCATACTTGTGTGTCACCTCCAGCCCATATGCATCCGTAACACCATCGCTCTGGAAATCCCACATGTAATTAACAATATCTCCATCTGGGTCATGACTGGTGGAAGCATTAAATACAACTTTTTCATCCTGTCTCGGTTTTGTAGGCTTTACAGTGAAAAGAGCCTTCGGTGGCACATTACTTACATTTATCTCTTTCTCCATAATTGTTTTGGCGCCATCGTCATCGACGACTGTTAGAGTTACAATATAAAGCCCATCATCTGCATATTTCCATGTTGCATTTGTTTCATAGCTTTTATTTCCGTTTCCAAAACTCCATGTGTAATTCACTATGCTACCATCTGGATCATAACTGGTGGAAGTAAATGTAATTGTTTCCAAATCTGTTGGATTTTGTGGCTGCCATGTGAAATTAGCTACTGGTGGCACATTTTTCACAAGTATGGCTTTAGAAATTTGGGAAATATCGCCATCATCATCAACTATTGTTAAGCTCACTACATAAACCCCATTATTTTTATATTGATGCATTGGATTCTTTTCATAGCTTATGTTTCCATCTCCAAAGTTCCATGTATAATTGACAATGTTGCCGTCCAAATCATATGATTTATCTGTGAATTCAATTGTATCTAAATCTGTTGGTTCATACGGCTTAAAGATGAAATTAGCTACTGGTGGCACATTTCTTACAGTTATTACTCTCGTTACATATGCTGTTGCTC
>CAZTDS010000048.1:0-9584 GCA_964612535.1 uncultured Thermoplasmatales archaeon
TTTTTTAGTTGAAAATCCTTTCCTTCTCAAATTTGTTAATTATATGGTTTTCTATTGAAACTTCATAAATCCTGCAAATTTATTTTCCCATGGTAAAGATATTCTCTCCTCATTCCATGACATGAAGGGCAAAATTGCATATAAGGAAGGCAGGATAGATGCTTCATTTTCAGAACTCAAAGAAATTCTCTCAAATCTCTCGCCATTATCAGCACAATCTATCCATTTCCTTTTAAAACAAAGATACAAAAGCCATACCTGTAAAAAAATTTGCCCCAATATCCACATAAATTTTTGTTCCCTCAAAAAATTTAAGTATAATTTTTATATACTCCCCACATGAAGGAAGTCATTGATGAGCAGAGGGTATTCTCGCCACCTGAAGAGTTTAGGAAAAATGCCTGGATAAAAGATGAGAGTGTTTATGAAGAAGGCGAGGATTATATAAAGTTCTGGGAGAAAAGAGCGGAAGAGATGATTGACTGGTTCCAGAAGTGGGATAAGGTTCTGGAGGTTGATGAGCCTTATTATAAATGGTTTATAAATGGTAAGTTAAATGCCTCTTATAATTGCCTCGATAGATGGATTGAGAGGGGCAAAGGAGATAAACTCGCCTATATATGGGAAGGAGAACTCGGAGAAGTAAGGAAACTTACATACAAGCAGCTTTATGAAGAGGTATGCAAATTTGCAAATGCCCTTAAAAGCATGGGTGTGAAAAAAGGAGATATTGTTTCCATCTATCTACCAATGATTCCCGAGTTGCCAATTGCCATGCTTGCATGTGCGAGAATAGGTGCTCCCCACTCTGTTATTTTCGCTGGCTTCAGCGCGGAGGCATTTAAGGATCGTGTTGAGGATGCTGGAGCAAAGTATGTAATAACATGCGATGGATATTACAGGAGAGGAAAACTCCTGAATCACAAGGAAAAAACAGATGAGGGATTGAAAGACCTGGATGTTAAAAAAGTTATAGTTGTGAAAAGAGCCAATGGCGATGTGCCGATGCAGGAAGGCAGAGATGTATGGTGGCATGATGTAATCAAAGACCAGCCAGCAGAATGCAAGCCTGAAGTTATGGATGCTGAAGATTTGCTTTTCCTCATGTACACCTCCGGCACCACAGGAAAGCCGAAGGGCGTAATGCACACAACAGGCGGCTATATGGTTGGCGTTGCCACAACAATGAAATGGGTATTTGACGTGAAGGATGATGATGTGTACTGGTGCACCGCCGACATCGGCTGGATAACCGGGCATAGTTACATTGTTTATGGCCCGCTTGCCAATGCAGTAACGAATGTTATGTATGAAGGCGCCCCAGATTATCCGAAGCCGGATAGATGGTGGGAGATTGTTGAGAAATATAAAGTTACAATATTATATACTGCCCCAACTGCCATCCGACTGATGATGAAATGGGGCGAAAAATGGCCAAATATGCATGATTTGAGCAGTTTGCGTTTACTCGGCAGCGTTGGAGAGCCAATAAATCCGGAGGCATGGCTCTGGTATTACAAAGTCATAGGAAAGGAGCGATGTCCAATCGTGGATACATGGTGGATGACTGAAACAGGAATGCATATAATAACACCTTTGCCGGGAGTAACGAAGCTTAAGCCAGGCTCTGCTACATTTCCATTCCCCGGTTTGAAGGCTGAGGTAAGGGATGAGAATGGCGTGTGTCCGCCGGGCCAGAAAGGGGATCTTGTGATAACAAGACCATGGCCCTCAATGCTCCGCGGCCTATACAATGCCCATGATAAATATGTTGAGGAATACTGGAGTAAATATGGTTTCGGCAAGTTTTATACAGGAGATGGAGCAATGGTGGATGAAGATGGCTATTTCTGGCTCCTCGGTAGAATAGGAGATGTCATAAATGTTGCAGGGCATCGCCTGGGCACGGCAGAGGTGGAAAGTGCACTGGTGAGCCATGAAAGTGTTGCTGAGGCGGCTGTGGTTGGTATTCCTCATGAAATTAAAGGACAGGTGCCATTTGCATATGTTGTACTTAGGGAGGGTGTGGAGCCCAGCGATGAATTGAAGCAGGAACTCATAAAGCATGTTGTTAAGGTTATCGGCCCGACAGCAAAACCAGACGATATTCTTTTCGTGAGCGATTTGCCAAAGACGAGGAGCGGCAAAATAATGAGGAGGATACTCCGGGGCCTGGCGGAAAAGGGCGAGATAATTGGGGATATAACGACGCTCCGCAATCCGGAAACTGTACATGAAATAAAAGAGGCGATTGAAAAGCGAAAAGTATAGAAATAAAAAAAGCATTATATGTGGAAAAATGATTGACAACATCACCATCACAATACTCATTCTTCTCTCATTTTTATTAGTCTGGATTGGGATAATGATATTTACCACAAAGCCCGAGGAAGAGGAGATTGAAGAAGCTGAAGCGGAAGCGAAGGCAGAAAAAACAGATGAAAAGGGAGTTGTTGAGATGGAGCAGAATGAGATTGAAAAATATAAGAGAATTGTTGCCGAACTCGAAGAAAAATTGAGGAGGATGGAGGAAAAACCTACGAACGATAAATTGCTTGACTGGCTCACTGAGCTACGGAGGGAAAACGAGTTTTTGAGAATGAAAATTTCACACCTTGAGGGGGCAATGAGCATCTATGGCGAGGAATCACTTCGAGTAGAAAATGAGAAGCTAAGGAGAGAAATAGAAGATTACAAGAGAAGGGTGGAGGCACTGGAAAATGAAGTGAGGGAGCTTAAAAGCAGCCTTAATTATTATAGAGACCTGGTGAGCAAGCTGCAGGGGAGCTATACTGTATTGAATAAATATAACTACCGCATATGCATAAGAAATCCTGAGACAGGAGAATATGAATATCAGCTTGTTAAACTCCCGCCAGATTTTGACCCTTTCAATCCAACTTATATAACAAGGGATGGAATGGAAGTTTATGAGGAATACGGAATAAGAATACCAACAAAACTCGGAGACATCATAAGAGAAGAGTTTAAAAAAGATATATACTGGCAGGATTTTGAGCTTGATAGATGAACTGGACAGAAAAATACAGGCCTTCTTCACTTAAAGAGGTTATTGGCAATAAAGCAGCGAAAGAAGCGTTGCTTAAATGGGCGAGAGAATGGCAGGAGGGAAAACCAAGTAAGAAGGCTGCAATTTTATATGGTAAGCCGGGAGTGGGAAAAACAACATCTGCCTACGCTCTTGCAAGAGATTTTGGATGGGAAGTTATAGAATTAAATGCAAGTGATGAGAGAAATAGAGAAATAATAAAGAAGATTGCTTTGACGGGGGCGATACATGAAGCACTCAGCATAGATGGGAAGTACATTACATCGAAAGAGGGAGCAAGGAAACTCATAATTCTAGATGAGGCAGACAATCTGTATGAGAAGCAGGGCGATTACGGAGGGAAAAGAGCAATAATAGAAACGATAAAGGTTACGAAGCAGCCCATAATACTCATAGCCAACGATTATTACAACTTAATAAAAGGGAGTGGAGCTGAGTTAAGAAGGCTGTGTCTTTCCATAGAATTCAAAAAGGTTAGTAGCAGAGAGATTGCTGCTTTACTCAAAAAAATTTGTCAGAAGGAAGGCATTGTTGCTGACCCCACTGTTTTAAATGAAATAGCGAGGAGATGCGATGGTGATGTAAGGAGCGCAATAAATGACTTGCAATCTATAGCATTTGAGAAGAAAATAACGAGGGATATGCTTGCATACCTTGGCTATCGTGACAGAGAAAGAGAAATTTTCATGGGCATAAGAAATATCCTAAAGGCGAAGGAGATGCGCACAGCCATAAGAGAGGCGTGGAGAATAAATGAATCGCCGGACAATCTCATACTCTGGATAGATGAGAATCTGCCAGCCGAATACAAACATATTGAGGATTTGGCGAGTGCATATGAATTTTTATCGAGGGCCGATGTCTTTCTTGGGAGGGTGTGGCGCCGCCAGTATTATGGCCTGTGGAGTTACGCTACCGAGCTAATGACGGGAGGGGTGGCTGTGGCAAAAAAGCATGAGTATCGTGGCTTCACTGCATATCATTTTCCAGCATGGCTCCGCAGCATGGCGGCGAGCAAGCAATACAGAAATGTTAGGCAGAGTATAGCAAGGAAGATTGGCAGAGTTATGCATTGCTCGAGCAGGAAAGCTATGGAAATGTTGCCAGAGATTAAAAAATTATTTGCGAACGATGACCTTGCAGCAAGACTTGCAGCAAAATTTGAATTGAGTGAGGAGGAGTTGGAGTTTATCGTTGGCGAAAAAGCAAGAGAAATTTTTAAGGAAGCTGAAAAATTGCGAAAGATGAAAGAACAGGCTGTACTCTTCAATTTTAAGTGATTGCAAAACCTTTTTATTTCTATCCTTCTCTTTTTATATATGCCAAAGCTGAGCAGGGAGGAGGCGAAAAAGAGAATAGAATGGCTTCGCAAAGAGATACGGAGGCACAATTATCTCTATTACGTTTTAAATAAGCCCGAAATTTCAGATGAGGAATATGATAAGTTAATGGAAGAATTGCGACAGCTTGAAGAGCAATTTCCAGAGTTTATTACCCCAGATTCTCCAACACAGCGCGTTGGCGCTCCTCCTGCCAAGGAATTTAAGACAGTTCGCCACGTAAAGCCGATGCTAAGTCTGGATGCTGCTCATAAGGAGGAGGAAATAAGGACTTTTGACAGGAGAGTGAAAAAGGAGCTTGGAGTAGAAAATGTTGAATATGTTGCAGAGCCCAAGCTTGATGGTTTGAGTGTTGAATTGATTTATGAAGATGGAAAATATGTAAGGGGTTCAACGAGAGGAGATGGAGTGAATGGAGAGGATGTTACAGAAAATATAAAGACAATTCGTGCAGTTCCTCTTGTTTTGAGGGATGAGGAGATTCCTTTGCCGAAGATGCTTGCTGTGAGAGGCGAGGTCATAATGCATATAAAGGATTTTGAAGAACTCAACAAGGAACTTATACAGCGGGGTGAGGAGCCGCTCGCCAATCCACGAAATGCCGCCGCCGGCTCTCTGCGCCGCCTTGATCCGAATGAAACTGCTCAGCGGCCGCTCGATATCTTCTTTTATGAAATAATGCATGTTGAAGGCGATGGTATTAAAATTGAGACGCAGTGGGAGGCGTTGCAAACATTGAAGAAATGGGGATTAAAAGTAAATCCTCTCGTCAAACTTTGTAAGAATATTGAGGAGGCAATAGAGTATCATCACGAGATGGAGGAGAGGAGGGAGACGCTTGATTATGAAATAGATGGTGTCGTTATAAAGGTAAATCGCCTGGATTATCAGGAAAAGCTCGGGGCAAAAACCCGCTCACCAAGATGGGCAATCGCATATAAATTTCCACCCCGTAAAGAAGAAACACAGATTCTTGACATTGTCGTTGGTGTTGGGAGAACGGGCATACTCACACCAGTTGCTCTGTTAAAGCCTGTGGATGTGAAGGGTGTAACTGTTTCGAGGGCAACACTCCACAATGAGGATTACATAAAAGAAAAGGATATCCGCATTGGCGACTGGGTGAGAGTGGCGAGGGCGGGAGATGTTATACCTGAAGTTGTTGAAGTTATAAAGGAAAGGAGAACAGGAAAAGAAAAGGAATTCAGAATGCCAAAACATTGTCCCGTATGCGGGAGCCATGTTGTCAAGGAAGGAGCATATTATAGATGCACCGGCGGACTATCATGTCCTGCTCAACTTAAAAGGAGTATAGAGCATTTTGCATCAAAGAACGCAATGGATATTGAGGGCCTAGGAGGAAAGACCGTCGAGCTTCTGGTGGAGAAAGGAATTATAAAGAGAATAAGCGATATATACAGGCTTACTAAGAGAGATTTACTTCATTTGCCACGTTTTGCTGAAAAATCTGCTAAAAATTTAATTGAGGCAATAGAAAAAAGCAAGAATAGAGGGCTGGCTCGCCTCATCTTCGCCTTGGGAATACCAAATGTTGGCGAACATACTGCCCGCCTGCTGGCAGAAAAATTCAGGAGTATGGATCGTCTAATGAATGCTACAGAGGCGGAGCTCCTCGCAATAAAAGAAATTGGTCCAGAAACGGCAAGCAGCATAGTCAATTTCTTCAGGGAGGAGAGAAACAGGAAGGAAATAGAGGAGTTGAAAAAGCTTGGGGTTAAAATGGAATATGAAGAAGAAAGGGGCAGATTAAAAGGTAAGGTTTTTGTTTTTACCGGAGCATTGAAAGATTTTACAAGAGAGGAGGCGAAAGAATTGGTGGAGAAGGAAGGAGGGATAGTGGCTAACAGTGTGAGCAGAAACGTTGATTATGTTGTTGTTGGAGAGAAGCCAGGAAGTAAATATGAGAAGGCGAAAGAACTTGGCTTGAGGATAATAGGCGAGGAGGAGTTCAAGAAATTGCTTGGGATAGAGGAGAAGGAGGAAGGGAAGGGAAAAATTCTAACACTGGATGAATTCATAAAAATGAAGGAGATAAAGTAGCGGGGTAATCACCAAAAATTATATTAATTTCCTTAGCCCCCCAAGTTTTTATATTGTAGCTGTAATTAAAATTGTGGCAAAAACAGGCATAGCAAATCTACCTCTACATTACGGAAAAGCCCCTCGATGGCTATTTGAAAGGATGGTAAAACTTGCCAACGCCATTTCCGGCATCATCATATATGAATACGGAGAAGAGAAATTTTTGGAGTTAATTTCCAATCCTCACTGGTTTCAGGCATTTTCATGTGTTCTCGGCTATGACTGGCATTCCTCAGGCACAACAACCGTTACCATGGCAGCGTTAAAGGAGGCGTTAAAAGAGCATGAAATTGCTGTTGCTGGCGGAAAAGGAATGGCTTCCAGAACTTTGCAGGAAATAGAAGATAAGGCAGAAAATTTGGACACAGATGCAGCTAAAATAAAATATGCAAGCAGGATGGCGGCGAAAGTGGATAGCGCCGCCCTGCAGGACGGCTATAATTTGTATCATCATACAATTGTTTTCACATCAGATGGTAAATGGTGTGTGGTGCAGCAGGGAATGAATATAGAAACGAGGTATGCCCGCCGCTATCACTGGTTCTGGAGGGTGAGAAATTTTGTTAATGAGCCTCATGCAGCGATAGTTGGCAAAAAAGGCATCGCTTTAAATATGACTGCAAAGGAAAGCGAAGAGGCAAGAAAGGCGAGCGTTGATGTGGCAAAGGAAAAGCCGAATAGGGTAATGAGGCAGTTTAAAATGCTGAGGCAATATCAGCAGACACTTGATGGAAATTTGATAAAATTGGATATGCCCCGTCGCATAAACTGGGATGCTTTGAAGGCAATATACGAAATACAGCCACGCAATTATGAAGAAATGCTATCAATTAAAGGCGTTGGTCCTTCAACTGTAAGAGCATTAGCTTATATTTCCGACGTAATCTACGGAAAGCCACCATCATGGAAGGATCCTGTAAAATATTCATTTGCCGTAGGAGGCAAGGATGGAGTGCCCTATCCTGTGGATAGGAAAGCAATGGATGAGGCAATACATGTTTTAAAGCAGGGCTTGGAAGAGGCGAAAATAGGGCGGCAGGAAAAATTGCAAGCTTTAAAAAGGCTTAAAGTTATTGTTCCAGAATGAGAAGGGACAAAATAATAGTCATGCTTCTATTCCTTTTTGTTGTATTCATGATTTTCTTTATTTTTTCACCAGAAATATCTGCTTTCTTTGGCGGGCTTGAGCAGGAATATGAATTTCGCCCTCTGCAGGCATTATTCTGGTTTCTCTCCCTCCTCTTCAAATTCTTTGGAAACTGGGTATTTTGCACCATTGCATACATGATTGTTGGAGGCATAATATATCTTGCAGGGAGGAGAGATTAAAGTGATTTTAGGATAGAAACAAGCATCGGATGATTTATTTTTTCCTCAAAAAATTCCATCAATTTTTCTTTTCCATATACACTTGCATATTCATGTGCCTGCAGAATCATCTCGAGTTTGTCAATTTCCTGCACAATTTTTGCTTCCTCGCTCTTTCCCTCCATATATTCCCTCCATAGTCTGTAATATTCATCAAAACCATCGAGCAATTCCTTCATTACCTTTTCCTCCATCCTTTCTTTTTCCTCTCTTTCCATTTCATAAGGCGTTATGTCTCCTATAATTGCCTCCGCCAAGTCATGCAGTAAAGCCATTTTAATCATTTTTTCTGTATTCATGCCCAAAATATCTCCAGCAAGCATTGCAAGAAAGGCGACGCGATAGCTGTGGCATGCCACACTTTCCGGCTTTTCTACACCTGCTCTTTTCCATCCCTTCCTTTCTATTTCTTTTAGCCTTCCCGCATGTTGAAGAAGCCTGACGAGTTTATGCATGATTGAAAATGGTGGCATATAAAAATAAGTTGGCATGCGGGGGGTGGGATTTTCGTGGCTTCCGCCATTTCGAACCCACGAAGGCCTGCGCCACAGGGTCCTAAGCCCTGCACCGTTGACCGCTTGGCTACCCCCGCATCCATGTTTATATCTATGGAGCTATTAATTTTTTTGTTATCGGTAAAAAGTTAAAATCTTTGATTATTCTTGCCTTGTTTAAACTGTATGTTCTTACAAGGGGGGGTGAAGAAATCCATTCTTTTTCCTTCAAACGCTGCAATATCTCCGTTTTGCACATTTTATAGGATTCATAATCTGTGTGTATTGAAATAGCAACAAATTCGAAGCGGCGGGCAGCAAAAAATATCACGCCAGGGCAAAGAAGGCAACTGAGTTCATCCTTTTCAAAATCTGGTGGGGAATGAGGATTGAGAGGAACATGATAGAAGGCGAGGATTTTAAAACCAAGTTTTTCAAAATTTGGAATTGTAACCATTCTGATGTAACCTTCATTAAGAAACTTTTTCTTCATTCTGCCCACTGTATGGCGTGTTATGCCGAGCATTTCCGCAATTTCTTTTGATGGGGCTTCAGGATGCTCAATAATTTTGCACAATACCTTTTTCTCCCTTTTTGAAAGCGAGGCATTTTTAATCTGGAAGAAATTTTTTACATTCTCTTCCGCCCCATCAAGATTAAAGAGGGTTGCAAGAGTTGATGAAAAATCGAAAAAGCGATATATCTTGCTTATTTCAAATGGAAAAACGACTTCCTGAGGATACTCATTTTCAAGCAAGCCAAGAGAGCCAAAGGTAAGGGTTCGTATATCATTTATTTTTCCTATTGCTGTATAATTTTTGGCAAAACTTAATGAGAAACCTTTATCCTCCTCACCCATTGAAAAGAAAATTTCCTCTGCTGCCTCAATTTTTTCCTCTGTTATCTCTATTCTTTTTTCTAAAGGTATAACGGGGTTAAAAGTTGTATGGATTATTGCCATCAACTCGGCGCCAAAATTTTGAAGCATTGGTATGGCATAAATTTTGTAATATCCTTCCTCAGCCAGCCTTTTCCTTATAGCTGCCACCGTCGATTGTCTCATACCAAATTTTTCGGCAAGCTGGCGGTCATTGTCATTTGGAAACTTTACTATGCCATACAATACCTTTTTTTCATAATTTGTTAAATCCACGTGTATAAATGGCAATTCAAATAAAACCTTTTTGAAAATATTTATGAGAACTGTAA
>CAZTDS010000049.1:0-9391 GCA_964612535.1 uncultured Thermoplasmatales archaeon
TTTTCAACTCCACTTCATATGATTTAGATGGCTACATTGCCAACTACACATGGAATTTTGGAGATGGAAGCATTGCATATGGAAAAAATGTTAGCCATATTTATACCAAGAGCGGAAAATACAATGTCACTCTTCTTGTTACAGATGATGATGGCGATGAGGCAATATATGTAATGCAGATAGAAGTGAAGAAAAAAAGCATGCCAAGTTTCGAATTTCTCTTGGTCTTCATGGCATTACTCATAATTCTTTTAAGAAGAAGACTTGTAAGTTAATTTTATAAATCCTGGACGATTAGATGAATGGGGAGTAAAATGAGGGCAAGAAAATTTGTTATATTTCTGGCAGTTGTGTTGCTAATTAATACTTTCCATATGGCAGGGATGGAAAGAAGCATAGAAAATTTAGCTACACAGAAAGAATGGCAGAAATTAACAGAGGAAATATCCTTCTCCAATATAGAAATGAAGGAAAAAGAGAATTGCATTGAAGTTTCTTTGGACAATTGCAATTCATATTTAATAAAACCCGGTGCCCCCATGCTGCCAAAAATGGTGAAGAGGTTTGAACTGCCATTTGGAGCAAAGGACATAGAAGTTGGTGTAAGGGTGAAAGATGTTATGGAGTACAGCGTTCCAAAAGAGATTGTTCCAGCACCTGCCAGATACCGCCTTTCCGATGGAATGCGCGTTGGTGAAGAAAAAAATGAAGCCATATACGGAAGCAGGGAATATTTTCCGGCGAAGTGGTATGATTATCATATCGGCATAGGGTTGAACGGAAAAGGAGAAAGGGTTACGCATGTCATCGTAAACGTTTATCCTGTAAGATATTCACCAATGGAGGAAAAAACTATTGTCGCTCAAAAAGCAGAGATTGAAATCAGATATAAGGCTCCTGAAAAAAGCACATCATCAAGCACATACCAGTTACTTGTGATAGCTCCATCTGTCTTTTCAGATGCGCTTCAGCCCCTTATAGAACACAAAAATTCCATAGGGATTTCTGCGATAATGGAAACAACAGAGGAGATTTACTCCAAATATGAGGGAAGGGATGAGCCGGAGAAAATAAAATATGCTATAAAAGATGCAATAGAGGAGTGGGGAGTAAAGTATGTGCTGCTGGTGGGCGGGCTTAAATCCATTATATATGCAAAACCACGAGACAACACTAATGCGGGCGTAAAAGGATGGTATGTGCCGGTGAGATATTCAAACTGGAAATACTGGCAGGGAGATGATCCGGGCTTTATAACTGACTTGTATTATGCCGACGTATATAAATATGAAGATGGTCAGCCAGTTTTTGATGACTGGGATAGCAATGGCAATGGAATATTTGCAGAATATACCATGGCTAAGACGGATACACTGGATTTATATCCAGATGTGTATCTTGGGCGCCTTGCGTGCAGAAATGAGAAAGAGGTAAGAGACATGGTGGATAAAATAATTGCTTATGAAAGCAGTGATAAAAGCAGCTGGTTCTACAGAATGATAGGAGTTACGGGAGATGGTTTTCTCGATCAGCAGGATCTGAATATAACCTGGGATGTGAGCAATGTTCCAGATGGAGAATATACGCTATATGCACAGAGTTTCAATGACGAAGGTGAGGCAGGACCAATAGATGTAACTCATTTCACCGTAGACCATAATGCGGAAACAAAACTAACATTCAATCATAATGACCATCTGATTCCAGAATTGCAGAATGGCTATCCGGCGCCGCCAATAGCAAAGATTGTTTCCATTTCCGAGGGAGATGTTGTTGGCAAAAACGATTATACCTATTCTCCTTCTGAAAGAGAAGCATATCTCAACTCATATCTGCACTGGGCGGATGTAGAATATGTAGATGGCATTCTTTACATTAGAGGCAAGTCATATGATCCCAAATTGTACGGCGATTATACCAACATCCATGTATGGATTGAAAACAGCAATGGCGAGGTTATTTTTGAAGCATGGAGAAACAATACGCTGCAAATTGCCGAAGGCGACTGGACGGTGGGAGAAAAACTTCTCCATGGGAGAGGTGGCGCATTCTATTATGTGCCAGATACTTTTGAGAAAATATTCCTATCCACCGCCAACGGAAATTTCACGGGCAAGAAAGATGTTGTGGAAGCACTGAGTCAGGGGGCTGGCTTTGTATTCTTCTCAGGCCATGGCAGTCCAGGAATATGGGCAAATCACTATCCCGGCATACCTGGCAACAGACAGAATGGTGAAGTGGTGGGCTTATCGGTGAGCGATTTATATGAGCCGCCATATTTCCCGATGGATAAAATAGCGAATGAAGGAAAGCCGTTCGTATGTGTAGTTGGAGGATGTCATAACAGTCAGTTTAACGTTTCTATAGCTCTTACAGCCATTGACTGGTTCAACAAAAGATACATGAATACCTTTGGCTACCCTGTGCCAGAATGCTGGAGCTGGTATATAGTTAAACAGCCAGGCACTGGAGCCATCGCAAGCATCGGCAATACAGGATATGGCTATGGAAACTTAGGCGAGTGGTGCGTGGTGGGGGGCGTTGATAACTGGATAACGACAGAGTTTTTCAGAGTATATGCAGAAGGAGAGGCTTTGCCTGTTTTAGGCAATGTTTATGCAGGAGCAGTGAGCAATTACATAACCCATTTCCATGAATTTGTGCTTCCAGATGTCCATGAAGGATGGGATCCCGGTGATTTAAAAACAGTGGAACAGTGGGTTTTACTCGGAGACCCAAGCCTTCAACTCCTCCCTCCTTCATAATTTTTTTTATTTTCATGCTTTTTTACAATCGCAACTTTTTAATGTGAAAGAATGATGAAGGGCTATGTATATAAGTGTCATTGGAGGAGAACATTGCAGCAGGGAAATTTATGAAATGGCAATGGAAGTGGGAAGAAGAATAGCGGAAATGGGAGCAGTGCTTGTGACGGGAGGAAGAGGCGGCGTGATGGAAGCAGCCTGCAGAGGAGCGAAAGAAAAAGGAGGTGTGACAATAGGGATTCTCCCAAGTTCATCGAGGGAGGAAGGGAATAAATACCTTGACTATGCAATTGTAACTGGCATAGGATATGCAAGGAATGTTCTTGTGGTTTTGAATGGAGATATAGTCATTGCCATCGATGGCCATTACGGTACTCTTTCAGAAATAGCTTTTGCCCTTGAATTTGGAAAACCTGTTTATGGGCTTTTAAGCTGGGAAGTTGGCATAAAAAACTTCAATAATGTAGATGAACTTTTTGAAGAAATAAAGAAAGACATTGCATTTAATGAATAATGGCTTTGCCAAAAAGAGCCTCTCTTATAATCTCTCTGAATTTTTCAAAACCAACTGATCGAGGAATAACTGCCTTGGCTCCTTCATTTAACAACGCTTCAGCTTTTTCTGTTCCATAAAAGGCAGTGAAACCATATATAACTGCATCTCTATCGATTTTCATAATTTCTCTTGTTACCTCTATACCATCTTTGAAAGGCAAGCCAATATCCATTATAACGATATCCGGTCTTTTACCATTCTCCATCAATTCCTCATATTTCCTAACACCTTCTATACCATCAGATGCAAAATGGATTTCAACACCCAGACTGGAAAGATATCTGGCTATTAAATCCTGAATAAATTCATCGTCTTCTACAACCAATATGATGGGTGAGTTTGATAGCATATTGCTATCAAAATGTATATGAGTTTATAAATCTTTCGCTCCGTTTTGCAGCAAAGCATCCGAAAACGAAAAAAATTAATAAACAAAATATATTCACTCCCAGAATGGTAACGATAGCAGAAAGTTTGTGCAGGATAGAAATAATGAAGGAAGGGGGCGAGTTCATAGCCAAGGTGGAGACTCAGGGAGGCACAAAAGAGTATAGAAACACAATTTTCGAGGATTTACTTAGGGAGCTTTTCATAGATTTGCAGGAGGAGTTCGGCGAGCTATAATGGTGGTAAAGGAAAAGAGGGGGAGATACCGCTACATTTTATTTAAAAACAATGGCGAGAGCCGAGAACAGATTGCAGCGAAAATCAAAAAATCACCTGTCAAAATCAAAATAGCATTTTATAGCGATGAATATGCTATAGTAAGATGCAGACACACAGATAAGGAGGCAGCTATTTCCTTTCTCAACAGTATTGGAATGAAAACCTTAAAAACATCTGGCACCATAAAAAAGTTGAAGAGGCTAATAGGTTTTGGCAAGCCGCAACCAGGTGGAGGCGGCCCCGCCGCAAATAGCGCATTTTTCATTGCACTCTTTCTTCGGTAATG
Organism: uncultured Thermoplasmatales archaeon; assembly: GCA_964612535.1. Taxonomy (GTDB): domain Archaea; phylum Thermoplasmatota; class E2; order UBA202; family JdFR-43; genus JdFR-43. Next base: position 4,274 of record CAZTDS010000049.1, read on the forward strand.
GCGTTCCAAGGCTCTTCATTTCAAGCTCTTCTTCCATTTTTTTGCCGCATTCCTCTTTTCCACACCATGGAAGTTCAACTATACCCTCCCTACCCTCAAGTTTATTGAGAACATGAATGTTCTTCTCCAAAAATTCCTTCGCCCTTTGATAAAGGCGTTCATCATATTCCTTTAACTCATCCTTTATCTTTTCAATTTCCTCTCTTGCAACCCTCTTTTTTACGCCGTCCCTTGTTGCAATGCTTACAACATTATTTTCTATGTCTTTTGGTCCTATCTCTATTCTTAAGGGCACTCCCTTTAGCTCCCAGTCATAAAATTTGTTACCCGGTGTTTTATCTCTGTCATCAATGTGGCAGGTCAATCCCATCGCTTCTATCTCCTCCTTAACTTTTCTGCACTCCTCTATTATTTTTTCCTCCCATCCTTTGAAAACTATTGGTATTATCACAACCTTTATAGGGGCTATTGAAGAAGGCAACTTAATACCTTTCTCATCTCCATGCACACCTATTATTGCACCAAGCACTCTTTCCGACATTCCATATGTTGTTTGATGACAGTAATAATGTTTGCCATCCTTTCCCTCATATTTTATGTTGAATGGAATGGAAAAATTCTGCTTGTATTGGTGTATCGACGCCACCTGCAAGGTTTTCATTGAGGGCATCAGAACATCGAGACCTATTGAATAGTAAGCTCCAGCAAATTTGTCCCAGTCTGGGCGTTTGCTAATTACATATGGCAAACAAAGTTTTCTGAAAAATCTCTCCGCTATTTCCAAATCCTCCTTAATTTGTCTTTCCGCATCCTCAAAATCCTCATGGCATGTATGGGCTTCAAAGAAATGAATTTCTCTAACCCTTATAAATGCCTTTGTCATTTTTGTTTCATATCTAAACGTATTTACAATCTGAAAGGTTTTCAGGGGTAAATCGGCGTGAGAGCGAATCCATAAAGAAAAGATAGAATACAGGGCTGTCTCCGATGTCGGGCGGAGCACAAGCCGCTCCTCCAGCTCATTTTTTCCGGCATGTGTTACCCAGTAAACCTCTGAAGAGAATCCTTTTATGTGCTCCTCCTCCTTTTTGAAATAGCTTTCCGGAATGAGAAGAGGAAAATAAACCTCATCATGTCCTGTTTTCTCCATTTCTTCCCTTATAATTGCATCTATATTCTGCATAATTTTCCAGCCATACGGCTTCCATATATTCATACCTTTGACAGGGTATCTTTTATCACATAATTCAGCTTCCTCAACAATTTCATTGTACCATTCATCAAATTTTTCTCTGTCAATCATCTTTCCCAAAATAAGTACTCATTTAAAAATAATGCTGCTCTTTCAATTCTTTCATTTGTTTTTCTGTTATGCACTCCTTGCATATTCCGAGCATACTCCAGAAACAACTCATGCATGCAATTTTTCCACATCTTATGCAGCGATATTTTGCCTCCCTTATCTCGCATATCTCACATTTCCCTTCTATTTTTTCCTCCTCTTCTTTCCCTTCCTCCTCTATCTTTATTCCCTGTTCTTCCATCCATTCTCTAAGCTCTTTATTCATTTCTTCAAGCTTTCTTTTCTGCAATCTTTCCTTAATAAACCTTACAATTTCCTCATCATTCATTTAATCACCACGGAACTTTCTTGAGTTTTAATAAATACGCCAATATATTTGTTGCTAAATGTATCAGTGGAGTTAAGATTAGAAGAAATATGATATGATACCATTGAAAAGCTGAAAGGAACCATTCTCTAGCAAATAAAAAAGCGAAAAGGAAGGCGCCAAGAAGAAAATCTATTTGGTCGGCAATAATCCACTTCTCCCCCCTCTCTTTTCCTATTCTTCTTTTTACAAAACTTTTCATCATGTCTCCAAAAAGGGCGCCGAAGCATAAAGAAAAAAGAACAATGAGCATTTCAACTCCCTCTCCAAATGATTGGTGGAACAAGTTCATTAAAAAGCCCGTTGCCATGCCTGCTATCGTGCCTCCCGCCAGTCCTCTCCATGTTTTTCCTCTGCCAAAAATTGGTTTGCCTCGCCATGTTTTGTTGAAATCGATGGGTATTTTTCCTTTGAAAAGCACTGCTGATGCATTTGCAACATAAGCAGGAAAGATTAGCCATATTGCATATAGCAGATTAAAGACATTCATGCTTTTGCCTCCATTACAATGCTGTCTGCTATTAAATCGCCCAATCTCTGCATTTTCGGCGTTAATATCATTAGGAGGAGACTAATCATATAGAACAGCATGAAAAATTCGAGTATTCTTATTATATTTCTGGTAAAAACTGTTATGAAGTCAGCCTTTTCGCCGGCAACATTCCTTACTTCTATATCCATTACTGCCTTTCCAACTGTCGCCCCAAAATACCATTCAAGACCTGTAAAATAGACAATCTGGAAAAAGAGAAAAAGAGAGAGAAGCACATATTCTTCTGAATTATAAATAAGAAAGAAAGCAAGAGAGGAAGGAACAATTATAAAGGAGTCAAGAAGAAAGGCAATTATTCTTTTCCACGGAGCTGCATATTTTCTTCGTATGGGCTTATTCAATTCTGTTAGCAGTCTGTAAAATCTTATCTCATCAACACTTTTACCCGTTAGCACTTTTACAATACCTTTATAATCGCCGCCCACGCCAGCAAGCCTGCCGGCATAGTATGCCTCCCTTCTTATTTTCCATTCCCTTCTTTCCTCTTTTGATAATCTCTTTTTCTCAATGGGAATGAAGGAAAGGAAGAAAGAAATCAGGCCGGCGAGATAAATCATGTCATATATTCCTGCTCCACCCATTGATCCTATGAAAGGCTCAGTGAAGAGTTCGGGTAAATGGGAGAAATCTCCTCCTATAATAACGCCGAGTGTGGAGGTAGTGTATGAAAATGCACAGGCTTTCGGATGCCTAAAATACAGCAGCAGAGCAATTAAAAAAGAGAGTATGGGAGGAAGGAAATAAAATGGAAAGTAGGAAACGACGCCAGAAGGAGTAACTACTGTAACCATATAAGTTGCTAATGCTACAAGAAAAGTCGCACCCGCCATCCTTACAAATGAAAATGAATTTGTTTTTATGAAGTAGAAAGCAAGGACAATTGGAATGAGAGCTCCACCAATATTTAAAGCCAGAAAATAATTCTGATAAAAAAAGAGAGGTAAATCAAAAAACATTGTTGAAGCAGAACCAACAATGAGCAGCCCCACCTCTCTTTTCCCAAATCCTATTTCTTCGAGTGTCTCTGGATAAAGAAAAAAGAATAGGGAGATGGCTATAAGGAGAGCAATAGGAAATACTACTGCAATAAATATTTCAAGGAGCACAAATCTGATATTTGCAAGGTTAAAAAATTCTTTGGTTTATCTGAAGACAATTACAGGACATTCATCCATGCATTGCAGACAATGTATGCAATTGTCAGTGATATATGCCTTTCCATTTATAATGGAGATAGCATTTTGGCTGCATTTTGCAACACATACACCGCATCCAACACAATTTATCGCCCTGTATATTACGTCCTTAATCAATTCCTCCTTTTCGCTTATTTCTATCTCCTTTCCCAACCTTACCCTTATTCCTCCAACTTCATACTCTCCTTCTTTAATCTTTTTTACATCACCCACTATTTTCAAGAAATTCTCAATTCTCTCTTCATTTCCCTCAATAACATATTCTCTCTCCGCCTTTATCTCATATTTTATTTCACTCCATCTTGGCGGCTTCCTCCACCTCCATAGTCCTAACGAGAGCCATTCCTTTGGCAATTTATGTTTTGTGGCAAATTTCTGTAATTTCTCTTCAAATCTCCCCCAATCTTTGTGTTTTTTGAGATGAAACTCGGCCATGTCGCTTGCAGGGCATAACCAGCATCCGATTCTGCTGAAACCCTGCTCATATAGAGGATTCCATTTTGCCTTTTTCATAAAAAGGTATAGCCATATGTGCATAGCTGTCCAGTTTTGAATGGGAGATGCTGCAATCTGTCCATGAACCCATGGATTTTTCCATATTTTGCCATGTTCAGCACGATGCTGCGATTCATATCTACGCTGCCCTATAAATGAGAGCACACCATGCGGATAATACTTTTTAATGAGCATTGCTGCCACACCGAGCTTGCATGTTTTGCAGCACCATCTATAATCGCGGGCTGGAATGCCAAAAAAATCTATCGCTTCCCAGAATTTTTCGCCAGCCTTTCCTTCTTTTAACTCAAGCCCATATTTTGCGGCTGTTTCATAAACATTATTTACAGTTTCATCAAATTCCAATCCTGTATTCAGAAATAAAAGCTCTGGTTCATAACCAGCATCGAGAAGCAGAAGCAATGTTGCCAGACTATCCTTTCCACCGCTGAAAGAAACAACGTAAGGCAATCCATATTTTTCAATGGTATTCTGAATAAATTTCTTCTCATTTCCTATCATGCTGAGAATCACATCCTCATTTTCATTTAGCACTTTATTCCATGTTATTTTTTTGCCTTTCTTCGCCTCCTCCACACCACGCCACCTTATCTTGACAGCCATGCCTTTGCTGCCAACCATTTCTTTGCCGTTTTTCTTCGCCATTCCTGTAGCAACAACATTTCCTTCTTTATCTAAAACAACGACTTCATCTCCCTCCCTTATATTCTCATCCGCTTCCTTTACGCCGGGAGCCATCAAATTTGCTGTTTTGAGAATATATGGCAAGGCGCCATCATCTGCCACAACATACCCTCTTTTAATTTTTAAAAGAGAAACATACCATGGGCGTGGCTGAAATTTAAAGCATTTTTCCCATATGTCATAAACGAGATTTCCAGCAACTTTTCCATCGATTATAACCTCATCCTTCCTGTCTATTGCTGGGGTGGCATTTAAAATCACAACTTCCGGCATCCATGCATCGCCAAATTGTTTTTCAATCGTCTTTTCAATCAATCTTTTATCAAACTCGAAAGCAGGACGGATATCGCCAGGAGGCGTAATAGCCACTTTCCTCACTTTCTCCCCGCAACTACATGTTTTTTTGAGCAAAGGTGTGTTACAGGCATCACAATGATATAATGCTAATTTTCCGAGACGAATCACATTTTTGAAGAGGGATGTATATAAATAATTGATG
>CAZTDS010000050.1:0-9323 GCA_964612535.1 uncultured Thermoplasmatales archaeon
TGCATTGCTATTCCTCAATACAAGAGATATATAAAAGCTTTTGAATGAGATGTTGTTGCTAACGCCTCAAAATAAAAAGGAGACTTCATTTTCACGCTTTCACCCTAGTAACAATTGTTCTACCTAACAAGAAAATATTTTCATTTCTTAGGATACCATCTGCAGTCTTTTTTATTCATTGGGCATTCATGCCTTGTTTTGCAGGGAGGGCCAGCCTTTTCAAATATGGTGGGAGCAACCTGCCTAACAAGTTTGAGCATCTTCCATGCAAGTTTTCTTATTTCCCATTGAGCATGTAAGCAGCATCGCAACTCAAAAAAATTCAGGAGGCTTCGGGCGTTCATTGAAACGATTATTTTTGTATGGGCAGCGTTGGGTAAAACATAACGGGCATCTTCGATGGGTATGCCCTTCTCTTTCATTTTCTCATAGAAGTCCCATATTTTCCTCATCATTTCCTCATATTCCTTTCCAAATTCTTTTGCTATGGATGGCGGAATAACATACCTCATTTCCTGTTCAACATATCTCTGGCTTTGCTGCGAGTAAGAAGCGATGCGGTGGCGAACAAGTTGATGGGTTAAGGCACGGGATACTCCTGAGATGGCAAAGGTGAAATATGCATGCTCAACAACACTTGTATGACCCATATCTATTACGATGCGAAGCACCTTCCTCAGCTTCTCCTCATCTTCCTCCTTTAATTCTTTAAAATTGCTTTTTGAATGTGTAAGCATCGCCGCCACAGCCGCAATTATATCTGGCTCAGGTGTATGAGAAATTAATTCTACTTCCATTATTTCCTCTCTTCTATCAGCTCAATAATTTCCTCCGCATCTCTTATGCTTTTAAGCTCCTCCTTGACAATTACAGGCACACCCTCGATATTCCTCCTCCTGCAAGAATCCATAAATATTACCGATTCTTTTTCAGCAACTCTCGCCAGATTGGATATTATTCTCGCCTTTTCAACTATCCTCCTCTCCTTTATTCCAACAAGCAGTTTCTCATCCATTATCTGACTTATGGCACTAAAGGGGCTTTTTAAAGTTGGGAATATAAAAGCACCTACCTTTTCCAAAAGGCGGAGCATTTCATCTTCAACTTCTCGCCTAATATCTATTTCCTCTCTCCATATTTCCTCCCACAGATTAACAGGTTTTATGAAATCCTCTCCAATAAATTCTGCCAGCCTCTCCGCCACATCTATGCTTGCTCTTTCCCCGCTTTCATAAAGACGTATAGTTCTCCTCGATACTCCGGCAATTCTCGCCAGATGTCCCACCGATACTCCTTTCTCCATCCTCCATCTTTTAAGTTTCTCACCATCAATATTAACATAAAAGCCGCCTGGCGCCGCACAAATGAATGGATGGATGCCCTGTAGATAATTTTCCAGAGTTGTATATGTTATGATGGGAACTCCATAACGGAAATAAACGACATCATCTTCAAGATAGGCAGAGCATGTTCTTCTTCCGACGATTATTGGCACACCTTCCAAAAACCTGGCAAGAGATATGAGTTCTTTTGCTACCTCTTCTGTTATAGCATCTATGTTGTTCAGCACCTTTACAATAAAAAGGAGGTTATCTCTCCTTGCAATAAAGTCAAAGCTACTTGGCCTAATCCTGCATATATCACTGCAATAAAAGCCCGCCCTGAGCAATAGATTGCGAGTTGCCTGAAGCAACTCATCTCTTTTCATCAAAGTCATATACTACATTCCTATATAAAAACTTAATGTGGATTGGCTTCGATGACACGGATTCGTTGCAGGGCGGCTGCACAACGTATGTGGCGACGGAGGTAATTAGGAAAATGAAGTATGATTTAATTGGCTTTCCTCGCCTTGTTCGCCTCAATCCTAATGTTCCATGGAAAACAAGAGGGAATGGTGCAATAGCCCTGCAAGTTGGCAGAGGAGGGGGGAAGGAAATAGAAATAGGAGAGATAGACGGAAGAAAAATTTTCTGCTATTCATATAAAAAAGAGGAGGCAAATGCAGATGAAATGGCTGAAATAGTGGATGAGGTGATAAAAGAATATTCCATGAGTGATGCCCAGCCATCTTTTGTCATAACAAAGAAAAAGTTACCCTATTTTATTTATAAAAAGGCGGTGAAAAGCATAGTAAAAAAGGAGGAGGTGGTGGAGCTTTTAAGGAAGGAAGGAGCAATTTATAGAGGCTATAATGGAGGCAAAGGGGTTATAGGGGCGGCGGCAGCAATAGCATGGAAGCCCAGAGACAGAACCTATGAGCTAATAACATATGGGAAGGAAAAATGGCTTGATAAAGAAAGCGTGATAAAAATGGATAAAAGCTGCAGCACCACATTCAATAACTATGACTATGAAAACGACTATATTGCCCTTCTTCCAAAAGCAAATTCTCCCGTCTTCTATGGAATCAGAGGTGATGATTATGAAGAGTTAAAGAAAGCAAAAGAAATGATAGTCGGGGCAAAGGAGGAAAGATGGCTTATATTCGAAACAAATCAGGCAACAGATGAGCATTTGCAGAGAAAGAAAATCAGAGATATTAAGCCGTATGAGTCTGTGATTGTAAAAGGAACTGTAAAAAAAGCACCTCGCACAATAAAAGGAGGACATATCATATTCTCAATCCATGATGGAGATGAAATTGAATGCGCTGCCTATGAGCCAACAAAGCAATTTCGCAACATCATAAGGCAGTTAATACCTGGCGACGAGGTTGTGGTTTATGGAGGGGTAAGAGCAAGACCATTCACAATAAATCTGGAGAAGATAGAGATAAGAAAACTTGCAGATGCTTACAAAAAGGTGGAAAATCCAGTATGCAGTAAATGCGGAAAGCATATGAAATCTATTGGAAAAGGAAAGGGCTATCGCTGCCCTAAGTGCGGAGTAAAAGCAGGCGAAGAAGATGCAAAATATGTAAAAGTTGAGAGGAAGTTGAAAGAGGGCATCTATGAAGTACCTATTATAGCAATGAGGCATTTAACAAAGCCAATAAAAAGGATGAAAAAACAAGCAGCGTTAAAAGAAAAATAAATTTATATTGTCCTTCAATACAAATTGATGGAAACACTTTCGCCAATGGAAAAACAGCTCCTTCTGATTTTGAAGGAAAGGGAAGGAAAGGCAAAGCCAGAGGAAATTGAAATGGAACTTGTGAAAGTCATGAATGCTGCATCATGGCTTCAATCAAAAGGACTCGTTAAAATGGAAGAAAGGTTAATAAAAGAATATGAGCTCACAGAGGAAGGTAAGAGATTTTTAAAGGAAGGATTGCCAGAGAAAATTTTGATTGCCAAATATGATGGGAAAAGCATTGAGGAAATTGAAAAGGAGATGGGGAAAAAGGAGGCAGCTATAGCTATAGGATGGGCAAAAAGAAAGGGATGGTGTGATATATTAAAAAGAGATGGGAAAAAAATACTGGTAACTACTGAAAAGGGAAAGGAAGAAGCGAGCAGGGAGCAGGGGGAGGAAAAAGCTCTCAAATCAATAAAGAGAGGAGAAGCTATAGAAGAAGAAATTGCATCCATTCTCAAAAGGAGAGAGGCAATAAGAGAAAAGGAAAAGATTGAGAGGACGATTGTTTTAACTGATAAAGGATGGGAGATTGTCAGGAAAGGAATAACCATTGAAGAGGAAATTTCACAGTTAACGCCCGAAATAATAAGGAGTGGAGAATGGAAGAAGAAAAAATTCAGAAAATATGATGTTAAAGCATTTGCCCCTTCTATATATCCTGGAAAATTGCATCCGTTGACACAACTCATTGAAAAAATAAGAAAGATTTTTGCTGAAATGGGCTTCAAGGAGATAAAGGGCGGTTATATTGAATCATGCTTCTGGAATATGGATGCTTTATTTATCCCACAGGATCATCCTGCAAGAGATATGCAGGATACCTTCTACTGCAAAAAACCCAGCACTTTTGAAATAGATGAGTCTCTTCTTAAAAAAATTGCAAGAGTTCATGAAGATGGAGGAGAAACTGGCTCAAAAGGATGGGGTTATAGCTTTGATGAAAACGAGGCAAAAAGGGCTTTGCTTAGAACCCATACAACAGTAAATACAATCCGTTATTTAGCCAATAATCCAAAACCTCCCGCAAAAGTTTTTTCCATAGAGAGGGTATTCAGAAGGGAAAACATTGATTCAACACATCTTCCAGAATTTCATCAAATAGAAGGAATTATATATGAAGAGGATGCGAATTTTGGAATGCTCAAAGGCATATTGAAGGAATTTTACAGCAGAATGGGTTTCGAGAAAATTAGATTTCGACCATCCTATTTCCCATATACAGAGCCATCTCTCGAAATAGAGGTGGAATGGAGAGGAAAATGGATAGAACTCGGTGGAGCAGGGATTTTCAGGCCTGAGGTAACTCTTCCTTTTGGCGTTGAGGAGCCTGTGCTGGCATGGGGCTTGGGCCTGGAGAGAATGGCAATGATTCTGCTTGGCTTAAATGATATAAGAATGCTCTATTTCAGTGATATTGAATGGCTAAGAAGTCTGCCCCTCCTCTAATTCTTTAAGGAGATGACGTAACAAATCTGTCCTGGTGACGATTCCCTTAATTTTATTATCTCCCCCAACTATCGGCAGACAACCCACCTCATGCTTCATCATTATCTGTGCAGCATCCTTAATCGATATATTGTCTCTCGCCGTTATGGCTGGCGTCTTCATAACATCCCTCACAAGCAAATTCCTTATCCTGTTATGCTGCTGTCCCAGACTAACACTCTTCTTTATTGAGGCAAAAGCGAAAGCAATCTCTTTATCAGATATTATACCCACAACCCTTCCATTTTCCACCACAGGCAGGCGGGCAATGTCGTTATCCAGCATGAGGCGGCGGGCGTGGATAACGCGATCTTCAGGACGTGCAGTTATGACATTTGTTGTCATTATTTCCTTTATGCTTTTCTCACTTTTTATGAGAGGCAGCAAATCGGCTTTTGTAACAACCCCTACAAGCATCCCATCTATGGCTACGGGCAGCATTGTGGGGCCAGGTTCGCCCACGCTTTTCAAAATATCCACAATTTCGGTGTCAGGTGTAATCGTCTCAAATTCCTTTTCCATTACCGATGATGCATGCATCCTCGCTGCTGGAACGCCTTTGCTCCTTATGCTGCCGAGTTTGTCAGCTATTTGGTTGTCCGTAACTATGCCAACTATTTTTCCATCATCAACAACTGGCAGCTTCGTTATATTATGTTTTTCCATTAGAGAAAGCACATGATACAAATCATCATTTTTACTTACATAAATAACATCTTTCGTCATAATTTCCTTAACTTTCATAACAATTCACCCCACAACTTCAGCACATGATTCGCATAGGAGGCGGCCATTAACATTTATAAGGCGTTGCGATAACATGCCACATTCTTCACATTTCCCCACCATATATTTCTTTTCCTTTTTATATTCAAGACGCTGCCTGTTTATTTCAGCCCACTCTTCTATGATATCCATCAAAAGTGGGGAAACCTGCATTAAATCGCGCTCTGTAACCATCCCCACCAGCTTTCCATTTTCCACCACAGGCAAACGCCTGATTTTGTGCTTGCCCATTATTTTCACAGCTTCTTCTATTCCGGCATCAGGCGAGACAGTTATTGCTGGTGAGCTCATTACTTCTTCCACAGCCACTTTCGAGGCATCTTTCTCCTCTGCCACTATTTTTCGCAGGATATCGCTTTCTGTCAAAATTCCTATTGGAACGCCATCTTCAACAACAATAATACTTCCAACCATCTCACTTTTCATTTCCTTGGCCGCATCTAGCACACTTGCTTTTTTATTTATCATCACAGGATTTTCGCTCATTATGTCTCTTATGCTGATTTTTTCCATCAATATGTATTGCTGCAGGGATAAAAAATTTTTCCGATGCCTCACACCTTTTTTAAATCTTTCCATGTGAGTGTCATATCTTTTGCTGCCTTTGCTTCATTAACTCTTTTTACTGGCATGTTATGCGGGGCATTCTTCAGTGTTTCCTCGTCTTCATGCATTATTTTTTCCATTGCCTCAGCAAAAGCATCAAGTGTTTCCTTGCTTTCTTCTTCCGTTGGTTCTATCATAAATGCTTCTTCAACTATAAGAGGAAAATATACTGTTGGAGGATGAAAGCCGTAATCAAGCAATCTTTTGGCTACATCCATGGCACGAATACCTCTCTCCTTTAAATTTGCAAGAGAAACAACGAATTCATGCATCCTCCGCCCATAATATGGTATCTCGCAACCAGCATTGCGAAGTTTTTCCATAAGATAATTTGAATTAAGCACCGCCTTCTCCGCAACCTTCTCCAGCTCTTTTCCTTTATACATAATGTATGCATAAGCCTTCAGTAATACAGCAAAGTTCCCATAAAAAAGACTGACCTTTCCTATAGAACTGGGCCTGTCATAATCGAGCATAAATTTCCCATCTTTTTCGACTACACGTGGCACAGGAAGAAACTCCTCCAGATATGCCTTCACGCCCACCGGCCCTGCGCCAGGCCCGCCGCCGCCATGGGGTGTGCCGAAGGTTTTGTGGAGGTTTAGATGTACTATGTCAAAGCCCATTTTTGCGGGTGTTGTCTTTCCCATTATGGCGTTAAGGTTGGCACCATCGTAATAAAGCAGTGCTCCAACTTTTTTTACTTCCTTCGATATTTCCAAAATATCTTTTTCGAATATGCCGAGCGTATTTGGATTTGTGAGCATGAAGGCAGCGGTTTCTTCGCTGAGAGCATGGCGAAGGGCATCAATATCAACTCTTCCTTCCTTGGATGCTATTTCAACAACCTCAAAACCAGCCATTTTGGCTGAAGCAGGGTTTGTTCCATGAGCGGAATCTGGCACAATCACTTCCTTTCTTACATCTCCCTCTCCCTTCTTTTCAAAGTAAGCTCTCGTAATCAGCATGCCTGTAAATTCTCCATGAGCTCCTGCGCATGGCTGGAGTGAGAAGGCATCCATTCCGGTTATCTCGCAAAGCATTTTTTCCAGTTTGTACATTATCTCAAGGCATCCCTGTATTGTTGCCTCATCCTGCAACGGATGTACAAAATTTAATTTATCATTCCTTGCAACCTTCTCAAGCAATTTCATATTATACTTCATGGTACACGAGCCAAGAGGATAAAAGCCAGTATCAACCCCATAATTCATCTGACTTAGATGAATAAAATGTCTCATCACCTCTCTCTCGCTCAAATTCGGTATGTTAAGTTCTTTTCTTTCGATTCCCTCGATAAGTTCTTCTTCCTCCTCTTCCTCGATTTCATTGAGCAGCGGTTCATCATACTTTGCCATCATTCCTCAATTACCTCCTTTATTTTCTCCACCGCCTTATCAATCATTTCCTTCGTATGCATCTCTGTAACACCAAAGAGAATGCCATTGCTGACAAACTCATCGATTGGCAAACCGCCATGAATCCCTTTTGGCAACAATTTTTTATTGAGTTCCTCGCCACTCATTCCGCCAGAAACAACAAATTCGTCGAAGAATTCGCCATCGAATGGCATTTTAAAGCCAATTTTTTGCAACTTCGTCGCCATATAATGCGCGTTATCCATGCTTTTCCTAGCCACCTTTCTTAAGCCATTTCTTCCTAAAAGCGAAACATAGGCAAGGAAGGCAATGCAACATAATGCCTGATTTGAGCATATATTGCTTGTTGCCTTACCTCGCCTTATATGCTGCTCTCTCGTCTGCAAAGTCATGCAGAATGCTCTTTTGCCCTGACTATCGACGGTTGCTCCAACTATTTTGCCTGGCATCTGGCGCACATACTCCTTCCTGCACGCAAAAATACCGAGGAGAGGACCACCAAAATTCAGGGGATTGCCAAAATATCCATCTCCTATAACTATATCTGCATTATATGAGGAGGGAGGATTGAAAATTGCAAGACTTAAAGCATCCACACCAACTATTAGCAGCGCATCAATTCTTTCCTTCATCTCAAGAATTTCATCATATCTATTTTCTATTAACCCGAAAAAGTTCGGATTTTCGATATAAACAGCAGCCACATCATCCATTTCAAAATCAAGCTTCATTCTTCCTTCCTCGCTGTAATCAACTTCCACAATCTCCATCCCTGCTCCCTTCACATAGTTTCTCAGCACGCTCTTTTTATGCCAGAAAATGTTTTTCGGCACCACTATTCTCTTCCTCCTCTTTATCCTGTATGCCATCAGCGCCGCCTCGCCCAAGGCGGCGGCGGAATCATACATTGAGACGTTGGCAACGTCCATTCCAGTTAGTTCAGCAACAACGGATTGGTATTCAAACATTGCCTGAAGCATGCCCTGTGACGCCTCTGGTTGATATGGAGTATAAGATGTGTAAAACTCGCTTCTGCCAACAATTTCAAACACCGCAGGAGGAATATAATGGGGTTTTATTATTGGAAGGAAAGAGGGCATATCAAAAAATGATTTGTTTTTATCCAGCATTTTTCTGATTTCCATTTCCACTTCCATCTCACTTTTTCCTCCCGGGAGATTTAACCCTTCGATTCTGACTTCTTCAGGCAAATCTTCGAAAAGTTCATCAATACTTTGCACGCCAATATAATCTAGCATGTCTCTCATCCCTGCTATATGAAAAAATTGTATTAAATTTTTTGGAGGAACAAAAATTTATGTGGATATTGGGGTAAATTTTTTTACATATATGCAATGTCAGTTGTTTTGATGCTGCCATCTTTTTATCTATTGTTTTTAGGCATTTACTCAGCTCTTCTATATCCATTTCTCCTCATAATATTTTTCAAAATAAGCATGATAATAGTAGGAAAAGAGGCGGGTGAGGCAAAAATTGGTTATAAGACGTTTCTTACCTCTTTTAAGGTAAAGATTAACAGAAGAAAGATAGAAAGGAGAGAATTGAGTTAGAGATTGAATATTCATACGTCTGTTAATCGAGTGCGGTGTTTCTCTGTTAGTGTGAAAAAGGCCACATAGCAAATCAGGTTAAAAAAGCAACCATGTTATTTAAAGATGGGCGTATCCAAAAATGAAGCGTTACGAAATTCAAGAGAGTTGATATAATCAATACCTTTTTGCCCATTTTGGTGCTTTTCTTATCTCTGTTAGAATGAGTTATTTAGTAACAGCAGTGACCTAAACTTTGATGGTTTAGAGGTTAAATATCTCTGAGAATAACTCTCTACCGAAAGTTGAGGTTAACCATTCATGTATTTTTTCGAGCAATGATAATAGTGGATTTTCATAGGTTTTTGGCATACTAACTTCTAGCGTTCCCCAATCACTTTCAGCATCATGAACATCTTTAGCCTTAACTTTGATT
>CAZTDS010000051.1:0-9194 GCA_964612535.1 uncultured Thermoplasmatales archaeon
TGACCTGCTGATTACAAGTCAGCCGCTCTACCGGGCTAAGCTACGCCGGCTTGAAATGAATATTCCTCTGGATTAAAAAATTTTATGGTGGCTAATATCGTTAACATCCATATGACATGCTATAACTCACTCTTTTTCCTTTTCTTTAATCTTGATATATTCCTCCGCTATCTTCCTAAAATCCTCCTCAAATTTTTCAATGAATGCAGGATTGTATATGCAGGCTGCGGGATGAAAAGTTGGTATTATCGCTACATTATGAAGAGGACTCCTGTAAATTCTGCCTCTCGCCCTGGTGATGGAATGAGGCACAAAACCATACATTTTGAGTATCTCTGTGGTAGCAAAATTGCCCAACGTAACAATTATTTCAGGCTTTATAACATCAATCTGCCGCCTTAGATATGGCAAACACCTCTCTATTTCTCCTCTTGTTGGATTGCGATTATTTGGGGGGCGACACTTTATAACATTTGTAATATACACCTCGCTCCTTTCTATTCCAACTTTTTCCATAGTTTCTGTCAGAAGCTGGCCCGCCTTTCCAACAAACGGCTTACCCATCTCATCCTCTTTCTTACCCGGCGCCTCACCAACGAGCATCATCCTCGCTTTATAATTTCCCTCACCCGGCACGGCGTTGCGGCGAGTTTTCCATAAATCACATTTTCTGCAATTTTTTATTTCCTCCTCTATTTCTCGCATTTTTCCTCCTCCCCTTTATCTCTCGCAGATATGGATACCTCATAATCTCACCGCAATTTAAACATGTAACAACAACCTTGTGTTTTTTCAATCTTACTCTGCATGTTTTATCCGGAACCAAATAAAAATAACAGTTTTTGCAAAACCTCCTTTTATATTCACGGGGCATTCTGACAAGATATTTCATGGCGATTTTTCTTGCAAGTATAACATAGCGATTTGCTAACTCAAAGTCGTTCATCTGTGCCCTTTTTTCCGCTTCCTTAAAAAGCTGATGAATGCGCTGCAGAGCTATTCTCTTTCTTTCCCTCTTCATTTTTTCAGAGCCAGTCCCACAACGTCATTTATGCTGTTATATCCATTTTTATCAAGCCATTTTTCCAGTTCTATGCAAATCTCCCTGAATATTTCTATGCCTCTATAATACACCCCCGCTCCAATTTGCACTGCTCTTGCACCAGCCATCATGTATTCGATGACATCCTCTGCCTTGGTAATTCCTCCAACACCTATTACCGGCACCTCAAAATTGCTTGCGATCTCATATACACATCTTACACCAACAGGCTTTATTGCCTTTCCAGAATACCCGCCCACTTTGTTTCCTAAAACAGGCATTGCAACATCAATGTTTATTGCCATGGCTTTAATGCTGTTTATTGCTACAATTGCATCCGCACCACCATCTATGGCTTCAGAAGCTCTCTCTATAATATTTTCCATACCGAGCTTGACGAAGACGGGTTTTCCTGCTTTTTTCGTTGCCTCAACAGCCTCTCCAATTTCCTCCGTGGGATATTCAGCCCCCATTTTCTTTGCGTGCGGGCAGCTCATATTCATCTCCAATGCCCTAACATATGGAGCAAATTTTTCTGCGAGAAATGAAAAATCCTCACTACTCCCTCCAAAAATACTTCCTATTAGATTTTCAATTTTTATTCCTTCTACCTCCTTTATATATTCATCTATTCCGGGATTTGCAAGTCCTATTGCATTTAAAATTCCGCATTCCGTTTCATAAAAAACGGGATTTTTATATCCCTTCCTTGCCTTCCTTCCAATTGATTTCGTAACCACAGCCCCTGCATCTTTAAATTTCTCCATACTCTCTTTTGTTAAATCTAAAATGCCGGAGGCAAGCATAAGAGGATTTTTCATTTTTATTCCCGCGATTTCAACTTCAAGCATATTTTTAAATGCATTTTCTATTTAAATTAATGCCATATTTGAAAACAAAATGGTTCGGCACCTTTCTCTATGATGAGGATATTATAGAAAAGAAGCTCTTTCCAAAAAATGCAGATGAAATAGCAGAGAGATTGTATAAAATTCAGAAGGGAGAAATTCTGGATGAGGAGAAGGGCTTTGAAAGATATGAGCCAGTGATAGATGAAGAGAGATTGAGAAAAATTGGCAAGCTGGGCAGAGTAAAGAAATTAAAAGTGAGAGCAGAAGATTTTGGTTTTACACAAGAGCTTCTCCTCGAGGCATGCCAGAAAATTGTAATGAGAAAGATAGAGGAGGAGCAAAAAGAAAGAACAAAGCGTATATCAGAAGCTGTTGATGCACTCGATGATTTAATAAAGATAACGAATATGGTGCTTGAGAGATTGAGAGGGTGGTACAGCTATTTTTCATTTGATGAGGTGGAGAATGGAAAAGAACTCGCAAAAAAACTTGCCAGTATAAAAATAGGGGATGATGAACTCGATAAAATGGAGGAAAAAACACTGCACAGCCTAGCAAATTTACTCTCTTCCTTATATGAAACAAGACAAGAGCTTGAAACTTATATAAAAAGGGTTATGGAAAAAATGGCACCCAATGTAACAAAAATCATAGGCCCTGGAATAGCCGCCCGCCTCATCGCCCATGCAGGGGGCATAGAAAAGCTTGCAATGCTTCCGGCAGGCACAATACAGGTGCTGGGGGCGGAAAAGGCGTTATTCCGCCACATAAAAGATGGAACCCTTCCTCCAAAACATGGCTTTATTTTCCAGCATGAAATGATTAACAGAGCGCCGAAAAGCAAAAGAGGCAGAATTGCTCGATTGCTGGCAACAAAAATTGCCATAGCAGCAAAAGCCGATGCATTCACTGGCAACTATATAGCGGATAAACTCGAAAAAGAAATAAAGGAGAGATATCGGGAAATAATGGGTGAAAAATGAGGAGGATTCTCGCCCCTTTCGGGATGGCCATACTGTTTATTTTAACCCAGATTGTTGCAGTAATGGTAGTAAAGCCTTTCAAAGATGCGGGTATGGAGGCATTTGAAAATCCATCGGATCCAATGAATATTGTTCAGATTATTGTTGTTATCCTCGTTTTTACTTTCCTCATTCTCTTAATTGCAAAGTATAGAGAAGAGATGGTTAGATACATCATTCTTTTCTTCTTTTTCATGGCATCAATTTCGATTTTTCAAGCCTTCTTTTATTTCCTTGTTCCTTCTCTTTCTCTTATCCTCTCAATAGCAATCTCCATAGTAATGCTCTTCCTTTTAATTAAATATCCGGAGTGGTATGTTGTCGATTTCTTTGGTATTTTTCTTGCAGGAGGCATAGCGGCGATATTTGCAATATCTCTTGCAATACCCTATATCATTATCCTGCTCATTCTTCTTGCTCTTTATGATATTATCTCAGTCCATAAAACACGTCATATGGTGAAGCTGGCGGAAAATATTGTTGCCTCCCGCCTTCCACTCCTCATGGTGATTCCTAGGAAAGCATCATTTTCTTATCTGAAAGGGGAATTTGGGCAGGGGGAAAGGGATGCAGTGTATATGGGATTGGGCGACATGATTATGCCCGGCGTGCTAATAGCTGCATCATATATGGAGTATGGAATTTCTGGTTTTCTTGCAACCTTGGTTGGGGCTTTAATCGGCTATGCAGTGTTAATGCTTCTTATATCACGAGGCCCACAACCTGGCCTCCCATATTTAAATGGGGGAGCAATTGCAGCATATCTTTTGCTTCATTTTCTATAACCACAATTCCTGCAATATATTTCTCCATCCTTTATCTCCAATTTTCCTCCGCATTCAGGGCAACTTATTTCATTCAGGAGATATGAAATCCATGCCTCTCTAAGCTCTGGCTCATCTGCATCCATAGCTTTTTTGTATATCTCACGCTGCCTATCTGTAGCAACAAAGCCTCTCAGCCTTTCCACCTCAACACTTTTCTTTTCAATCCTCATTTTAATAAATGGAGACAGAAAGACGCCTGCTACAAAACCACCAATATGGGCAGAGTGAGCTATCCCATCCGTCACACCAGAAAAAGTATATAGGGTTTCAATACCAGCATAAAGCAGCGCCACCGCCACCACAGGCAGCCGCATGAAAATTATAATTGGCATGAAAAGAGGCACAGCAACTTTTTTGAAAGGATATGCGGCGGCGAAAGCTCCCAATATGCCAAAAATTGCGCCCGATGCTCCTATAAGGTATGTATTTCCTCCTTCAATCAAAGCGTAAAAAATGGCGGCGAAAAAACCAGAGATAAAATAAATTGCTGCAAACTTTTTTGCTCCTACCTGATGCTCAAATGGAAAGCCGATAAATATTATGCCAATCATGTTGAAAATAATATGGGAGAAATCGCCGTGCAGAAACATGGATGTAAAGATTGTATATATTCTGTATGAATGGAGATATGAAGGGCGAAAAGCCAGATCGGAGAGAGGCAGATGGGGAAGAGTTAGCAAAAAGATTATAAAATTGGATAAAACAATCATGTGGGATACTGGAACTTTCTTTAAAAATGAATACGCAAGAGAGCAAATTATTATCGCTATCACAACAAATGAAATTGCTTCCATATTATCTCTTTCTGTATAAGTAGATTATTAAAAAAGTTGCTAAAAAGAGAGGAATGGCAAAAAATTCATTTGGCATCTCCTTCTCCTTTCCTGCTTCATAATCCCAATCATACCAGAAAATTTTTTCGAAATATGATGCAATTTCCTCATTTTCAACTATAACCCCTGCTTCTCTATTTCTCCTTACCGAATTTTCTCCCCAGTTTATTGAAGAAATTAGAACCGTTTTGCCATCAATTACCATTCCTTTATTGTGAATGTTTAACTCTTTCTGAAGTTTTACTTTAATTCCGTGACTTTCCAAAAATTTCTCCGTTTCCTTATTCATTGCAACTGTGGAATAGTATGATGGATTTCCATTGAGGAGCACATATACAGCAACTCCACTCTCGTTTTTCTCCACAATTTTTTTGAGAAATGGATTCATGCCGTTGCTCCACTCCTTTTCCACATACAACTGTTCAACAAGGATTTCTTCGTTGGCACTATCTATAAGTTTCTTTATCTCCTCCTCAGCATTGTCGGGAGAGAGAATTATGGTTATGTTGAATGAGGAATTTATATAAAGAGGGGAGAAAGAAGGTGTGTAGTCATCGGATGGAATGTAATAACTTATAGCATAATCATCGGGAGGTTTTCCATGAGTGAAGCTATTTTCATCGAAAGTCACACTATCCTGAAAATCTGGATTCCAGTCACTCTCGAACACCATTTCCATAAAATTTGCAATACTTTCATTGACAAGCACTATCCCCCATTCTCTGTTTCCATATGTGGGGTCTACTGGCACTCCACTTTTTCCCCAATTTGCTGACTCAATTATGCATCTTTCATCAAGCACAGCATATTTTGCGTGATTGTATCTATATCTTTTGTATATTCCCTCCTCTTCATTGCCAAACATATATCTCACCTCCGCTTTCTTGCTGAGCATATATGCAATCCATCTTTCCTCCATTGGTATTCCTCCTATTACATTGCCATCGAGCAAAATTTTAATTGATGCGTTGCTTTCATTCAAAATATCGGCAAGATATGGATTCGTGAAAGTATAGAGGTTTATAAAAATCTCATGAGCATTTTTTATCTCCTCAGATATAACTTCATAGGAACAATCTGGAGAGCAGAAAGCTATTGCTTTACTAGCCATTCCATGCCATGCTTCAAAGTTTGATTGTCCAATGATAAAAGTGCGATTCCATCTCCAGTCATTGCTTGTATTGGTGTCAATAAAATCCCTCCTTTTAAGCATCTCGCCCGCCTCCACACCTTCAATCGCCTCCCCCTTCCATCCCTCGCCAAAAGAAGCATCACCATAAACAACTGTGTCGATGGTATGGTTGTATTTATCCTTTAAGCAAACCACGCCACCATCATTTGCCATAATGAATTTTCCATCTCTTGCAGCATCTGGTACAGATGAGCAATTGTAGTATTCATAATCTGGCTGGAAGCCCATTTCATATTCAAATGATGAGCCATTTTGCGTTAAATATATGCCCTCTCCAGCCTCCAGTTCAACGGCGGGAAGAAAAACCTTATTTTGTTTATCTACCCTTTTCCATGGTTGAGTTGTAAGATAAAAATTGGTAAGATTTATTTTCTCTTCCCCGGCATTTACTATGCATATAAACTCATTATTTCGATGGGGGCGGGCGTGGTAGTAAATCTCTTTGATTAGCAACTGTGCATTCATCCTGCCAGGAAGAATGGTTATATTGCAGTAGCCATAATTATTTTCATCATTTGAGTCACTTACATGCACAATTATGCGATGCTCGCCAACCAGCCCTTTTGTATCCCATTCAACAGAAGGAATGCGATATGAGGAGATTGAGATATAGTGCTTCCTATCTATGAGATGCTCTTCATCTATAACATCATAGTAGAATGAAACTGCAAAAGCGCCGCTTTCTCCGCCAATGTTCTTCACCATTGCCCTTATCTGAACAATTTCCCCATCTCTTGCTACCTCTTTATTCACTTTAACCCATTCAATTGATAAATCAATCTGGGAAAAAGCAATATATGGGGTGTAGAGGGAAAATACAGCGAGCAAAAGAAGCAATATTTTCCTCATTTCCTCCTCCTGAGAAATATCATAATATTTTCCGGAGTCATCCTCCTGTAGGAGGGAGAAAAACAGCCACTTCTTCCCCTTCCTTTATGCTTTCTCCACTCTTAACTTGTCTCCCATTTATTGAAAATAGAAGATGCTCCTTTATCTTCTTTACTTCCTCGCTCTTCTTTTCAAGTGCATTAATTAGCTCGCCAACTGTTGAAATACCTTTAATTTCCATTTCCTCCCCAAATATATGGCGGAGTTTTCCATAAAATTTTACCTTTACCATAACAATGCTTAAATATATGGGGCTATTAAATCTTTATGAAGCTATTTGCCATTTTGACGGCGGCAATGGTTTTTACCATAATATTCTCGAGTTCAGCAACAACAGTTTATATGCAGCCAAATGGCTATGAAAAGGTGGATGGATATATCGACATAAATACTTCATATCTTGCGCCAACACCTGTGAATTATACTCTCATACCAATAGTAATGCCACATGAGATATACATTGGCAGCAACGATTTCATGAAGATAACGGAAAATTAAGTTCCTCCTCCACAAATTTTTTATTGCTTCTCTCTTTTGCTTCCTATGAAGGAGTTATTGAAAAAATTGTGTAACGCTCATGGCATCTCTGGTTATGAAGATGAGATTAGAGAAATAATTGAAGAGGAATTGCAAGAACACGTTGATGAAATAAGAGTGGATAAACTGGGTAATATAATAGCCATAAAGGATGGAGAAGACAACATGCCATCCATCATGCTCGCTGCCCATATGGATGAGATAGGGCTGATGGTGAAAAGCATAGATTCAAATGGTTTCATAAGATTTGTTAAATTTGGGGGGTGGTTCGACGCTACTCTCCTTAACACTCGTGTTGTTCTGCATGGAGAGAAAGGAAAAATATACGGTGTTATTGGAAGTAAGCCACCCCATCTCATGAAGGATGATGAGAAAAAGAAAGCAATTAAGGCAGAGGATATGTTCATTGATATAGGGGCGAGAAATAAAGAGGAGGTGGAGGAAGCTGGGATAAAACTTGGCACACCGATTACGCTTGATGTGGAATTAAAAGAATTGATGAACGATAGAGTAACTGGAAAGGCACTTGATGACAGGGTGGGAATAGCTATGATGATTGAAGCTTTGAAGAAAACAAAAAGCACCGCCACCATATATGCTGTGGGAACTGTTCAGGAGGAGGTGGGGCTAAAAGGAGCGAGAACATCCGCCTTTGGACTCAATCCTGATTTTGCAGTGGTCTGCGAGGTGGCTGTTGCAGGAGATCATCCCGGCATAGATGAAAAGAACAAGAATATAAAACTGGATGAAGGCGCCGTTATAACAATTGCCGACGCAGCGGGGCGAGGCCTCATTGCGCAGCCTTTTATGGTGAAGTGGCTTGAGGAAGTTGCAAAAAGAGAGGGAATAAAATATCAGATGGAGGTTTCAGATGGCGGCACAACAGATGCAGCTGTTATTCATGTTACTAAGGAAGGGATACCGTCGGCTGTTGTAAGTGTGCCAACACGTTACATGCATTCTGGTGTTGAGGTAATAAGTTTGCGTGATTTGGAGGCATGTGTTAATTTAATATCGAAGGCGCTTGAAAGCGTGGAATTGATTTACAATGTTTAAAATACCGCCAATTTTAAGTGCTGATGAACTCCTTGACAAAGCTTTTGGAAGAGCGAAAAAGATAAGGAGCAGGGATAAGAAAGAGAAGACGATAAATAAAATTTCGACTGTTAAACAGCTTCTGAATAATACTCTCCAGAAATACGTGAAGGCGTTCCCATCCTTCGATAATTTGCATCGCTTCCATTATGAACTCATCGATTTACTTGTTGGTGTGGATAAACTGAAAAAATCTCTCGCTTCTCTTGACTGGGCAAGAAAAAAGATAAGCAGGATAGCCGCTCATGGCATAAAAAAGGCGAAGAGGGAAGATGCTGATTACAAAAAAATAATTGCTGAAGTATATGGAAGAATTTCATCCATTGTTTATGAAATAAACCCTCATTTAACTTTCCTTGAAGAGGCGAGACAGAAAATAAAAACGCTGCCTTACATAGATGTAAATGCTCCCACTGTTATCATTGCTGGCTATCCAAATGTGGGCAAATCCTCCCTCCTCAAAATCCTCTCCTCGGCGAAACCGGAGATAGCATCTTATCCATTCACAACTAAGGGACTCATAGTGGGACATGTGGTTATCGAGGAAGGATATGAAAAAAGAAAAATCCAGATGGTGGAGGCGCCGGGCCTGCTTGATAGGCCCGATGAGGAAAGAAACGAGATAGAAAGGCAGGGAATAATTGCTCTCCGTTATCTTCCAGATTTAATCGTATTCATAGTTGATGCATCCATGCATTGTGGATACACTATGGATAAACAAATGAAGTTGCTTGAGGAGTTGCGGAGAGAATTTGACGTTGATATGATTGTGGTGGAAAATAAGGTTGATATAAGTGGGGGCAAGACAGATTTCATGAAAATTTCATGCTCTACTGGAGAGGGAATAGAAGAGTTAAAAAGAGAAATAATGAAAAGATTACTCTGATTTTTCTTCGCCGCCTTCCTC
>CAZTDS010000052.1:0-4285 GCA_964612535.1 uncultured Thermoplasmatales archaeon
TCAACATCCACCTTGTCAAGAACTCCTTCTATATAAAAGTCGAGAATATCAATATCATATACCTTGCCCAACTCATTCCATGCCGCCAGCTTAAATCTCTCATTGAAATATATTTTTTCAATTTCCTTCTCCCTGTTCCTTGATAGTTCTATTCCATCGGCATCAACAACCTTTATGCCATTGAATTCCGGAGGATTATGAGAGGCAGTTATTATAACTCCTGCATCAGCATCGCTATGTTTCACATAATACTGCAAAGTTGGCGAGGGAGCAATTTTCGCATCAAAAACATTGCAGCCCGTCGCCACCAAGCCGGCGATAACAGCATTCTTAAGCATTTCGTTTGAGGTTCTTGTATCTGTAGCAACAATTATATTTCCCTGAAAGTATGTTCCGATAGCTTTTCCAAGTTTTAAAGCCAATTCAGCATTCATGCTTTCGTTCGTAATTCCTCTAACCCCGTTTGTGCCAAACAATCTTTTCATAAATAGGAATATGGGAGGAGATATAAAAAGATATGATTTACTCCAGTTTTACGCCTTTCTGTCCTCTATATTTTCCCTCATAATATTTTGACGGTCTTGAAACCATTTTTTCGAAAACAATCTGACATATTCTGTCTCCCCTTTTCATCTCTATCTCCTGATATGTATTG
Organism: uncultured Thermoplasmatales archaeon; assembly: GCA_964612535.1. Taxonomy (GTDB): domain Archaea; phylum Thermoplasmatota; class E2; order UBA202; family JdFR-43; genus JdFR-43. Next base: position 656 of record CAZTDS010000052.1, read on the forward strand.
AAACAGGCAATGGTGAGACATCCTTCAAATCCAGCATCAACTTTTCCAAAGCTTGATAGCAGTCCTTTTCTCGCATATGAAGAGCGGAGCCACAGCTGGGCAGTCACATTTTTCAATCTTATGTATTCTTCTGTTGATATTGCAAACCATGTCATAGGTTTTATTTTTGCCTCTTCTTTCGTTGCCCCATCCACGTATATTTCCTTGACTGTCAAATCATAGCCATTGGGCGTTAAATTCTCCTTTCTAAATGGTTCAATGGAAATCTCGCCTTTCAAAATGGCTTCTCTTATATCTCTATCCGACAGGATCATTCCAGCAATTCAACATTTTTGGCTCGCGGCCCCTTATCCGTCTCCTCCACATCAAACTTTACCTTCTGTCCTATTTTAAGGCTTACAAAGCCTTCCTTCTTTATATCGGAATAATGAACAAAAATATCCTTTTGTCCATCTACTCCGATAAAACCATATCCTTTCTTATCTATCCACTTTATTACGGTTCCTTCCATACTTATCCCTCTCTTACATGCAGTCATTATATAAAAAGGTTTTTGAAATAAGATTTTCCTCAAAATGAGTTTTTAGCGAAATCGTGTGCCTTTCATTCCAACACTATCTCCTTCTCATTTAAATTTCATATCCCATTTCCGTCAGCTTTTCAGGAAGATAAACATCTGTAACATAATCTAAGCCATATTTTGCCAGTGCCTGTTGTTCTGCCTTCTTTTTTATTTCAAGCTGTAATTTTATTTCATTAAGCCAGAATTCATCTTGGAAGCGAGGGTCACTTAACTCTGATTGAAGAGCGGCTATATCTTCTTTGGTTAAATCATCTGATGGAAGTTCATAATTTAAAATATCTGAAGGTGTTACTCCGAGAAATTGCGCTGCAGGAGTGGCAAGATATTCAGAAATGTGGGCTGTTTTTATGGCACCATAGGCAACGCTGGCATAGATGCGGTAGCTCCATGGGTCGCCATCGGTGAAAACGATAACAGGCAGATTAAGTTCCTCATTTAGCCTCTTTATGAATCTTCTCGTACTTCTTGCTGGCTGTCCCTTTAAATGCACGAGGATTGCATTGCTCTTTTCATCGAATCTGTTTTCAACAAGGCGATCAAACATACCTCCTGTCTCAACAGCTATAACTTTATCAGCGTTTACTTCAACGAAGCGGAGCTTTTCCTTCTCCACATTATATGGAATGCTGTATCCAGCATCACCCACATCATCCTGACAGTGAATGCGCCTCTTTTCACCCTTCCTTGTGGTTTCCTCAATGACTATATCCCCTATAACTCTCGCTCCATCCTCTTCAGGTCTCAATTTAAAATCTTCTCTGAGCTTTTTGGTTATTATCTCCAAATCTTCCGCTAATTTATCTGATTCGTCCTGGCTATTGAATTTTGCCTCACCCCATCCCTCTGATATATAATAAAGCTCTCTGAGTGTCGATGATTTCCCCTGCTCAATCATATCCTTTATGAAATCAATCACATACATGGTGCGGAGGAGCATATAAGCACTGGATAGAGAAACAGCGGAACGAGTTATATTCTGATTCCCATATTTCCATACCCTATAGCGATCGTCAAAAACGATGTTTGATTTTGTTCTTGCTGGAAGCTCAATCGAAGGAATTTTTCCTTTAGTGAGGTCATCATATATTTTCTCCGCAATTTTCTTAAGTTCTTTTACTGCGTCACTCATTCTTCACCCTCCCATTTCTCAGCACCAACAATATTCACCGGATCTATTCCAAGTGCATACAGATTGTTTTCATCAAAATCAACGCCATCACATTTAACTTTAAATGAAAGTTCAAGCTTTTCAGAAGGTTTAAGAGATATTTTCCATTTTATAATTCTCTCTCTTATTTCAAGTGGCTCTGGAATCACATCCGTCACATATTCTTTAGAAGGTATCTCAGCATAAAGAATGAACTCCTGCGGTTTTCTTTTGTAATTTATTATTCTTATCCTACTCTCTGCTATACCATCCTTAGTGACAACTTCATCATCAATCCACACAATATTCATAATCTGACTTATCACATCATCAATGGGCGGCACAGGCTTATCGAGCATCTCCGCCGCCTTCCTTGCTATCTCCGGTAAAATTTTTGATATGAGGAGAAACTTACTTTTTGCCTTCTCCTTCTTTGCCTTTTTTGATAAATGTGTTCTCATCCTCCTTGCACATTGCTGTAAAGATAAGCGTATTTCTTTTTCTATTTCCTCAACACTCGCTATCGCCTCTTTTGATTCCGAAGTAAATGGAATATTTACCGATGCCACATGAACCAGTATTATCGCTGGCCCATAGGGGATTCCCTTACCACCTTTCTGCTCCAAGCCGTAGCGACGCCAGTCAATATTTTTTATCGCCTCCGTAATCACACATGCTCCTTCCTGATAAAGTAAAGGTACGCGGTTTGCAAAGCGAAGGATTTCCACCCTTTCTTCTCTTGGCAGATTTCCTCCATATACTATTCCTGTTTCGACCATAAATGGCGTGCCGGCAAAGACGCTGGGCTGACGGGTATCGGTGGAAATAAACTCTGGAGAAAGCTGGGCGGTTTCTTTTCTAAGTCCTCTTTTTATGAGGGTTTCTCCTATGGGGGAAAGGCAATCGGTGGGAGGGGCCATAAGTTTAACTTTTTTGAAGGTTTCCAAGATTTTCTTTGCCTCCTCGAGCGATATTTTTGCTGGCTCCTTATTTTCATCTACGCCTGCCTTAGCAACAATCTGGCGAGCTTTTTGCAGACTTACGGATGAAAACTCGCTTGCAAGAAATGTTGTTATTTTCTTCGCCTTCGTCTCCTTAAGCATTTTAAGCAAAGTACCCAGTTCAATACCATATGGATGAGGTTTTATCTCCTTGGGCTGCTTGGGAAGTTTATCAACTGCTCTCTCAAAAATGATTTCATTTCCATCCGGTTCAATAAATGTAATGTGAGCATGTGGATTTACAATAGCTGTACTTCGCAAATACTCATATACAGATTGTTTCCTGTTTTTCACATATTTTCCTTTTACAAAAAGTTCCACCCTTGTACCACTCCTCTTTTTCCAGTGCACCATCTCCTCCTTTATTATTCGTGGAAGATTTTTCTTTGTGTCAATGATTAGTTCTATCCTGTGAGCGGGAAATCCTTCACCGATTTTTGAAGTTATGATTGCTGGCTTACCAGTTGTGAGTTGCGAATATAATACAGCTGCCGATATACCTATTCCCTGCTGCCCTCTCGATTGTTTAAGGCTATGAAAGCGGGAGCCATATAAAAGGCGGCCGAAGACATGGGGAATCTGGCTTTTTACAATACCCGGCCCATTATCTTCGACAACTATTCTGTATTCATCGCCGTCTACCTGCTTTATTTCAACAAATATATCTGGCAATATGCCTGCTTCCTCGCAAGCATCTAAAGAGTTATCCACCGCCTCCTTTACACATGTTATGAGAGCCCGAGTTAGGCTATCGAAGCCGAGAATTTGTTTATTTTTCTCGAAAAATTCTGCTATGGAAATCTGTCGTTGCTTTTTTGCAAGCTCTTCAGCTATCGGCATTTTATAGTAATATATGGCCATTCATATAGATTTTTCTATTTTAACGGGGATGCACAAAA
>CAZTDS010000052.1:4385-9184 GCA_964612535.1 uncultured Thermoplasmatales archaeon
AACAAGGTTTATCATTCACACCCCAAGAATGAAGCACATAATTGCCATGGCAACTTCTTTATTCATTCTGACTTGTTCGGTAACCTTTTTTGGAAATCATTAAATTTTAAAAATCGCGAATTATTTAGTACCATGAATATTAGAGGCATGTTTAAACGAAATTTTTTGTGTTTTATTATTGCCGCCATATTCGTTGCTCCCATCATGGCAATGGAAAATAATGATTGCAGATGTGGAAAAGAAATAGCGGCAAGTGATTTTCATTTTGCTGTAATGGAAGAAGTTCCATCTTTTGATCCAGCCAAAGCCTCGCCGAAACCTTCCATAGGCGACCTGCCAGCATATTTCAGCTGGCTTGATTATGGTGGCAATGATTGGACGACGCCCGCTCGCTTTCAGGGCATGTGCGGGAGTTGCTGGGCTTTTGCTGCTGTGGGGGCATTGGAGAGTATAATAAATATAAGGGAAGGAATTGCAGAGCTTGATCCTGATTTATCTGAACAATATATTTTATCTTGCCTTCCCGAATCTGGAAGTTGCAGGGGAGGTAGCCCATATCTTGCGTTTCAGTATATAAAATCCACAGGCAGCGATGGAAATTATCATAATGGAATTATTCCTGAAGATTGCATGCCGTATCAGGCTGACGATAGCATTCCATGTGATGAAAAATGCGATGACTGGGAAAACAAGCTTGTTCCAATCACTGACTATGGCTACTGGCTACCTGATGGAAGCGATGAAGATAGGAAAAGAATAAAAACACAAATAATGGAAGAGGGGCCGGTGGTTAGTTTCATGATGGCAACAGAAGATTTCATGCAATGGGGACTGGAACATCACAGTCCAAGCGATTACTATCCTTATCCCGGCTATGTTGAAGGAATAAATCACTGCATACTCATTGTTGGCTGGAAGGATGACCCAAGTATTCCAAGAGGAGGATACTGGATATGTAAAAACAGCTGGGGAAGTTTCTGGGGATATAACGGCTTTTTCAATATAGAGTATGGCTCCCTGCATGTAGATGACTACAGCATTGTATGGGTGGATTATGACAAAAATGCTTACGACTGGCCCCCCGTCGCAGAGGCAGGCGGACCATATATTGCAAGTGTTGGCGAAGAAATCACTTTTGATGGAAGCAAAAGCATGGATGATGAAGGCAGCATAGTTGCGTGGCACTGGGACTTTGGAGATGGAGCAACAAGCGATGAAACAACACCGAAGCACTCTTACAACCAGCGAGGCATATATGATGTTACGCTAACTGTTGAAGATTCATCGGGTCAGGAAAGCGTGGCGGAAACAGCAGCCCTAATAGATGCATGGAAGGAAAGTGATGAATGGACATTTGATATTTCAAAGATAGAGATCGGTATGGAATATGGAGGACAGCTTAATTTCAGTGGGAATATAGAAGAACTCAATTTCAAAGTCACAAATGACATTGGAAATTATATAGTTGAATTCAGTGGGAGGTTAAATGGAGATTTCTCATATTATTCGCAACCTCCTTTACAGTTAACAGGAAAGTTTTTGTTGACGAAAATAAATGGGGAGCTTACTGTTACAAAAGAATTTGCTATTGATGGAATAGAAGTGGAGGTTAGAGGACTAACTATAATAAAATTGGAAATTATACCCATACCATTGCCTATTCCATTTAAAGTTACTGCATCCATAACATTCAGTGAGCCATATACTTTAATCGATTTTCCATTGAAAGAAAAGATATGGAATCTTCCTCTGACAAATGTAAGCATCGATGCACTGGCGACGGCTCTCTTTGGCATTGTAAAGGTTCCACTGCAAATTAATATTCCACTTGGCTCTATGGAAGTTGTTTGCAGTGGCAAGCAAAGTATTTCCACACCTGCTGGCAGCTTTGAGGCATATAAAATGTCAATCTACGACATTATCGAGCTATATTACTCGCCAGATATAGCAAATTTCGTGAAGGCAAGCGTGAAATATGAGGGCATAGATATTGAAGCAGAACTTGTGGATGTGAATTACGAGTAGGCAATAAATTTTATGAAGGCAAAAAACATTCATCTCCATGATTGAAAAAACACTTGGTGAGGTTCTGGACGATACCGCCGCCAAATACCCTGATAATGATGCTCTCGTTTATCTGGATGGCCCACGCTACACATACAAGGAATTTAAAGAGATAGTTGAAAAGGTTGCAAAGGGTTTATTAAAACTGGGAGTCAAAAAAGGAGATCATGTGGCGGTATGGGCATATAATGTGCCCGAGTGGGTTATTCTTCAATTCGCTACAGCAAAAATAGGGGCTGTTCTTGTTACCGTCAACACATATTACAAGGCGGCGGAACTCGAATATTTATTAAAACAATCTGATACAAAGGTTCTTTTCCTCGTTGAAAAATTCAAGGATGTGAATTATGTTGAAACTTTGTATAAAGTGATGCCAGAAATAAAAAGAGGCGAGAAATCGCCGAATTTTCCAAAATTTGAGCATGCTGTTTTTATCGGAAAAGGAGATTATCCCGGGCTACTAAACTGGCAGGATATAATTGATATGGGAAAAGAAGTGAGTGATGATGAATTGAGGAAAATACAGAATAGTTTGGATTGCCATGATGTTGTGAATATGCAATACACTTCTGGCACAACAGGTTTTCCAAAAGGCGTGATGCTTACTCATTACAATATTGTCAATAATGCTTACTGGGTTGGAAAATACCTCGATTTTAGCAATAAAGACAGGCTTTGCATCCCTGTACCATTTTTCCATTGTTTCGGCTGCGTTCTATCCACACTAAATTGTGTTGTTCATGGAGCAACAATGGTGCCAATCGAAATTTTTGATGCTGAAAAAGTTTTGCAGGCTGTTGATAAAGAAAAATGCACCGCCTTGCATGGAGTGCCGACGATGTTTGTTCGAGAACTCAATCATCCCGATTTTGAAAAGTATGATTTGTCGTCGCTTCGCACTGGAATAATGGCTGGCGCTCCTTGCCCGGAAGAAGTAATGAGGCGAGTTATGGAGGATATGCATGCAAAAGAAATGACAATTGCTTATGGGCTTACCGAAGCATCACCTGTAATCACAATGACAAAGAGAGATGATCCGCTGGAAAAAAGAGTGAAAACAGTTGGCAAGCCGATACCTCATGTTGAGGTAAAGATTGTTGAGCCGGGCACCTTAGAGGAAGTACCACCCAATACTCCTGGCGAGCTGGTGGCGAGAGGCTACAATATAATGAAGGGCTATTATAAGATGGAAGAAGCTACGGCGAAAACAATAGAAAATGGATGGTTACATACAAAGGATTTGGCAATGATGGATAACGATGGCTACATCTATATTCTCGGCAGAGTAGATGACATGATTATAAGGGGAGGAGAAAATGTCTATCCTCGCGAGATAGAAGAATTTCTGTATCGCCATCCAAAGATAAAAGAAGTGCAGGTTGTAGGTGTGCCCCATCCGGAATATGGCGAGGAGGTTGCGGCTTTCATTCAGCTTAAGGAGGGCAAAGAGGCGACAGAGGAGGAAATAAAGGAATTTTGCAGGCAGAATATTGCACGCTATAAAGTGCCAAAATACATTTTCTTCACAAATGAATGGCCAATGACAGCAAGTGGAAAGATACAGAAATTTAAGTTGCGTGAGATAGCAAAGGAGAAACTTGGGAGGAAATGAAAGCCATAGAGGTAAAAAACCTCGTCAAAAGATACGGCGAGTTTGAGGCAGTTAAAGGTGTTTCATTTAGCGTTGAGGAAGGAGAAATTTTTGGATTGATTGGACCAAATGGAGCGGGAAAGACAACCATATTGCGCATATTGGCGACACTCATCAAAAAGAGCGATGGAGAAGCAAAAATATTTGGGCTGGAAGTCGGTATAAACGATGATGAAATAAGGAAAATAATATCTTATCTGCCAGAGGAGGCAGGAGCATACAAAAATATGACGGGAAGACAATATCTGGCATTCATTGCTTCTTTTTTTGATGAAAAAGAAATTTTACAGCGTGGTATAGAAATATCAAAGCTTGGAAATAGAATTGATGACAAAATAGAAAATTACAGCAAGGGAATGGTGAGGCGGCTGCTACTTGCGAGAGCGTTGATGACAATGCCAAAATTGGCAATTTTAGATGAGCCTACTTCCGGCTTGGATGTGATAAATGCAAACGAGATAAGAAAAATGATAAAAAGATTTGCCAAGGAAGGAATGACTTTCCTTGTTTCTTCCCATAACATGCTGGAGGTTGAATACATATGTGATAGAATAGCTTTGATAGATGCTGGGAGAATAATTGAAATAGATGAGCCAGAGAAGCTGAAAGAAAAATACGATGCCAAAAACATAGAGGAGGTTTTTATAAGGGCGATAAAATGAGTTTGCTGAATATAGTTAAAAAAGAAGTCAGGGAATTGCTCACGCCAGCAACAGTTCTACCTGTTGTCCTAATGTTCATTATTTTTGCGGGTATGGGAAACTTTTTTGGAGAGGCAGCAGAGAAAGCAAAGGAAATGCCAAAAATAGGTCTAGCATGTAATGATGATGGAAATGCATCAAAAATTTTTGTGGATGTAATGAAAGCTTATTGCAATATAGTTACGTGGAACAATAGCATTGAAGAAGTAAAGGAAAGAAAAGGGTTTGCGTTAATAGAAGTACCATCAAATTTTTCTTCAAATATAGAGAATTTTTCTAAAGCAGGGATTAAAATTTACTGGGTTATTAACGATATAGGTATAGCGAATGCATTCCCATATGAAACTATAAAAAATATTATTGAGATTGCAGAAAGAGAGATA
>CAZTDS010000053.1:0-9155 GCA_964612535.1 uncultured Thermoplasmatales archaeon
CATTCTGTGGTAATACAGCGAAAGCGCTCGCTACTATTACAGCCGCTATCAATACGCTACCCACCCTTTTAACTAACTTTTTTCCATACATTTTATTCCCCCTTTAAATTTGCCATCTAAAATGCTTACCCTTTTTTAACCTTTTCTTTTTTATTCGCTCCATTTTAGGACATGTTAGAATTTCCTTCCTTTTTATAAATATTTTGCTTTTTTCCAAGATACGGGTACTTTTTCTCATTCTGTTGGATTTTATTCATTATCGCCACCTTAACATCACTTCCAAGATAATAGAAAAACAAGAGGCAGTATATCATAACATCTGCAAGTTCCTCCTCTACCTCCCTCCTTTTTTCAACGTTTTTTCTTACATCGGGAAAGTCCTCCTCATTCCACTGAAAATGCTCCATAAGTTCTGCTGCCTCAATAGCTATTGACATGGCAAGGTTTTTTGGAGTGTGATATTTTTCCCATTCTCTTTCCTTAACGAATTTTTCGAGCCTGCGTATAATTTCTTCCATACACAGAAAAGTTTTACTATAAATATTTCTTATTATAGTGATGCTTGAAAAAATTGTGAGGAAGGATTTTAAGAAAGTTGATAAAAATGATGGAGTGAGTAAAGTATTCGGCTACCTTTATGGAGAAGCATCTTTTCCGATTGTATTTGATGGAAAGAAGCCATGGGGAATAATTGATGAAAGAAGGCTTATAAAAAGCAAGTTGTCTGGAGACGAAAAAGTAAAAGATTTTGTAGTGGGTGTGCCAAAGCTTGATGCAACATATTCATTAATAAAAGCCAGAGATAGGATGAAAAAAAGCGGGACAGATGTTATTATTGTAACAAAGGAAGGGGAGATTCTTGGATATGTGACAGCCATAGATATCGCCAGAGAGGGCGGCATAGATAAAAAAGCAGAGGATTTGATGAGAGAAGTTGAGCCAATAAACGAGGACGATGAAATTGGAGACGCCATAAATCTGATGAGAAAAAGGAACGAGCGGATACTTCCTGTACTATCAAATAAAAAATTCGCTGGCATTATAGGTGTGAGAAACATTCTCAAGTTACTTACAACACATGAAAAAGTTACAGATTATCATCAGGAAAAAACTTCTCTCCTTGAAGCACCCGTCAAAGGATATATGGAAGTGGGTGTAAAAGTTTGTTCTCCATTCGAAAAAGGTGAAAAAGTTGTGGATTTGGTGGAAGAGCAAGGTTTTGCAGTTGTGTGCAAGGGAAAGGAATACATGGGAATAATAGAGCCAGCTGATCTTCTTAAATAATCATACATACATTATATCATTTCCTTCATCTTTTTCCTCTTTCTCCATCTTCATCTTTTTCTTCTTTATGAACTTATACTGTCTCCTTCTTCCTACAAAAAGAAAGTCGAATCGTAGGAGGCGGATATAAATTTTATCTGGAAGATATTCCAGTTCAACAATATTCCTTGCCTGCATTTTCAGGAGTTCCGTCTTCAATCTATTTTGTGAAACACCCAGCTTTCTGCTGAGCTGCTGAAGAGTTATTGGATAATGCTGCTGAAGAATTCTTATTATTCTTTCCTCAAGTGTGCCTTTTTTAACCTCAATCATTTTTATACCTGTATTCTATATTGCACGCCCCTTCTATACTAACCATACAGGGTCCAACTGGATTTGATGGCTTGCATACTTTTGCAAAAAGCGGGCATTCCTGCGGATAGATTACGCCTCGCAACACCTCTCCGCATCTGCAGCCCTTTGGCTCCGGCGCCTCCTCTATGGTTTCGAGAATGTCCTCATATTTTTTCTCTGCATCATACTCCTCATATTCTTCCCTTATGAGCATTTTTGATTGAGGTATGCTGGGAAATCCGCGCCATTTTGCATCTCCTGGACGGAAAACTTTTTGAATCGCTTCTTTCGCCTTCAAATTTCCTTCTGGCTTCACAACCCTGATATATTCATTTTCTACTTCATGCCTTCCCTCTTCAATTTGCTTGGCAATCATATATACAGCCATTAGAATATCGAGAGGTTCAAATCCAGCGATGACCTGCGGAATTTTGTATTTGGTGGAGATTGGCTTATATGGCTCAATGCCTATTATTGTAGATACATGTCCGGGACATATTATCCCATCTATTTTTATTTCACCCATACCAAGAAGAGCATCGAGGGCTGGTGGAATATAGCGATGAAAACTGAGTACAGAGAAATTACGGGGCGTGTTGAGTAAGGTAACAGCTGTGGAAGGAGCGGTGGTTTCAAAACCCACTCCCAGAAAAACAACTTCCTTCTCCTCCGCCAATTTAACAGCATCATCTATGCTATAAACAATCCTCACATCGCCTCCCTCTGCCCTTATCTGCTGCAAACTCGTGCCAGCTGCAGGGACGCGGAGCATGTCGCCAAAAGTTGCTATGGTAACACCATTTCTTGCGAGTTCTATCGCTTTTTGTATCTCAAGAGTTGTTGTAACACAAACAGGACAACCCGGCCCCTGAATAACCTCGATGCCAATATCCCTTAACAAAACATCTATGCCGTGCCTCACTATCGTATCCTGATGGGTGCCGCATACATGCATTATCTTTAATTTAAGTCCAATTGCCTTTATTTTTTTGATTATTTCTTCTGCAATATTTTTATCTCTCAACTGCAACATTTTCCTCAATCTCCATTTCAACGCTTTTTATGAGACATTCTCTTCCTCTAATTATCTCGACTTCCTTTCCGCATCTGGGACATTTAAGAATGGGAAACATGAGATGGAATTCTTCCTTAAGTCCATATTCTATGCCCCCCTGATAGCCACATTCACACCTCACCTCTGCCTTTATTTTTTCTATTACAAGCTCAGCATTTTCCATTATGGTATCCTCTTTTAATATATCAAAGGCGAATTTCAGTTGCTCTTCTCCAAGAAATGTTAATTCCCCTATTTGGAGAATAACCCTGCTCACTTCCTTCGCCTTATATCTTCTTGCCTCCTCAATAATTGCATAAACAATTTGCTGCATGGTCGAAAACTCATGCATTTTCCGCCATCTCCTGAAAGATGCGCAGAGTTTCTTCAGCATCTTCCTTACTCAATACCTGTATTGCAAAACCAGCATGCACAATAACATAATCTCCTTCATTAACATCTACGAGCGAGATATCCGCTTCCCTCCTTATGCCGCCATAATCAACAACCGCTTTGTTGCCTCTTTTTTCAATAACTTTTCCTGGCACAGCAAGGCACATGAAAGAAAAGATATCGCCATGATATAAATGCTTTGCCTATTCCACCTTCATTATTCTCTTCTCTTTATATCCAACAACAACATCAATGTAGCCGCGCAACATCTCATTTACGTCCTCATCACCAGTATCTACCTTCAAACTTCTGAGAGCATTTAATTTACTTTTTGTGGCAACAACCATAATATTTTCCCTTCCCACCCTTTTTATAACTTCGCTACTTATCGGCTGATTTCCTCTACCAAATATAAAACCCTGCCCGCCAAGTGGGCTCACGATAATTTTTGTTTTTTTCCCAATCAAATTCATTATCTCCCTCTCTCCCGCATCCCTGCAGAGCAATTTCTTGCCTTTTATAACATCTATGCCGAGAAAACTCCCATTTATGCCCATTGCCTTTTTAATTTCCCATGTGGTGCTTCCCCCTCCTATGATATATACTGTGTCATCATCCATTTCCTCAACAATCCACTGGGCAATTTCTTTCTTACCATTTCCCGCCACAACATCCTTCCCGCCCTGCAATCTTTCATGAACAGGTGTGAGTGCATATCCTTTAAATTTCACCTTAAACTCTCCCTTTCGAAACGCCTCCTCATCTATATCCATCACTTCCCGCTCCTCCACCTCAAGCTCCTCCAGCCTGTCAACAATTTCGGCAGCATCTCTAGGCGTATATGCAAAAACAGCAGAATACATCTTCACCCCGGCAGGCACACCCAGCACAGGCAGGGTGGCATCAATGGCATCGAGCAAATCGCAGGCGGTGCCGTCGCCGCCCACAAAAACTACAATATCCACGAAATCTCTCATGATTTTTGCGGCTTTTTTTGTATCTTCTGCTGTCGTGATATCTGGACTTTCATATACAATTTTTGCCCCAATACCCGCTTTTTTGAATACATTTTCCCCCATGCTTCCCGAGCATGTGTAAAATTCTCTCTTTTTTCTCAAATTTCTTAAAAATTCTTCCGCCCTTTTTGGAGCAACTGGCTGAGCGCCTCTTTTTATTGCCTCATGTAAAACTCCATCTGTACCTTTAAGTCCTACCTTGCCCCCCATTCCTGCTATTGGATTTAAAATAAAACCAATCTTTTTCATTTAATTGATTCAAGTCTTTCCTGCACAATTTTTTGTGCTTTAAATAAAGCCTGTTTCAAATTATCCATTTTTTCTTTCGCCGATGGAGGCATTTCCTTTATTTCCTCCTCAATCTGCTCCAAATAGCCGCGACATGCAATAATGGTGTTAAGCAAATCATATGAGATCTCTTTTAAAGGCTTAACCTCAATATCTCCTGCTCTTTCTTTTATAAACTGGGTTTCCGGCTCTCTTTTCCTGTTACTCACCCTCTCATATAATTCAAGATAAAGCTGCAATGCCTTCACAAGTTCATTTCCAAGAACAGTGTGTTTTTTGCCGTATTTTTTCTCCACAAACTCCTTAAATTTACGCCATACCTCCTCTTGCTTTGAATCTATCCTTACACCAATTGGTTTACTCATAATATCATTTTGCTAACAATTTGTTAATAATCACTTTTCCCCATATAAATTTTTCTGATTGTGGCATGACAGCAACAGCAGCAAAGAGAAATTTTGTTATCTGCATCGCATTGGTTGCGAAGTATCGATACTGATAAAGATTTTTATTGCTTCATCCATTTACATCTAATGAAAAAGGTTTTGGTGCTGCTTATCCTTCTCATCATTTTTCCAGTTAATGCGCATCAGCAACATAGCCATAAATGGTTGGATGAATATGATGGATATCACAACTGCATAAGAGAGTGGTGGAATATCGATGCCTTCATACAGGCGGAAAAAAATTACAGCATAACAGCATCTTTTGAATATGAAAAGGAAACGCCAGCTGCCAATCTCTTTTTCACCGTATTTGACTGGGATGGAAAGAAGGCTTACGACTGCGGTTCATATGGTGATGACATATCCGCCATGCGCTGCTTCGGAAAATACGAGGCAAACATATCATATGGAAAATCGTGGCTCAGAGGAGGATATCCTCGCTATAAAGTGCATTTCGAAAACAAAGGTATCATTGTGGATATTGAAATCCAGGCGGAGGCAAGGGCAGTATTCGTTGCAGAAGGAGAAGGAAGCATATTGCCAATGGGTTTTGGATATTACAGATATATGTTCATTCCAAAGTGCAGAGCAAATGGATGGATATTTATTGATGGCAAACTACAGGAATTCACAGGAGTAGCATATTATGAGCATGTATGGGGCAACTGGAGCTATCATAATCCATTAAAAGGCTGCACAATAAAACCATACATTTCTCTTGCAAAATGGTGGTGGGAGAATAAAAATATATCATTTCATAATCTTTCCTTTTCGTCCAACAACCCCTTCGGCTATGACTGGGCATGGATCTCTTTCGACAATGGATGGAGTATGTTTTATGGAATGATACCATTTTGGATGGAAGAGATACCATTTGGAATAGCATATCTTTATGATGGCAAAGAGGTTATAGAAATGGGCAGCATTAATTACGAATATCTTGATGGAATTGTTTATGGAGGCGTATATATCCCCACAAAAATAAAGGTTGATATGGAGGGAGAAGGAAAATTAAGCATGGTAATGGAGATGGATAATGAGGCACATGTGTATGAAGATAAACTTCGCTCCATATACTGGAAAAAATTGATTCTTTATGAATGTCCGGGGAAAATTAACGGATATTATGAAAAAGATGGAGAAAAATTAGGGCTAAAGGGGAGATGTGAAATTGAAATTGAAAGGCAGGTGAGTATGCTTGAATATCTCTCGCTTAAAATTGTTCCAGAGAAAGATGGCGTGCGCATTCTTTTCCTTTCATGTCTGCTTGGTGTGGCAGCTGAATTACAAATATCATTTTCCCCTTTTTCCATCAATTTTTCTTTTTCTCATATAGGATAATATCATGCCCGCAGCGATTGTTACAACTATAAGGATAAAAGTTGCCTTCTGAGCAATTCCTCTTTCAAATAATCTATAAAATGTTGCTGAAAGAGCAATAAGAATCGAGAATTTTGCTACCCCCCCTATCACTATATAAAATATGCTCTTCCTGTAGCTCCATTCATTAACTGCAATAAACGCCCCAGTATATGGAAGAACAGGAGCTATCCTATTTATGAGCAACATTTTTTCATCCTGTGTAACCATCATCTCACTATAGCCCCTCATTAATCTACGTATGAAATGAGGCATGCCAAGTTTTTTTACAATGAAATAGAGGAGAGAGTTACCTATAAAAATGGAAAATGCCGCAGTTGCTATAAGAATGATGCCCCATTCAGCTGATGGATTGGTTGAATATATTACGAGGAGGAAAAATTCTGGAACCATAGGAAACAACATACTATCTATAATGAATATTAAAAAGAGGGCAAGAAGCATTCCTCCTGTTCCAAAGCCTGCGAAGAAAGATATAATGGCATCACCTAACATTGGCAAACAATATGCCCCTCTTTTTCTATTTTTCGAAAATAGGCAACGATACTTTTAAAAAATCCCATTCCATTATTCTTCAGGGCTCGTGGTCTAGGGGTTATGACGTCGCCTTGACGAGGCGAAGGTCCCCGGTTCGAATCCGGGCGAGCCCACTAATTTATGTGATTCTATTAATGCGAGATATTCCCGAAGTTTTATCTCTTCTTTTCATACCCCATCCCAATAAAGAAGAGGATATGAGAGTAATGCGAGAGATATATCAGGAAAGGATTAGTATAGCATGAGAAGTATACTTAGTTGCACCACATTCTCTTTCACATTAATTTTGGAGAACATCATCCAATTCGTTACCGCATAAGTTACCAATCTAACAAAGTATATATGGTGGAGAAAATTATAAAATACATGAAATATAGCTGGCTATTTGCCCTCATAACTTGCTTTATTATATGGACGAGTGGATGCATAAAAGAAGAGACCTTTATGGAATATCCGGAAGTAAAAGCAGGAGAGATAAAAAATCCAAAATATTCCTTTGCCTCGATGTATAAAAAGGAAGGATTTTTAATAGAAGGGAGGGCTCCACAGTACAATCTCCCTCTCCCTTTAGAAGAAATAAAAAATTGGGAAGAAATATCGAATATCCTTGGGTTAAATGAGAACCAGACAAAATTACTCGAACAAAACGGTTTTGTGGCCATTCCTTATGGAGGGGAAGATATAATAAAACCCTATCACTGGTTGATAAACAAGAATATCCCCATATTCATCACTTCAGACACCCTGCTTCATATGTATCATATCCTGTTTAATGAATTGCTTAAAAGCATTGAAGAAAGAGAGTTTTATAGCTCTCTGATAAACTTAAGCAAGGCTCTGTTCGAAAAATCAAAGAGAGAGTATGAAGAGTATGACGGCTTGCTCAAGGAGGCGGCGAGGCGAAACGCCGCATATTTTTGTGTGGCCCTTAAATTACTACAACCTGACTCAGAAATACCTGATTTTATTAGAGAGGATGTTGAAAAAGAACTAAAGAATATCGAGGGTGCAAAAGGATTTGGTAACAGCATCTTATTTGGCTATGCTGAAGATTATTCACAATACAAACCACGAGGACATTACGCAGAATCTGAAAAACTCAAAAGATATTTTAAAACAATGATGTGGTTTGGAAGAATGACCTTTCTGCTTAAAGGAGGAGAGCCTCATTGCTCGAGCTGCCCTTTCTTGATATCCGAGGAGGATGCAAATATACAGACAATTCAAGCATCCTTAATTTCATATAATTTGGCAAATGTTGAAGTGGAAGGTAAAAAAGCATTTGAAGTATGGCAGCATATATACGCCATAACATCATTTTTTGTTGGACTTTCTGATGATCTCACCCCATATGAATATTTGGAAGGATTGCATAAAATTTTCAATGAAAATTTCAGCGTTGAATTGTTAACGGCTGAAAACAATCTTCTCCAGCTTAAAACATATCTTGCATCACTTGAGAATCCAAAAATATATGGAGGGAGTGGTAAATGCGAGATTACTCCCCCCATAACTAAGGATAAACTTTACGAAGTATTGAATAAAACCAAGGGCATGAGATTTATGGGACAAAGATTTCTTCCAGATAGTTATATTTTCCAGCAGCTCGTTTCGCCTGCAGTTGGAATGTATGTTGGCGATGGAGAGGCATTCACAGCCGAATACACGCCATTTGGCAAGGCGAGATGCTTTCCTCGCGGGCTGGATGTGATGGCAGTTCTTGGTTCTGATCGGGCTCTTGAAATTCTCGAGGAGGAAGGAGATACAGCATATAAAGGCGAGAACACAAGTTATTATATTCAAATGGAAAAACTACGAGAAGAATTCAATGCATTTAACGCGACTGAATGGAATCGCAACCTATACTGGAGTTGGCTATACACACTTAAGGCACTGCTTACAGAATTTGATGAGAAATATCCAAAGTTTATGCAGACAGTTGCATGGAAAGATAAAGAGTTACAAACCGCTCTTGCTTCATGGACGGAGTTGAGACATGATACAATATTGTATGGAAAACAGAGTTATACCATAGGCATAACGGGGCTTCCTGCACCTTCGCCTGGATATGTGGAGCCGTTGCCCGAATTTTATGCGCGGCTCAAGGCGCTAACGAACATGACGAAAGAGGGGTTGAAAAAGTTTGGAGTAATAAATGAGAGTGAGATGGGGAGGCTTAATAAACTTGAATATGTGCTTTCTATGGTGTTTGAAATATCTGTAAAAGAGTTGGAAGGGGAAGAGCTGGATGATTCCGATTATCTCTTCATAAGAATGTTTCCAGATATGCTTAATGAGACGGTTGCTGGCATAAAGACAAAAGGGAAAGAGACAACAATAGTGGCAGATGTCCATACCGACATCAATACAAAAAAAGGTCTTGAGGAAGCTGTTGGATATGTGGATTTAGTAATAGTTGCCTAT
>CAZTDS010000054.1:0-6785 GCA_964612535.1 uncultured Thermoplasmatales archaeon
GCACCGTCGTTTCCAGCATTATATCCACGCCTCTCTCCCTCACCTTTTCAATGAAGCGCGTCGCATACTCTGGCCCTGTAAGCATCTCCCCAAAAATGAAATTTCCAAATCCAGGATGGATGCACTGCTGCAGAATGCCTCCGAGCTCCTCATTTCTTTCTATTATTACAACGCTCGCCTCTTTGCTTGCCTCCGCAGCCGCAGCAAGGCCGGCGGGTCCGCCGCCTATTACAGCGACATCAACTTTCATTTTTTCCCTCCAGCAGGCATTTAGCCTTGCCAATGAAGAGCTCGGAGCCATCTCCTCCTTTTTTCACTTTTTCCAGAGGCATATTCAATTCTCTTGCCAGTATTTTTGCAACATGTGGAAGGCAGAAGCTTCCCTGGCATCTTCCCATTCCCGCCCTTGTGCGCCTTTTTATTGCATCGATGCTGCAAGCTGGAATTTTTGAATGTATTGCATCCACGATTTCTCCTTCCGTAACTTCCTCGCATCTACACACAATTCGCCCATATCTGCCATCTCTTTCAACAAGTTTTTTCCTCTCCGCCACATCCATTTCACGAGGTATCGGTGGCGATTTTCGAATAGGATTAAAATCTTTTTTCAAATCCATTTTAAGACCTTCCTGCTGGAGTATTGATACAACCATTTTTGCTATCGCCGGAGATGCTGCTAAGCCCGGCGATTGAATGCCCGCAACATGTATGAAACCCCTAACCCCTTTTGCAGCCCTTATTATAAAATCTTCTGTGAAACTAGCAGCCCTTATACCAGAAAAATATGCTATAACTGCTCTTTTGGGAAACTTGGGCATGAGAGGCTCATATGTCCTAAAAATTCTCTCTATTTCCTCTGCCGTAACACTCGTATCCTCCTTATCTTCTATCTCATCTATTGTTGGCCCCCACTGAACATTTCCATCAACTGTAAGCATAATCCCCCCGCCTTTATAATGCTCAATCCTAGGGAGGCGAAGAAGGGTCATTGAGTGATTGAGAAATTTCCTCGTTTCTTTATCGAATATTAGCGTTGCACCTTTTTTCGGATGAATGGTATATTCCCTTGCTCCAGCAAGAGAAGCTATCTCGTCTGCATACAGGCCGGCGGCATTGATAACAAATTTTGTTTCTATTGCTCCTTTTGTTGTGATTACCTTGCCTACTTTCCCATTTTCAACTGTAATATCGACTACCTCTGTATTAAGCATTATTTTTACACCATTTTCCATGGCGTTTTCTGCAAGTGCTATTGTGTAACGGAAGGGGCATGTCATCGCATAACTTGGAGAAAAAACCGCAGCTATCGCCTTTTCCGTTACATAGGGTTCTCTCTTTAGCAACTCTTCTCTGCCGACTTTGTACATCTCAATACCAAGCTTTTTCGCTCTCCTTAAAATTATGAATGGAATTATATAACTGGCAAGAAATTTTTTTAAAATGCGAGGCAGACGATATGCAATGGAATCCTCGCTTATGACAATCCACATCCCGCATTCTTCATAGGGCACATCGAGCTCTTCAGCAATTTTCCTGAACATTTTGTGCCCCTCTACGCATAGCCTTTGCTTCAGCGTTCCCATTTTTTCGCCTATGCCCGTATGAACAAGTGCATTGTTTGCTTTCGTTGCCCCTCCCCCGCCCACATCATCGCTTTTTTCAACGAGAATGACGTTGAGTTTGTATTTTGATAACTCCCTCGCTATGGCGCAGCCAACAACTCCTCCGCCGATTATTACAACATCTGCTTTTTCTATTACTCGCTCCTTCCCTCTTTTCTTTCTTTTCTTCTCTTTTCCAGGATATTCTAAATCATTTACCACACCCTCTACTCCTTTAATTTTTCCCGTCTCCTTTCCAATTTCCACATACTCTTGCCATGAGGCAATGCTGCCTTTTATAAAAACGATGCCATCCTCCACTGTTACATTTGCTTTCGCCCCATATTTTCTCAATATTTTCTCCACCTTTCTCTTTATCCTCACATCTCTCATTTTAATCCCATAGCCACTATTTCAGCAATATCATAGGCATTTAATGCAATTTTGCATGAGGGGCAGGCAGTTACTATCTCTGTTGCCACACTTTTCAATTCCTCCTTACGCTGCTCCGCTATTTTTTTGGATATGCCCTCATCTATTTTTGGAAGTTGTCCTCCTCTTCCACAGCATCTCGTTGCCTCTCTCGAAAAATATGGCTCCTTGAGATTAACTGTATATTGGAGGAGATAACGGGGTTCCTCAATTATTTTCAATCTTCTTGCCAGTTTGCAAGGGTCATGATATACAGCATCCATTGCCAAATTTTCTACATTTATCTTTCCCTCCTTCATCATCCTGGCAAGATACTCTGTGGAATGCATTATAACAGCATTAATTTTGAAACCCATATCTGGATAAATTTGCTTAAAAACATAGGTGCATGTTGGACAGCTGCACACAATCATGCTATATTTTTTGAATACATCTGCATTATGCTTTGCAAATTTCTTGAACTCTTTTATAAAGCCGAGGTTGTAAAGAGGATAACCGCAGCACCATTCTTCACCAAGCATAGCATAATCCTCCTTTATGCTTTCAAAAATTTTCATCATCGCTTTTGCTATACCCGTAGCTTCATCCTGAACAGTGCATCCAGCAAAGTAAAGTATTTTTCCCTCCCTTTCCTTCAGTCTTCTCTCCCCCATCGTTTTTCTTTCCGTTAGATTGCTGGCTATTTCCGCTATCTCATCCGGCACCGCTTTTTCTTCAACAACATCCTGCCTCACACCCCGCAATAAGTCAGCGAGGGAATAATCGAAGAAGCACCATTCTTTGCATGCGTCGCAGCTGCAGCATTCGTAAATGGCCTTAACAATGCTTTCATCATATTCTCCTTTTTCAAAAATGTAAGCCAGGCGTGCCTTTCCTGCTGGAGAGAGACTTTCGTTGTTGCTTGCGTTGAATGTTGGGCAATCAAACTTACACATATTCGGGCATAGAGAGCATTTTATTATGGCATCTATATCTCCTTTTTTCCCTTTAATCATATACTTTTTCTCTCCGCCCATAAAATGTTTTAGCACTCGAGTTTTTGTAGCAATACCAACATGAGATAAAGCATCGAATACCCATGCATATTTTTTAATCCCCTTCATTCACATCACCCATCTTTCCGGGGTTCATTATATTGTTTTCATCAATTACCGCCTTTATTTTCCGCAGCATTTCCATCCTTTTTCCCATTTCCTTTGATAACCATTTTTTCCTTGTTATCCCAATACCATGATGATGGCTTATAGATGCATTACTTTTGATGCATGCATCCATCATAGTATCCCATGCTTCCATATAAAAATCAAATGCGTTTTTGTTACGGGGAGGCAAACCGCCGAATGTGAAGTAAAAGCAAACTCCTTGCGGGTAAAAATGAGAGGCATGTGCTGAGGCAATAATAATGCCATCTATGCCCCGCAATGCATTTATGACATTCTCATAAAGCTGCATTGCATTTTTCCAGCTAACCGACATTTCAACTGTATCAAAAATGAATCCCTTCGGAACAAACTTCGATGCATCTCTCACATCAAATCTCGTCTCCATCCAATGGGCGACGGGCTTTTCACCCAATTCTTTGCCATCCTTTCCGCATTCCTCTCTCGCCACCCTTTCCTCCAATTCAACAACCTTTTTATCTCCTTCAAGAACCATTATCAGAATTATTTTTCCTTTTACTTCCTCAAAATTGTAAAAGTGGCGTATCGTCTCATTTTCATCATAAATGCGAATAACAGCAGGATACACACCTCGCCTCAAAATTCTGCGAACAGCATTTAGAGCATCGGCAAGAGAGGAAAAAAGAAAAGAAAGGAATACCCTTTCCTCCGGATATGGCCAGATTCTGAGAGTCGCCTCTGTTATTATTCCAAGGACACCTTCAGAGCCAAGTAAAAGCCTCTCCACCTCCGGCCCCGTGGAAGAACGCGGGACAGGTTTAGAAGCTATTATACTGCCATCTGCAAGCACTGCTTTAATAGCGAGGACCATATCCTCTATCTTGCCATATTTTGTGGAAAATTGCCCCGCCGCCTTGCATGCGAGCCATCCGCCGAGCGTAGAAGGGTAGAGTGATTGAGGGATATGACCGAGTGTGTAGCCATGCCTGTTGAGCCATCTTTCAAAGTTCATTCCATTTATTCCTGCCTGCACTCTCACCATCAAACTCTCTTCATCCAGCTCAAGCACCTGGTTCATTCGCTTTACATCAACAACCACTCCACCTTTAATTGCAACCACGCCCCCCATCACACCCGAGCCACCGCCATATGGCACGATTGGTATCTTTTCCTGATTGGCTATTTTTATTATATCTGCTATCTGCTCCTCATTTTCTGGCCATACTATGCAGTCAGGCATGGAAGGGAGTTTTCCATCAAGAAACCATCGGAGGGCAATTGGCCAGTAGTCGTGAGAATATGATATTCTATCTGCCAGGCTATCAGAAAAACCATCTGGAACAATGGCACGGATTTTTTCTTTAGTCTCTTCGTTTAATTTGCCCTCATGCCTGTAAATAGTTTCGAAAGCCATTTCTGTATAAACAGATATCAATATAAAATATTTGCATCAGATGCTTCTTTTTCATCGCATCCCACAATGGAAGATAAATCTCATCTTTCTTCCATCTTCCCAAGCTTTTCTATGAGTTTTTCCTTCCCCTCTCCTTCCAGAGCATATTCGAGCACTTCCTTCAATGTGGAAACCGGTATTACCTCCACCTTATCTTTATATTCCTCCTCAATAAGCACATCCTGGATGTTGGCTTTGGGAATAAGCACTTTTTTAATGCCCGCTTTCGCCGCCGCCTCTATTTTTGCTGTCACTCCTCCAACTGGGAGTACGGTTCCATGAATGCTCAATGAGCCAGTCATGGCAACATCCTGTCTTACAGGCACGCGCTCCATTGCCGATATAACTGCCGTTGCAACAGATATGGAAGCTGAATCTCCCTCCACTCCTTCATAAGTGCCTATGAACTGTATATGAATGTCTTTGTCCGATATATCCTTCCCCATATATTTTTTGATTATCGCAGCAACATTCTGCACCGCTTCCTTCGCTATTCTTCCAAGTTTTCCTGTGGCTATTATTTTGCCCTCCGCTTTTGAGCCGGCAGGCGTCACTTCAGCAACTATTGGAAGGATGAGACCAGAATATTCACTTAAAGAAGGATCGGCAGACATTACAGCCAGACCATTCACCGTCCCTATCTTCGTTCCCTTAACCTCAAAATACTTGTAGGTTTTTTTACGCTCTATATAGCGATCCGCGACTTGCTGTTCCAAACTCCTTGCTATTTCTTTTGCCTTTAAAACATGTTTTGCCGTAACAATTTCCGCCCCTTCAGTTTTTGCGATATCTCCAGCCACTCTTACAAGCCCTCCAAGCTCGCGGAGGCGCAACGACAATTTTCCTTTTCTCCCTGCCCTTCTCTGCGCCTCTCTTATTATCTCCGCCACTGCCTTCTTGTCAAAATGAGGTATTTTTCCATCCTTTGCCACTTCCTGAGCGACGAAGCGGATGAGTTTTTTCCTGTTTTCTTCATTATCATCCATATCATTGTTCATATAAACTTCATAACCATACCCTCTTATCCTGCTTCGTAACGCGGGATGCATTCCAGTAACTGCATCAAGGTTACCGGCACATACAAGAATAAAATCGCATGGAACGGGCTCCGTTTTCACCATTGCTCCCGCGCTTCTCTCCGACTGTCCTGTAATTGAAAACTTCTTTTCCTGTATGGCTGTGAGCAAATGCTGCTGCGATGGAAGGCTGAGAGTATTTATTTCATCTATATAAAGCACTCCCTTATGGGCACGGTGTATTGCCCCCGCTTCCACTCTTAAGTGAGGGGGTGTCTCCAGCCCGCCTGCCTGGAAGGGGTCGTGGCGGACGTCTCCCAGCAGTGCCCCTGAATGGGCTGCGGTGGCATCGATAAAGGGGGGCGGGTCATTTTTGTCATGGGCAACGAGCAATTTGGGTATATTCGCCTCTTCCCTTCGCTGTATTATGCTTCCTCTGCCAGCAATCAGATATATCATGACTCCAGCTATTAATCCGAATAAAGCAAGCATTAAATCGCCAGTGAAGATTGCACCCACCATGGAAATCATTATTATGAAGGCGACAATGGTTGTGATGAGCTGGCTTTGCTGCTGCTCTCTTTTCCTTGCTTCCATCTTCATTCTTTCCACTATTTCTTTCCCCTTGCCAGCCGGAACAACTCTTATGCGGGGAGTGTTTGGGTCATCAGGATTTGGATAGACGAGAATATCCTCCAGTTCTTCTTTTGGTAAAAATTCAGTCATTGCTCTTGCCAGCATCGATTTTCCCGTGCCCGGCTCTCCAATGAGCATCACATGCCTTTTCTGTTTTGCTGCCTGTCTTACCACTTCAACAGCATGATCCTGTCCAATAACCTGGTCTATTAACAACTTGGGAATTTCCACATCTGCGGTGGTTTTGAAATCCTGCTTTTCTATCCATTCATCTATGTTTGGCAGCACCATTTTTCTTTATTACATGCTGCCCCATATAAAAAGCTTGCCTTATTGTTGCTGTGATGCATAACCCTTATTATTCCATATTTTGCCTTTTATTGGAATGGAGGAGTATGAAAGAGAAGAGATGGTTTATTCTTCTTATGGATATTACAAAAAAAATAACTTTCACGCAGGTTAATATAGCCATCCTTCTTTTTATGCTCCGAGCATTCCTTCAATAATCAATTCCACTGCTTCATCT
>CAZTDS010000054.1:6795-8253 GCA_964612535.1 uncultured Thermoplasmatales archaeon
GTACAAAAATTAACTTTCGCGCAGGTTAATATAGCCCGTCCTTATAGTCCCCTTGCACATGTTAGGGGTTTGCAGAGACAATCGTTGTTTCCAAATGGGGCTGCAAATAATCTTTTATCGCCCTTCTTTTTATGCTCCGAGCATTCCTTCAATAATCAATTCCACTGCTTCATCTTCACTCAAACCTCGGGCCATCAAAGTTTCAAGCTGTTTCTTATCAACACTTCCTATCGCCGCCTCATGAGTCACATGCGCCCTTGGATGTTTCACCTCCACCACTGGAATAGCCATCGCTTCTCCTTTATCCTGTATTATTTCCTTGCAATCTACATGCCCTCTTGCATATGCAGCTGTTGCCACCATTTTGTTGTATATCTCTGCCCTCGCCCTCTGCCTTACAGCTATTCTTGTAGCTAAAGCCCCCTTTGCCCCCTCTCCTTTCAAATATCCTGTTTCCTTCACCTTTATAATATCATCTTCTCTGCCACTCACCCTTGTTGTCATCTCAATTATACTTTTTTCATCGCCCGCCGCCTCATAATCTATTTCCAAGATACCAACCCTTCCCCTTATCAATTCAAAATCTGTTTTGAAAACTCCTTTCTTCCCCACTCTAACTTTTGCTTTTGATACAACTTCAACTTTTGCATCAAAAGCATGGACATGTTTTTCCTCATAACTGTATTTTGCATTTTCACCTATATAAATTGCTGCTTCCATTTCATGCCTCACCCCACTTTTTGGCAGAATGCAGTGAGAAAGAAAAGATGCTTGTGCTCCATCTTCGATTTCAATATCCATTTTTATCCTTTGCATTGTTTTTTCATGCGTTATTCCAAAACACATGTGTATAGGCTTCTTTATCACAGAGCCTTTCAAAACCTTAAGTTTTACATCGACACCATCTTCCCTTTCATATGTTTCCACAACAAGCCCTTTCACATCTCTCCTGCTGATTACCCTGTTTCTATCTATCATAATGTGGGCCGTCTCCTCATCCTTTAATGCCTCATCGATTTCCGCCATTTTAGCAAGTTCAACATCCATCTTTACCTCCTCCAACATCAGGCATATTTTTATGACGGCATGGAAGGCATTTCCCTTCAAAATATGGAACTATATCTTCAGTTTTTCCCTCTTCCACAATCATTCCACTACACATTAAAAAGGCATATTCCGCCTGTCTTAAAACGAAAGGACTGTGTGTAATGAGGATAATAGTTGTCCCTCTCTCTTTCATAAATTTTATTGCATCAAATATATTTTGCAGAGAGGCAACATCTATGCCGGAATCTGGCTCATCCAAAATAACAAGCTTTGCCTCCATTGCAAGTATTGACGCCAGTTCTATCTTTTTTCTTTCTCCCCCACTCAATGACTTATCGAGGGCACGATTTATATACTCCTCCGGCTCCAGTCCAACAGCAAGCAACGCATCTCTTGCAACATCCATGCTTT
>CAZTDS010000054.1:8263-8990 GCA_964612535.1 uncultured Thermoplasmatales archaeon
ACAGTAAGACCTTCATAGCGGGCTGGCTCCTGCCACGCAAGCGTTATTCCACGCCTCGCTCTCTCGTCTACGGTAAGTTTTTTTATTGATTCTCCTTCAAAAATTATATCTCCTTCTATATTTCGGTAGCCTTCCAGCCCCATTATTGTATAGGCAAGCGTCGATTTTCCTGCTCCATTTGGACCGACAAATGCATATACCTTTCCTTTATCAAGATTTGCCGTTATGCCTTTAAGGATTTCCTTCCCGTTTATTTTCAGCTTTACATCTTCAAGCTGCAGCAAACTCATTTCTGCATCTCCTTTAATTTCTGGAGCACTTCCTCAACATGCCCCTTTACTCTTACACCCTTCCATTCATAAACTATTTTTCCATCAGGAGAGATGAGGAATGTGCTTCTAACAACCCCGTAATATTCTCTCCCATACAATTTTTTGAGCTGCCATACTCCATACTTCTCCATCACCTCATGGCTTTCATCGCTCAACAACTTAACTTTCAATGAATGTTTCTCTTTGAATTTTCTATGACTTTCTGGAGAATCTGGGCTTATTCCTATAACTACAGCATTCAGCTTTTCAAATTCCTCCATATGCTCAGAAAAATCCTTTGCCTCTCTTGTACAGCCAGAGGTGTTGTCACGAGGATAAAAGTAAAGAACAATCCATTTTCCTTTGTAGTTATCTAAGCAAACTTCATTTCCTTCTTCATCTGGCAAACAGAAATT
>CAZTDS010000055.1:0-8964 GCA_964612535.1 uncultured Thermoplasmatales archaeon
GAGCAATTTCTAATATCTCAGGGGGTATATATATTTTTCTTGGTGTTTCGAGGGCTGCAGTATCCCGAATTTATTTTACAATTCAAACAGCCACCTCCTTCCCAACCCAAAAACTCTCCCTCCATCTCTCCATTTGTTTGAGGATGATTATTCTTGCCACGGTGTGGTTATATTCATTGCCTCTACTATTTTCCGATACTTTAGTATCTTTTTGAGTTGTTTAATGATCCACTCACTTTCTTTTTTTAACTTTCTCACTTCAGAAAAACGAGATGTGAAATAATTTCCGTACTCTACATGGTGTTTCAAGGCGAGATAATGGAAATGAAAGAGGTGAATAAAATATTGCTTGAAAAGGAAAAGAGAAGAAGGAAAAACAATGGTTCGATTCATCTTCTGAAGGAGCAATTTATCCGAATCCTGTTATCTTTGCATCTCTGCGGCATCCACCGAAACATATATAAATAAATTCTCTTAGCCAAGATTAATGAGTAAGAGGGTTTATCTGTTTGAAGAGGGAAGCAAGGACATGGTTGAATTACTCGGCAATAAAGGTGCGCAGCTATGTGAGATGACAAGAATTGGCATTCCAGTTCCTCCTGGATTTGTTATATCCACGGAGGCTTGCAGAGAGTATTTTAAGAAGAAGAAACTTGATGATGAATTGCGGAAAGAAATTGAGGAGGCACTTGCAAAAATAGAAGAGCAGGCAGGAAAGAAATTTGGAGATAAGAAAAACCCGTTACTCGTTTCTGTGCGCTCCGGGGCGCCAATTTCCATGCCGGGTATGATGGATACCATACTTGATTTGGGCTTAAGTGATGAAATAGTGGAGGAGATGGCAAAAAAGGATGAATGGTTTGCCTTCGATACCTATCGCCGTTTTCTCACCATGTTTGGAAGCATTGTTTTGGGCATAGATGAGAAAAAATTTGATGAGATTCTGGAAAGAAAAAAAGAGGAGTATGGTGTTGAGCTTGATCAGGATTTGCCTGCAGAAGCGTTGAAGGAAATAGTTGAGGAATATAAGAAGCTATATGAGCCACCTGAGCCGAAGAAACAGCTTTTTATGGCCATTGAAGCCGTCTTCAAATCATGGAATAATCCAAGGGCAATAGAATACAGGAGAATCAATAATTTGCCTGAAGACATAGGCACTGGAGTTGTTGTGCAAACGATGGTTTTTGGGAACATGGGGAAAGATAGTTTATCAGGTGTTGCATTTAGCAGGGATCCATCTACGGGTGAGAAAAAACTGTATGGGGAGTTCATAATAAATGGACAGGGAGAGGATATTGTTTCTGGCAAGAGAACACCGCTGCCCATAGACGAGCTTGAAAAAATTTTCCCTCGCATTTATGAAGGATTGAAAGAAATTGCGGAAAAGCTTGAGAGACATTACAGGGACATGCAGGATATAGAATTTACTGTGGAGAGGGGAAAAATATACATTCTGCAGACAAGAACAGCCAAAAGAACGGCAAGGGCGGCAGTTAAAGTTGCGGTGGATATGGTGAAAGAAGGTATAATAAGCAGGGAAGAGGCAATAAAAAGAGTGGATGCAAATTCTATACAGAAACTCCTTCACAAGCAAATTAAGGAGGATGGTAATGTAAAGGTTATAGCAACTGGCCTGCCCGCCTCGCCCGGGGCGGCGACTGGCAAGATTGTTTTTTCTGCTGATAAAGCGGCGGAGATAGGGGAAAGGGAGAAAATTATTCTTGTAAGGGAGGAGACAACGCCGGATGACATACATGGCATGGTGAAGGCGCAGGGAATTTTGACTGCTCGAGGAGGCATAACATCCCATGCAGCCGTTGTGAGCAGAGGGCTTGGCATTCCATGTGTTGTTGGATGCGAGAAGATAAAAATAAATGAGGAAAAGGGAGAGATGAATATTGATGGACTTGTTTTGAAAGAAGGGTATACGATTACAATAGATGGTTCAACAGGCCGCGTCATTCTTGGCGAAGTGGAATTAATTGATGCAAAATTTACTGATGAATTACGCATGCTTCTTGAATGGGCTGATGAATTCAGAAAACTTCGCGTTTATGCAAATGCAGATTTGCCGGAAGATGCGAAAAAGGCGCTTTATTATGGAGCGGAGGGCATAGGACTTTGCAGAACAGAGCACATGTTTCTTGGCAAGAGATTGCCAATAGTAAGGAAAATGATACTGGATGAAAGTAAAAGAGAAGAGGCATTGCATGAGCTCCTTGAACAGCAGCGCAGCGATTTCATAGAGATTTTCAAAATAATGAGTGGAAAGCCCGTTGTCATTCGCCTCCTTGATGCTCCCCTCCATGAGTTTCTGCCAAGATATGAGGAGATGGTGGAAAAGAGAGCTACGGAAGGTTTGAGCGAGGAAGAGGAAAGAATTTTCCAGAAAGTTATGGAGTTGCGAGAGGCAAATCCAATGCTTGGTTTTAGAGGGGTGAGAGTGGCAATTATAATGCCGGAAATATACAGGATGCAGGCTCGTGCCATAATAGAGGCAGCATTGGAAGTGATGAAAGAGGGCTATGAAGCGAAGCCATACATAGAGATTCCGATTGTGAGCGAGACAAAGGAAATTGAAATGGCAAAGAAAGAAATTATTGATGAAATTGAGAAGGTTTTTGAGGAGAGGGGAGAAAGAATTGAATATAAAATAGGTACGATGATTGAATTGCCCCGTGCCTGTATAATAGCAGATGAACTTGCAGAGCACGTTGATTTCTTTTCATTTGGAACAAATGATCTTACGCAAACAGTATTCGGCTATAGTAGAGATGATGCAGGCAAGGAATTTCTGCGAAGATATGTTGAAAAAAGGGTGCTTGAAAATGATCCTTTTGTCGTCTTGGATGCAAAAGGCGTTGGCACTTTAATGAAAATGGCTGTGGAAAAAGCAAGGAAGGTTAAGGGCAATGATATAGAGATAAGCATATGCGGTGAGCATGGAGGAGAACCTCGCTCTATAAAATTCTGCCACAGTATTGGCGTTGATGCCGTAAGCTGCTCCCCATTCCGCGTTGCTATAGCTCGGCTGGCGGCAGCACAGGCGGCTCTGGAATAACTCAAAAATTACCTTTTCCCCGCCTTTCATATCGCCCCTTTCCCTCCAAATATTTATAAAGCCCCTTTATATATACCCTTGATTTCTATGGTAGAGAAAAAGAAGGTGGATATGAAAATTGAGAATGTTGTCGCCTCCACAACCATTGCAAAGGAGTTGGATTTATCGAAACTCAAAAAAGCATTGCCGGAGACCGAGTATGAGCCAGAGCAATTTCCGGGCTTGGTGCTTCGCCTTGATGAGCCAAAAACAGCTGCCCTGCTCTTCAGAAGTGGCAAGGTTGTATGTACTGGAGCGAAGACGATAGAGGATGTTGAAAGAGCCATAAAGAAAGTGTGCAATAAAGTTGCGAAGGCAGGGTTCAAGGTGTATAAGAAGCCGGAAATAACTGTGCAGAATATTGTTGCCTCAGCCAATCTCCATGCCCAGCTCAATTTAATTGCCATAGCTCAGGCAATTGGACTGGAAAAGATAGAGTATGAGCCAGAGCAATTTCCGGGGCTTGTATATCGCCTTGATGAGCCAAAAGTTGTGATTTTACTCTTTGGTTCAGGAAAACTCGTATGCACTGGAGCAAGGAAGGCGGAGCAGGTTAGTGAGGCAATAGATAAAATTATAGAAGAACTAAATGCAAAACGTCTCCTGTGACGTAGCAATAATTGGCGCAGGACCAGCTGGATTGTTTGCAGCATATGAATTAGCTTTGAACAGTGACGCCAGCGTTATTGTCATAGACAAGGGCAAGGATATTAAAAAGCGAAAATGCCCTCTTGCCCATTTTACAAAATGTCTTAAATGCGAGCCATGCAACATACTCTGCGGCCTGGGAGGGGCGGGCGGACTTTCTGATGGCAAACTTAATCTGAGGGCTGATATAGGGGGAAATTTGAAGGAATTTACCGAAGATGCAGATGCATTAATTAAAAAAATTGATGAAATTTTCCTTAAACATGGAGCGCCCTCGAAACTGTATGGTAGAGATCTTGCATCAATAGAAAAGAAGGCATCCCAGCACGGCATAAAATTTATTCCCATTCCCCAGCGCCACATCGGCTCCGACCATCTTCCACAAGTAATCTCTTCATTCAGGAAAGAACTCGAATCGCTGGGCGTAAAATTTTTGCTTGAAAAAGAGATAGAGGAAATAGAGAGAAGTAAAAATATTTACAAACTCATTGGCAGGAATTTCACCATAACCGCAAAATATGTGCTTGCAGCCGTTGGCAGAAGCGGCGCCGACTGGCTGGCGAAGCAGGCGGAGAAATTTGGTATTAAAACGA
The DNA here is from genome assembly GCA_964612535.1 of uncultured Thermoplasmatales archaeon. Lineage (GTDB taxonomy): Archaea > Thermoplasmatota > E2 > UBA202 > JdFR-43 > JdFR-43. The sequence continues at coordinate 4,342 of CAZTDS010000055.1, forward strand.
GATATGCACCCATCGATATAGGGGTGAGGGTTGAGGTGCCAGGCGTTGTCATGGAGGATATAGTGGCGAAGGCATGGGATCCAAAATTTCACATATATACGCCAACATACGATGATTTTGTGCGCACATTCTGCACATGCCCCAATGGATTTGTTGTCATGGAAGACTATGGTGATTATGTATCAGTTAATGGTCATTCATCCATGCATGAAAAATCTGAGAATACAAATTTTGCTTTCCTTGTGAATATTGAGCTAACAGAGCCAGTTGAAAACACCACTGCTTATGGAGCGGCAATAGCTAAGATGGCAACAACACTCGGAGGAAAAATGCCCATTCTGCAGCGACTTGGCGATTTAAAGGCGGGTCGCCGTTCCACATGGCAGAGAATAGAGAAATCATATGTTGAGCCCACGCTGAAAAATGCCACGCCTGGCGACATCTCCATGGCTTTGCCACACAGAATAGTTACGGACATCATTGAGGGTTTGGAGAGGCTTTCGAAGGTTATTCCGGGCGTTGCCGAAGATTCAACTCTCCTGTATGCTCCCGAAGTAAAATTTTATTCCATGCGGTTTATTGTAAGCAAAAACATGGAAACAAACCTCCGCAATTTCTTCGTCGCAGGCGACGGCGCAGGGCTATCGAGGGGCATCGTTGCCTCTGCAGCCACTGGCATAATAGCGGCAAGAGGCATATTGAAAAAAATGAAAAGATGAGGCAATTAGCTACAAGGATAACCAAATCTATATGCTTTTATAAGGCGAAATCATTAAAAGTGTGGATGAAAAAATAACACTGGACAGAAAGAGTTTCATGGCTCTTGCTTCAGAAAGCAGGATAGAATTGCTTAAAAAACTTGATGAGCGACGCATGACTTTATCCGAGCTATCGAGAGAATTGAATATGAGTAAGCCCGCTGTATTAAAGCATCTCGATAAACTCATTGAAGCCGGGCTTGTGAAGAAAAATGAAGATAAAAGAAAATGGATATATTATTCTCTCACCTTTAAAGGGAAAAACATTTTGCATCCTGAAAGGGTAAAAATAATCCTGCTTTTATCAAGCTCGATAGTATCCATTATTGGGGCTATAGCAATGCTATGGAAATATGCTCATGAAAAAGCTGTATATGCAGCTCAGAATATGAGCAACAACGTAACTTACGGAGGAAATATAACCACAGATGCATCGATACATTCCTTTTATTATACATCAAATACAGAATTTTTTAATATCAGCCTCGCCCTTGCAGTTATAGCGGCGATTCTTTTAGCATTGGCAATCATTCTGTATTGCAATAAAAAGTAAGGAGAGCCACTCAGCTCGCCCATCATTCTTCACATTTCAGTTAAGGCTGAATTCATCATTGTGGCAGGTTTATAACGAGATAGATTAATTAAACTTTTTTGAAACATTTTTAAAAAATTCTTTTGAGAAGATTTAATAAAGGGGCATTCATTTTTTCCAAGCATGAAAGGATTGCCTGTATTGCTGCTGCTCATACTCCTCATCAGTCCCCCATCTCTTTTTTATGAAGATGTTCCTCATGAAAATGAGATTGGAGGGATAGAGAGCATAGAAGTTACTCAAGATATTCATGCTTCTCTGCAAAATGGAAGTTTCAGAATTTTTTATCCCCGTTGCTCCTCTCCTGCAATAGTTGAGAGAGGAGGAGAATTTACCGTTATTCTGCAAAATTTTTCATGCAGCAGTGTTGACGTAAAAATTTCCACTGCATATGAGCCAGTTGTGGATGAATTTTATCTTGAGGTGGAAAAGTTTTATGGAGATGAGGTTGTTGTAAAGGTTCCAGATAATGTGCCACCTGAATTATACAACCTTACTGTAATTGGCAAGGAGGGAGGCGAGTATTTTGCGAAAACGGAGCCGAGGGCTGTTAGCATAGTAGATTCAATAGATGGCAACTTCACATTTGTCCATCTTACCGATTTTCACATTGGTGATCCAAGAGGAATGAAAGTCAGCGTTAGAGAGACCATAGGATGGAAGGCGGCGAAGAAATGTGTGGAGGAAATAAATTTGCTGCACCCAGATTTTGTTGTTATTACTGGCGACATAGTTTTTGGACAACTATACCCTTTTGAATACTCGTTTGAATATCGCACTTTCTACGAAATTTTGCAGCAGTTTGATGTGCCCACATTTCTCTGCCCCGGCAACCATGATGGTTACATACAGTGTGGACAGGATGGTTTCAAATTCTGGCAGGAATATTTTGGTCCCCTCTATTATTCCTTTGATTATGGCGACGCCCATTTCGTGATGGCAAATTCATATGACTGGCCTTCTAAAAACAGAGTAGGTTTTTCATATGTAGTTTTTCAGTGGGGAGGATATATCCAGGATGAGCAGCTTCAATGGATAGAAAATGATTTGAAGGAAAGCAATGCAAAATTGAAAGTATTGGCATTGCATCACAATCCTCTCTGGGATACAGCCAATGATTCTCTAATCAGAAAAATAGGGTATAAAGGAAGGAAAGAACTTCTTTCATTCATTGAATTATATGGCGTTGATGCTGTGCTCGCCGGCCATGTTCATTATGATAATGTTACAATCCTAAACGATACAATCTATATAACAACCACAACTGCAGCCAGTAGCTTGGATAAAGAAGATGCTTACTGGGGATACCGCCTTATAGACGTGAGAAACTGGAGTATTTTTTCATACAATTACAAGGAGCCAAAATATTCCATTCCATCTTACAGGCTTAATGTGAGCTATTTAAGCGAGGGAAAAGCGATAGTGAAAAATGATTTGGATATGGATGTAAATGTATTGCTTAAATTTACGATACCTGCTGAACATGAAGGAAAATACAGTGTTAAAAATGGAGAGGTAGTAATGGAAAGAAGCAATGGCAACCTACTGCAAATTTATGTCAGGGCAACGATAGAGAAAGGAACAGAAAAAGAAATAGGCATTGAACTACTCTGATTCGATGCGCGGCGCCAGCAGATAAACAATTTTTATATATCCGCCCGCCATCTCGAAGGCTAAACGTATTGGATAATTTGTGCCGAGATTTATTGTTATTTCATCGCTTTTTCCTCTTGCAACTTTCACCATATCGCTGAGATAATCGAGAGGATACATGCTTTTAACTCTTTCCTCACATTTTAAGCTGTATAGTTGGTCCTTTGTGAGGGTGAGTTCAACAACATCTGTATCTCCCTCTGCAATCATTTTGAAGCCATCCTTATCGGCTATTAGAGTTATGTGATCTGAGATAACTTCGGCTGCTCTTATTGCCTGCCATAGCTCTACGGTAGGCACAACAATTTCTGCTGGTAAATCAAGGCTTGGAATTTTTGTATCCGCCATTTCTGCTGTATCAAGCAAAGCTACCTTTCTTTTTAGGTTCCCCATCGTTATTATGAGTCTCCCCTCATCCTTGTTGTACTCCAGCCCAACCATATCCTCGCTTGCTGCAATTTTGAGCATACTTTTCAGTTTATCCAAATCAACGCCTATTTCTGTTTCCTCTTCGCATTTATATTCATCAAATGCCTCCTTATTGAGCTTAAAATCAATCATTCCAACGTGTGCTGGATCGACGGTTCTTCCATAAATTCCATCACTCGTAAGTTTAAATTTTGCCTCATCAACCAGTATTGCGGTTGCTTCTATTATCGTTTTTATAAAATCAGCCTTTATTTTTCCTTGGAACATCTTTTAAATAATGCTTTTATATTTAAAAACATAGCGATGGTGATAAAATGCTGATGGAAATCATAAAAAAGAGGAAAAGTGTAAGGAGCTTCGCTCCAAAACCAGTTGATGATGAGACGATTAAGGAAATTATTGAGGCGGCCCGCCTTGCTCCGTCTGCCAAAAATCTGCAGCCCTGGAAATTTATTATTGTGAGGGATGAGGCGACGAAGGAGAAACTTGTTGAAGCAGCCAAAGGGCAGAAATTTATAAAGGAGGCAAGCGTGATTATAGCCGGAGTGGCGACCAATACTGGCTATGTTATGACAAATGGCATTACAGCATGCATAATTGATCTGGCCATAGCCATGGAACACATTGCTTTGGCTGCAGCTGAAAAGGGGCTTGGAACCTGCTGGATCGGCGCATTCTATCAGGATAAGGCGAGGGAAATTCTTGGAGTGCCTGACGATTGCATGGTGGTTGCTTTAATGCCGCTCGGTTATCCAAAGGAAGAATTAAAGCCCGAGGAGAAGAGAAGAAAGAGTCTGGATGAAATAATCTGCTGGGAGAGATACTGCTGATGAAGACCTGGCAAAAAATATTGTTATTGGTTCTTTCCATTCTCATTATAGTTATTTTTATTCACTGGTGGATGAGCTATGAAGCAATGGAAATTATAGTAAAAAATGAGAGGAATGAAAGTGTGAATGCGAGCATAGTTTTACTCACCATCGATGGCGTGGAAATGTTTAATAAGAGCATCTTTGTGAAGGCAAATGAAAGTGTGATGCTGGAGAATGTAACCACATGGGCAAGCGCTTACTACATCAAGGTAATAATAAACGATGGCAATGAAAGCATAAAAAAGAAAATAAAATACGGGAAATATTATGAAACTATAGAAGTGATAATAGGCAATGATGGAATAGAAGTGAGGAATGA
>CAZTDS010000056.1:0-8951 GCA_964612535.1 uncultured Thermoplasmatales archaeon
GCTTTTGCTACCACCCAGCATACCCTAAGTTCAACATACGCCGCAAGTGGAGGAAGCGGTGGAGGTGGCGGAGGCTTTGGAGGAGGTGGCGGATTCGGTGGCGGCGGTGCGGGCGGAAGATAATCATATAACTTTTTTCAATTCGCCTATTTTTGAGAAATGAAGAAGTTCATTGTGGCTTATTGCATATACATCGAAGCTGTCCAAATTTCTTTCTTTTAGGATGGGTGAGAGATAATCGTCGGAGGTAATATCTGTGCCGGTGGCAAGAGGGCTTAATGCAGGAAGTACTATAATCTCTTCGCCAACTATGAAACAGGGAAGTTTTGCTGTTGCACCAACACTATCACGGAGCATTATAGATGGATGCTCATGAGCCATGAGTAGCAGATTGTTCCATTCCACTTTTTTGTGACCATGTGCAATTTTTATCCCTCCTATTTCATATTCATTTACGACAGGCACATTAAATTTGGAGGCGATGGTTCGCAAAAAATTATCATGGTTTCCTCTTACAAGCAAAACCTCTGTTTCTTCTGCCAGATAATCGAGTATCTCGCTTGCCTCTCTCCACTCCTGCCTTAGATTTTTCCCGAATTCATGCTTGAAATCGCCATTTATAATCATTTTTTCTGGCTTATATGCATCGATGATTCTGCCGAGCCTTTCAAGAAGCACATCTTTCTGATATTTTGGTATCATTACTCCCTCCCTTTGCATAACACCTTCATATCCGATATGAAGGTCTGCGACCACTGCAATTTTTTCTTGTGGGAAATAAGCAGCGAAAAGTGCCGTTATCTTAATTCCCTTAACATTTATCTCGTGCATTTTATCAGACTCATAACTTCCTTATGCATTTCCTTAATCATTTTCTTTCTATCTTCCATGAGAACCACATCACTTGCTCCCACTGCTACAATGTTGAAGGAGAAAGGTGATGGCACAGGCGTCGCAATCACATCTATTCCTATTTTTCCCTCCTCTATTTTTCTTATAAACTTTTCAGCATTCTCAATGTCCATTGAATCTTCCATTATCTCTCTATATGTTTCCTTCAATGCAGGAAATTCTGGATCAATCTGACTCACCACTCTGAAAAGGACAGATGCATTTCTTTGCTGTTTTTCAACACTCATTTCATAACCCAGATAATTCCTCAGTATAAGCAGGCTCCTCGCCGCCACGTGCCTGAATCTTCTTTTGAGTATCTCTGTATTTTTCAATGCATTTTTTAAATCTTCTCTCATATTTTTGGAGGAGAAAAGAGATTTTATCTCATTTTCGTTGAGCCCTTTCTTCCATTCAGGGTAGATTATAGCAAAACCATTGTCCGTTATTGCAATCCTCACATTAAATCCATGTTTCCTCGTTATTCTATAGGCAAAAATTCTCGAAATGGCTTCATTTGCTTTTCTGCCAACAAGAGTATGGAATATAAGGTGACGATATCCGTCCCTTTCAAAAACCTCCACAATAACTCTTTTATCATTGGGCATTGCAAAATGCATTTGCTCCATAAAATAGTTTTTTATTGCCATCGCCGTTGTAGCATCGATGTCATATTCTTTCATGAGATATTTTACTACATCTTTCCCTTTGGCAATCATTTCTTCCATTTTTCTTCTAAATTTGCTTATTTCCGTTGCGAGATCAAAACTCAGCGGTAGCTGCTCAGAAAACCATGATGGTATAGTGGGTGAGGAGTCGGGGCGAGGGATAACATAAATTTTCATTCCCTTCGATTTAACAAATTCATATGTGTTGCCAGCGAGTACAAAAATATCTCCTTTTTTGAGGCGCTCTGCGAATGGCTCCTCCACCTTCCCGACGAATTTTTTATCTGTCGTATATACCTTTATAGCCACCTCATCTGGTATCGTTCCTGTATTGAGGTAATATATGGGGCGCGCCATTTTTCCTCGCCGCCCAAACATTTCATCTTTCTCATCAAACCATATCTTTCCATACACCTTTTTTTCTTCAAGCTCTTCATACTCTCCAGAAAGATAGTGGAGGAGTTTGATTAAATCCCCTTTGGGCAGATTTTTGTATGGATACGCCTTTCTTATCAGGCTAAGCGCTTCATCAACTTTCCATTTCTTTTCAATTGCCATTCCAAGTATATGCTGCGCCAGAACATCCAGAGCATTTTTTGGTATCTTTACCCTGTCAAGCTTTCCCTCCCTTGCTTTTTTGGCAAGAACAACACACTCCACCAAATCGTCTCTATCAAGCACAACAATTCTTCCCTTTGAAATTTCGTGCAGAAAATGACCACTCCTTCCAATACGTTGCAAAGCCCTCGTTATACTTTTTGGAGAGCCAAGGAGGATAACGAGGTCAATATAGCCAATATCTATACCAAGCTCCAAACTTGTCGAGGAAACCACACATTTCAAATCACCATTTTTAAGACGCTCTTCCACGCTTAGCCTTACATCTCTGGATAGCGAGCCGTGATGAGCCTCTATTTTTCCCTCAAGCTCCGGAAATCTACTTTTTAGATGAAATACCACTCTTTCTGTGGCACTTCTGGTATTTGTGAAGATGAGTGTGGTTCTATGCTCTTTTATGAGTCTGTAAAGAAGCTTGTAGAGCTCGTTAGATAACTCAGCTGCTGGAATGTAAATTAAATCCTTGACTGGTGAAATAACTTTTAAATCCATCTTTTTAACAAAACTCACATCAACAATTTTACACTCCCTTCCATTTCCAACAAGAAATTTCGCAATTTCCTTCATTGGATGAATGGTAGCGGAAAGCCCTATCCTTATTGGCTCTTTTTCCATTCCATGAACAAGTCTTTCAAGGGAAAGAGAGAGATGAAGCCCTCTTTTATTATCTGCCATTGCATGTATTTCATCCACAATAATCCATTTTACCTCCTTCAATTTCTTTGAAAATTTTGGAGCATTCAGGATTATGGCAAGGCTTTCTGGAGTGGTTATCAGGATATGAGGTGCCTTCCTCATCTGGCGTTGCCTTTCCTGCTGTGTGGTGTCGCCTGTGCGAACGGCGATCCTGATTTTCTCTTTTATCTCAAATCTTTCATAAATTTCCTTGAGGGGCTCTTTAAGATTCCTTTCGATATCATTATTGAGGGCTTTTAGTGGTGAAATATAAAGCACATATATTTTGTCCTCAAGCCTTCCTTCTTTTGCCAGAAGAAGCAGTTCGTTTATCGCCGCCAGGAAGGCAGCGAAGGTTTTTCCAGAGCCGGTGGGTGAGGAAATGAGAATGTTGTTTCCATTATGAATCTCCATAACTGCATATCTTTGAGGAGGGGTAAAGCTACCAAATTTTTCTTTAAACCACTGCCTTATTTCCGGCACAAGTATGCTGAATATCTCCTCGTCGCTATATTGCTTCTCAGCGTATTTTATCATCACTTTTTAGCATGGCATGAAATAAAAGCTTTTCCCGCAGACAATAGAAAAGATAAAAAGCATCTCATCTTTTCCTAATGTGCATTGGGCTGATGTTGTTGCTGAAAAACTTGCTGAAAAAGCGAGGGAACATGTTTTAGCTACAGCTATAACTCCTTCTGGCCCGATACATGTTGGTAATTTAAGGGAAGTGATGACAACAGAAGCAGTTTACAGGGCTTTAAAGGATAGAGGCATGAAAGCAAAACTCATTTATATTGGCGATACCTTCGATCCTCTCCGCAAGGTATATCCATTTCTGCCTGAATCTTATAAAGAGCATGTTGGTAAGCCACTTGCAGAAATTCCTTGTCCGTGTAGCGAGCATGAAAACTATGCGATGCATTTTCTTGAACCCTTTTTAGCGAGTTTGAAAGAAATAGGTGTGGAGCCAGAAGTCCATCTCGCCCATGAAATGTATGGTAGAGGGGCATACAATGAGGCAATAAGGGTAGCGTTGGACAATGCAGAAAAAATTAGAGATATAATGAACGATGTGGCAAATCGCAACTTACCTGCCACCTGGATGCCATTCAATGTTAAATGCGATGCCTGTGGGCGACTTGATGGAGAGATAAGGGAATATGAATATCCATATGCCTCATACAGATGCAAAACATGCGGGCATGAAGGAAGTATTGACTTAAGAAAAGGAGGCGTTGGAAAGCTGCCGTGGAGAGTTGATTGGCCAGCGAGATGGAAAATATTTGGAGTGACCTTTGAAGCTTTCGGGAAGGACCATGCTGCAGCGGGGAGTTCTTGGGATACTGGAAAAATCATTGCAAAAGAAATTTATGGATATGAGCCTCCCATGCCACTCGTTTATGAGTTCATTCATTTAAAGGGTAAAGGAGCCATGCATGGTTCAACAGGTGTGGCTGTGGCGGCTGAGGAAGTGCTCAAAATGCTCCCGCCCGAAGTGCTTCGCTTCCTCTTCATGAAATATGAGCCGAATCGCCATATTGAATTTGATACTGGCTTTGGATTGCTCGACTTGGTTGATGAATACGACAAATATGAGCGCGTGTATTTTGGCATCGATGAGGCGGAGGCGGGCATGAAAGATGTAAAGAGAGTATATGAACTTTCTCAGCCACATACAATACCAAAAAGAGCATCCAATTTGCCGTCATATCGTCACCTTGCTGTTGTGGCACAAATAGGAAGAAGCTTTGAGGAGGTTGTGGCCATTTTGCAACGCAAGCAAAAACTGGATGAATATGATATTGAGCGGCTGAGGCAGAGATATGAGAAAATTCTTTACTGGCTCGATAAATATGCTCCGGAAGCAATAAAATTCAAGTTGCATTATGAAAAGCCCGACATAGAGCTAAGTGAGGAGGAGAAAAAATTTTTGAAAGAACTACTTCGAAACTTTCATGCCATAGAATGGGATGCAGAAAAGATTCATTCCACCATACATGAAACAGCAAAGCAAATTAATTTTCCGGCAAAGAAGGCATTTGAATGCATATACAAAATATTTCTGGCAAAGAAGCAAGGTCCAAGGGCAGGCTATTTTCTCCAATCATTAGGAAAAGATTTCGTCGTCAGAAGGATAAAGGAGTTTGTGGAGTGAACCACCATTTTTATATATGGATGCTTATTTTCATCTCATGATTCGACCTGCAGTAATAAAAACATACTGCCCATACTGCCAGCATCATACAGAGCATGCCATAGAAAGGGTTAAGAAAAAGAAGGCATCAGAGCTAAAATGGGGACAGCGCCGTTTCAGGCGTGTGACAGCAGGCTACGGTGGCTATCCTCGCCCAAAGCCAGAGGGAAGGGAAAAGCCAACGAAAAGGGTTTTTCTGAGATATAGATGTAAGGAGTGTGGAAAAGCTCATCAGAAGAAGGGTATAAGGGCAAAAAGATTTGAGATAAAGAGGTGATGTTATGGCATCGCCTTTTTATAAAGTGAAATGTAAAGATTGCAATAATCTGCAGATAATATTCAGCAAGGCAAGCACGCCCGTCAGATGCCATATATGTGGCACGTTGCTTGCTGAGCCGACGGGCGGGAAGGCGAAAATAAGGGCTGAAATAGTAGAGGAATTGAGACATGCTTAAAGAACTGCCAGAAAAAGGCGAGCTGGTGGTATGCACAGTTACCAAGGCAAAAGGATTTGGAGCTTTTGTTGAGCTTGAAGAATATCCGGGGAAGAGAGGATTTATTCATATAAAGGAGGTTGCTCCTGGATGGGTCAAAAATATCAGGGATTATGTGAGGGAGGGGCAGCGAATTGTGTGCAAGGTGATGGATGTTGATCCATCGAAAGGATACGTTGATTTATCTTTGAAGAGGGTGAATGAGCATCAGAAAAGAGAGAAAATACAGCAGTGGAAGAATGAGCAGAAGGCAAAGAAGCTCCTTGAAATGGTTGGCAAAAAAGTAGGGTTGAGCATAGATGAATGTTATGAAAAGTTTGGTTACGAACTCATTAAAAAGTTTGGTAGTCTTTACTCAGCATTTGAAGAAGTGGCAAGAAATGAAAAAGTTCTGGAGGAGGAAGGTTTTGAAGGAGAGTGGATTGAGCCATTCATTGAAATTGCGAAGGAGAACATTATCATCCCATATGTTGAGATAAAAGCATATGTTGAGATTACATGTCCAACTCCAGATGGCATAAAACATATCAAGAAAGCTCTGCAAATGATAGAGGGAAGTAAGGGAGAAATTGAGATTGGCGTAAGATATGTTTCAGCCCCTCTTTACAGGATAGAGGTGAGGGCTCCCGATTATAAATCGGCGGAAAAAGAACTGAAGGCGAGGGTAGAGAAGTGCATAGATTACATTAAAAAGCACGGCGGGAAAGGAGAATTCAAAAGAGATTTAAAATGAAATACTGTTATAAATGCAAAAGATATACTTTAAAGGATATATGTCCAGTTTGTGGAGAGAGGACGTATAAGAAAGAGCCGCCCCGCTTCTCTCCACAGGATAAGTATGGGAAATACAGAAGGATGCTGAAAAGGGAGGAGTTGATATGGAAAAAGTAAGAATAAAAGAAGCCACGGTTGTGTATATTGAAAAACCAAAGCTTCGCAACCCCATACTCATTGAAGGGTTGCCAGGCGTCGGCAATGTGGGCAAGCTTGCGGCGGAGCATTTAATAGATGAAATAAAGGCGAAGAAATTTGCGGAAATCTATTCGAATGATTTTCCACCGCAGGTTTTTGTGAATGTAGACGGAACCATAAAGCTTGTCAAAAATGAACTGTATTATAAAAGAACGAGGAAAGGAAAGGATATGATAATACTCACTGGAGATTTTCAGGGAATGAGCCCAAGGGGACAGTACATTCTTGCTGAAGCTGTGCTTGATATTGCCGAAGAAATGGGCGTTGATATTATTTATACTCTGGGAGGGTATGGCATAGGTATGGAGGTTGAAAAACCCCGTGTTATAGGAGCAGCCACACATCCAGAAATTGTGGAAGAGCTAAAAAAGCATGGAGTAATTTTCAAAGGCGAGGAAGGAGGAGGCATAATAGGTGCCTCGGGCCTGCTACTCGGTATAGGAATGCTTCGCGGCTTTAAAGGAGCATGTTTAATGGGAGAAACATCTGGCTATATAGTTGACCCAAATTCGGCGAGGCAGGTAATAAAGGTTCTTACGGAGTTGCTTGGCATAAAAATAAGTTTTGCACGCCTCGATGAGAAAGCGGAGGAAGTTAAGAGAATAACAGACAGAATAAAAAGCCTTGAAAAATCTCTTATAGAGAAGGAAAAGAAGGAGGATTTGAGATACATAGGATAATGGAGGAAATAGGGGAAATTCGGGAGAGCAGCACATCATCTTTTGTATTTAGAACTGAGAAGGAAGTGAGAAAGCACGATTATGTTAGGGTGGAGGATATTCTTGCCCAGATATGGGAAATAAAACATCACAGTGGAGGAACGTTTGCGTATGCAACCATAATTGGCTCGACAGATCGCCGTTATATGCCAAGAAGCCCATTCAAAGTTGGCACAAAAGTTTATAGGGCTGAGCCAGAATTTGCCAAGAAAGTGCTCGGTATAGAGAATGAAGGTATTTACATTGGCGTAATAAAAGATTCAACAGTAAGAGTACATCTCTCACCAGATGTTCTCATACAGAAGCATCTTTGTGTGCTTGCGAAAAGTGGAAGCGGGAAAAGTTATACTGTTGGCGTTATAGTAGAGGAGTTTATAAAAAGAGAGTTACCAGTTGTTATAATAGATCCGCATGGAGAATATACCTCACTTCGCCGCCCCAACTTAGATAAACAGGAAATGGCAACAATGAAAAGATTTGGAATAAAACCAAAAGGCTATACAAAACAGGTTTATGAATTCTCGCCTGTATGCAGCAGAAATAGAGAAGCGATACCTCTCTACCTCGATGAAACAAATCTTTCATTTCAGGACTTGCTGAATTTACTGCCCAATGCAACCCCTCTCCAGAAAGGCATACTTTATGAGGCATTTAAAAAGGCGAGAGAGAAGAAAATATACATGCTGAAAGATATCGTTGAAGGAATTAAAGAGGCAAAGAGCAATGCAAAATGGCATCTGCTACCGCAAATAGAACAAATAATTTCAATGCAACTCTTCTCCACATCCTATACGCCTTTAAAAGAGATGGTGAAAAAGGGCAGATGCTCAATAATAAATTTGCGAGGAGTTCCTCCATATATTCAGGAAATACTTGTTGCCCTCCTTTTAAATAAAATCTTTGAGGAGAGAAAAAACGGAAGCATTCCTCCTGTGCTTGTTGTTATAGAAGAGGCACATAGATACGCTCCTGAGAGGGGACAGGGGAAAAGTTTTGCAGGCGAGATAATAAGGACGATAGCATCGGAAGGAAGAAAATTTGGCGTAGGCCTTGCCATTGTGAGCCAGAGGGCGGCGAGGGTTGATAAAAATGTGCTTTCTCAATGCAATACCCATATCATTCTTAAAACAACCAATCCCAATGATTTGAAAGCGATAGTGGCAAGCGTTGAAGGTTTGGATGCAAAAGCGGCAGAGGAAATACAAATGCTTCCTGTAGGCGTGGCAATCATAGCGGGCCTCCCGCTGGCGGCGCCAATCTTTGTGGAAATAAGACCGCGTGAGACAATGCATGGAGGGAGGTTGGGGAGAATATGAAGGCAAGGAAATATGAAATATATCGCCACCATGCATGGGCGGGACTTGGATTGTTATCTGTATTTCTTGCCATACGCTACTTCATTTTCATTCCATGGATTATCTCTCTTATCATTGTGTCTATTCTTTCCACATATATTCTGGTTTCAATTGCTCTTACTTATAAATACTATAGATATGTTAGAGAAGAGAAGGTAAAAACGGCTGAAGAGAAGGAAAAGGAAAAAATCAGGAAAAAAGAAATAAAGGCTGCATTAAAAATGGAAAAGAAGCGACTCAAAGCCGAAATTAAGAAAAATAAAAAGAAGAAATAATTTTATTCTGGAAACGAAGGCATTTGCTCGAAAATCTGTAGTATCCCAAAATTATTTCACATCTCGTTCTTCTGGAGTGAGAAAGTTAAA
>CAZTDS010000057.1:0-8745 GCA_964612535.1 uncultured Thermoplasmatales archaeon
GCTGAAAGTGGATGTTGCATGATGGAAGTTCGAACGTGAATTACTACGATTCTATGAGAATATATTTCACTTCCTCTGCATCTTTAACCAGTTCAAAAGTAATCGTGTATTTCCCTCCGCCCCTTATCACAAATCCCTGTTCTGGTTTGTCAATTACCCATATCCCACTGTCATTTCTCCCTTTCCTGAATTTCATGCTTTCATCAAGCCATATAACTCTCTTGCTCATTCCCTCTATCTTATAAAAGATGCATGAACCGTTGCCTGTTAACCCATGTACTCTATCATCAGGGTCTACACCCAGGCCCAGATAGATGAGTTCGTCAGGTAAATCGAGTTCTATGCTCCTTTTATCGCCTCTATCATCATGCATGTCATAAATATCCCGGGCATCTCCACTTGCAATCATTGTTGAAATTTGAAATAGCATTTCACTACATTCCCTCTCAACCTGCTTCTCCGCCGCCACCTTCGCAGCATATTGAAGCCCTGTAAATGCAAGCCCTGCTATAATCCCCGCAACAACGATGCTTATCAACACCCTTATCGGGATAAAAGTCTGGCCCCTTTCATCTCCTTTCATATCTCCTCCATTTTGGAATGAAAAGAATGATAAGCGCAAAAGATGTTATTGCTGCTGCATCTCCGAATGCAGGGGTGGAATTTTTTCCATTAGCCATACTTCCATGCCATTCCTTTGAAGAGATATAAGCAGCGATGACAGTGAAATCAACGATTTTCTCATCCCCATCATAATAGCCGCCGGTTTTGTAGACTTTATAAAAATAGGCTCCGATATTCAATGCTGCTATCCCATCCGTCCAGTTTCCTGTTGGACGAACAGTCCATTCATACGTCTTTGACCATCCTGCCGGGACATCGTGATTACGTACATAATCCATGATTTTACTTGGCCCTTCAACTACTTCATATGATGCCGTATTTCCTGCTCTTTCCAATGAAACATACAAATGCTTGCAATCCACTTTTGACGTAACTCTGACCTTTACCTGGAATGGCTCATGAACTTTAAGTTTGGCATGAACGGTTGCATTCTGCCATTCTCCCCATTCTCCATTTTCATCCAAAGTTCTCGCCCATGCCTGCACCGTGCCGTATTCGCACTCGCCTGCATCTGATATGGGAATGATATCAATCATGAAAAGCATGCAAACCAACGATAGAAATATCACCTTCATATCTCACCTCTAATTTCCAACACTATCTGATTCTACAATACCATCCAGATCTCCAATAGGCAATCTGCCAGATGGAACAATGGCTAAACTCATTGTATCAAATTCAAAGTTTAACCTTCTGCACTGCCCTATTTCCGGGCTGTCTTCTGGATAGCACACCGTATCAAATACTATTTTTCTTTCCCGGGTATATGTCTGCCCGATATGACCAAACAGCGGGTCCGGATGGGTTTCATCGCTGCTGTCAAGCACCTTAAAAGTATCCCAGTGCCCGTCAACATGTATGTACCATGAGTTTATTGTTACAATCCAAGGCGTCACAGGAGTCGGAAGCAACGGCAACCCTGTAGGGCCAAACAAACAGATATTTTTTACATCAAACCGCCAGTCCTCCTCCCTGGACGGGGGATTGTTAAAATCAAAATAATCCGGGTCTGTACTTATTGTTAAAGTCACATTTTCTTCCCATCCTTTTTTCAACTTCATCTGATTGCCAAACTGAATGTCTGTGAGCTGGGAAATGCTGTTTTTGTATTCATCAATGGCATCTTCATAATCCTGATAGCTTTTGAAAGCGCCGGTACTGTAACTTCTCAATTGCTCATCTATTTCTTCTCTTGCTACGCCAGCATAAGAAGTATTCAATTTTTTTTCTATTTCGTCCAAAAACCACTTCCTGATTTCAAGGATAACCTTTGCAGCAACGCTCTTATATTCGCCTCCCTCCATATAATATCCCTCATCCAGATATCTGCCCCTGTTATCCTCAAATTCCTTAACCACCAGATCCCTCTCCATATCTATCAAGGATAAGTTCACTGCAGTATTATTAAAATGGTCTGATATATTGCCATATTTATTACTGTCTTCCTTAATCATTTTGGTTATATTGTACAATGCAGCTACACACTCATCTGTCACCCACTTTATTTTATCATAGCCAGTTTCATCCCCATCTGCAACATTATTTTCCCACCTTATATGCGGAAAAGTCATATTTTCTCCAATACCTGCATCTTTACTGGTATCCGTATAATAATCTCTCCAGTTGGTGAAATAATTATTTACATATTTTCTCAATAAAAATTCCATATTGTCGTCCTCATGCCGTTTATGAGGAGGGTTTCCGAAAACTTTTTTGTGGCAAAATATGTCCTGTACATGCTCAGGGTAATCAGAAATAATTAAACTGAAATTAACCTCTTCAGTATAGTAGTGAGTTATATTATACGGAATCCAGCTGCACGCTTCCATTGTATCATTCCCGATATGCTCTATATGGCATTCTTTATGCTCCCATATTTCCTTTCTTTCCCATTCCAGTTTCCACGTTTCTTTATAGCGAGGGACAGATAAGGGCAGTTCACCATCCAACAAAATATTTCCTTCAGGGACGCTTCTTACAAGATTCCATTTTCCACAGCTTACAGGCCCTTTCCACTCCCCCAAAAAGGAGTTCGAATATGACTCGTTGATTTTTGTTTTATTCATATATGTGGTAAAGCCAACACTGTATTCTTTGCGAATTTCATCCGATATTTTCTGGAGAATCGTAGAGTTTGTTTTAGGCAGATATTTTTTAACAAAAATTTTCTGCAGAGCAGCATTGTCTGTATCCCCATGTCCTGTGGAAAGATGATATCTATAACCATTTCTGGTGAAGCTATATCCCATCCATCTGTCTTCTAACAGCATTTTTGGATTGGCACTTTCATTGAAGTAGTAATAGGTAACAGAGGTTTCGTTCAGTATATCCCTTGATAGATTATATACGGATGCATATCCTTTTTCCATATGTTGACTGCCTATAATACTGCCCAATTCTTTTTCGGCTTTTTTATCTGTCCCATTTCCAAATGTTCTGAATCTGTATTCCCTATAGTCTATGGGAAGGGAAAGCGTGCCCAGAATTTTATTTTTTATTTCATCTTCTGCATTATTACTGACATATCTGTCTGCATCGGTAATATTGCTTTTGGATATGAGGTCATTGATATTTAATGCAAGATGTACCAATTCCATGGGATCTACGCTATTGAAAACAGAATACTGTATGGCAATAAGCCCAACATTTGTCAGGTACTGAATCCATCTGTCATCCACAATATTTGAAATCCAGTTGTACTTGCCCGCATATTGAAGCAGGGCCCGTACTTCGGTGCATCCTTCCCCCATTACAGTAACCAGCCCCATAAGCGGGGAGATTCCATTTATACTGCTGTGATATGTTTCTGTTAACTCCATCAGCAACGGGAGGCGTGATGGGATGAGACAGCTAACATTTATTGAATGTAAAAAATTCTCACCTGATGATAAATTGCAAATCTCAATTTCCAAATTTTTTACAGATGCTTTCCAATAGGCAGGATAAACATTTTTATCTTCAGAAACCAAGCTTTTTACATATACTGCCCTCTCCAATTCCATTTCAATATCATCAAACTCTATATCTCTCCAGTCGTCAATAGCCCCATTATTTTCAGGGTCAAAAACATTGATAGCATAATCATTATCTTGATAAATATTATGAGTGAATGTTACATTTAGATATCTGTTAAAATTCACCCTTACCATATTACGCGCCCAGTTTTTGTTAAATTTCACGCTCTCATCGAAGGTGTCGACAATCCCATTCTCGCCAACTATATCTTCATCTGGCCTGCCATCTCCATTTTCATCTGAGTAATCTTTTGCTGCCTCTGATGATAAATTTGAGTAGGTAACAGGACTTTCTCCGACTTTCTTTAATGCTTCAAGGCAGCTATAAGCCAAAGCACGTGAAATATCTGCTTCAGCGTACTTTATCAAATAATTCACTGATTCTACTTTCAATGTAATTGGGATTTCTCTGGCATGCTCTCTTTCAAGACCTGTTATGATTCCTGATGTGACAGCGCTACCTACAAGTAAAAATACTCCCAGCACGGCAAACGGCACACGTCCTCTCCTATCTTCTATAAACTCCATTATACCTCCCATATTGATAACATTACTTTTGCCCTGCAAAAATTAATTTGCTGAAACACCCAGTTAATGATTTCTGCTCTGATGTTTGTGAACTTATTAATATTGCTCGCCACATTTTCCACCATTGCCGTAACTCGCTTTTTTATAGTTTCATTCACGAAATTTTTTGCCTGTTCTTTAATGGATTCTTTGACTTCACTTATCAACTTCTTCATAGGTAAAGATGCATTGATGACTGGAAAAATCTGGCAAAAGCTATCTTTCATAAGTCGGGCAACAATTTCGCTAAAATTCTCTCCAGCTGCTTCCATAATTGTGATGGCAGTCATGTTGAGTGCGTCATCAAAGGCATCTTCTATGGCATTTTTTACGCCCTGAAAAATGTAATCTATTATTACATCCAGTATGCTGCTTCCATTATCAAAACCTCTCCAGATTATGTCATCAATAAGATTTACCAAAAATTCTGTTAGATGCTGCTTAAATTCTTCTTCAGATATCTGTCCATCTCTAAAGTCAGAAACGTAGTCATTCTTACTTACAGAATTTTCAATATAATTCCTCATATTTTCCAATAGAACGCTAACATCTTTGGTGAATAGAGAAGAGGGCATTGTTGCATATGCAATGGCTGTGTATACATCAGCATCTGATGGAATGACATCTCCTGTTGAAAGCTCTCCACCAAAATCAAATCCTGCAATGGGATTCCACACTATTGTAAAGTTATATGAATATCTGCTGCCAAGTTGTTCATCCATAAATTCGCCTAATTTTGCCTCTGTCATTTCAGTAAAATTCTCGGTCAAAACATTTAGTTGTCTACCAGAGAACCTGAGTTGACATGCCATACATTCTGTACATAAATCAGCATAAGTACGGTGCATTTCCTCTTTCTCCAGCATACCATCTACTAATGGCTTGAGCAAACCGTAGGATGCATTTATGCCAGCCCTGCCCAATATGTTTTCTGCATTTAGATGTTCAAATTCATCTACCTTGCATGTCATAAATTTATGGAGAATTTCTTCTGCTTTCTCCTCGTTTTCTTTTTCGATATATGCTTTCTGCACAGCGTTGGATGTAAAAGCAGGCATGAGCACCGCACCTGATAGGGATACCATTACACAGAAAAGTACTGCGTCCTGCATGATGGATATGCCTCTCCTGTCTCTCATAAATTCTCTTTTTATCATTCCATCACTCTTTCCAAACCATTACTGTGAAGATTCCGGGTACGGTTTGCGCATCATTCAAATAAACAGGTACCTCCTTTGATGCTGCGACAGTATCTTTCTGCCTATCCTCAATGCCTTTCTCTACCGGGCTGCCATTATATTTTGCGCTTACTTCTAATTTAAATCCAAATTTTACGCCGACTATACTGCTATTCCCCCTTATATCGGCCATATCATCTGCTGTAAGGCTGCTAAATTTAGGGAGACTTATTACACCTCCTGGCATTATAACGCCTTTTTCGCCTAAGGGCCCATCAACCATCATAAGTTTTTCTAAAACAAAGTTGGCTGCCTCATATCTATCCACGGCTTCCATTCTCTCGTTATACGAAGTATAAACGCCTGCTATCAACGCAAAGAAAATGGCAAAACCCACCATCACCACCATCAGGGCAGGCAGAGACGTAAATTCTTCGGATATCCCTCTCTTATCTTTCAAAAATGGCATTTCAAACCTCCCTATGGATAATAACAATGCCTTTCCTTTCAATATCTCCACCTTTTTCTTTGAAATAAATGAATGTCTTCTCTATGAAAACCGGCTCATTTGCATTTGCTTTTATCGGGTCGACCGATGTTTCATGGGCTGTATATGACATCTCATTCTTCAGATACGATACCACTTCTTTCTTCTGGCTGGCTGTAATAGGGTCATCGGCATCTCCTGCCGCCCCATATTCGCTCTTCAAAAAATTATGCAATTCTTTGCCGCTGCTCCAGCCCTGGGCCAGCGTTCTTACATATGGCTTTACAATAAATGCTTCCCTGCCAAATATTTTATTTTTAATGGTGCCGTCTTCCCTGGTTACGGTGACATAATCAGTCGATATTTCCACTTCATAGTGATAACTTTTGGAGGGAAATGTATACACGATTTCTCCTGGAAATTCCCTCAAATCCATTGATTCGACTGTTGCTACAAAATTTAATGCAATATTTCTGGCCTCTGCCTCCTTCTGCCAGTCGGCGTAAAAGGCTATTCCTGCGATTGCCCCTATCAAAACTCCTGCTGCCATCAGGAGGGCTACCTGTGTAAGTAGCCATGATAAAACTCCTCTTTTATCGTCAAGGAATACTGACTTTGACATACTTATTCCCGCCATGATTCAAAAGTTCGAGGGTTATGCTTCTCGCGCCTCCGTAAATCACAGCTTTTCCATCATCATTACCTGTAAAACAGGCATGCTGGGCATAAAAACTCCTATTCTCGCCCCAGTCCATGAGAATATAGTAGCGATTGGAATTGTTGGGATCAGCAGAGCCAAATACGACTTTTTCAATACCCGGAGGAAAATCAACGGTAATGGTTTGAGTGGTGCCATTGTCTGCACTACTGTACATTAACTCCGCTTCCTTTACAATCTTATCAACTTCTTTTATTGCTTCTTTAACCTGCATATCTTTCCACATTTGATATCCTGCAAAGCTTGTGATGGCAATTGCAATTGATGCTATGGCGAT
The DNA here is from genome assembly GCA_964612535.1 of uncultured Thermoplasmatales archaeon. Classification (GTDB taxonomy): domain Archaea; phylum Thermoplasmatota; class E2; order UBA202; family JdFR-43; genus JdFR-43. The sequence continues at coordinate 6,866 of CAZTDS010000057.1, forward strand.
GGCTACTATATACTGGATGGGCATCTCGATTATGCCTCTTTTGTCCTTCGATATGCTACACCTTTTCATTTTTATTTATCAAATATGTTTTCAGGGCAGCAGCAGATATAAGCACCGCACCCGCAAGCATACAAAATACGGGCGAGGTGACTATGTTCTTATAACCTTCAAACAGAAGAGCTGCTATTATAAAGGCAAAAATGCCACCTACAATCCCTGTTATCTCTATGGGAATTTCTACTCTTCCCACCTTTACCGTGGTTTTTCTTTTCTCCATTCTTTCAATTCTCCTCTCAAGCTCTGCTATCTCCTTTGCATGCTCTTGCTCATCAGTTAAACCTTCTTTTCCCTTGCTACTGTGAGATATTACAACTGGCCCCCTTCTGCTCCTATTTTCGCCTGCAAAATAAGTTCTATCACCCACCCTCCCAAATCTAAGCATCTCTTCCCTCATATTCCTTATTTCTTCGTCCAATTTCCGGGATAATTCCTGTATTTTACGATCCAACACTTCAGAATTGCTTTTGCTCTCGTTTTTCAATATTTTTGGCGATGTGAATATCTCTCCAGATAGCCTTCTTTCCACTGCATCCAATCTCTTATCGATGCTGTCTATGTTTTGCTCTATTCTTCTTATCCAGCTTCTGATTTGCCCTACATCTACTTCTTCCCTGCTTTTGCTCTCGATATTACCAAATTTTAGTAACATGCTTATCTCTTCACAACTTTTATAGCATCGCTCTGAGTGAAATCCCTATAGCATCCGCCTGCCTTCACCTGGATACTGAGATATCCTTCATTCCTATATTTGGGCAATATTGGATTGATATGGAGGCGAACTTCACCATTACTCCCTGTTTTGTTAGATGATGCGGTGCCCAGACCTACTACAGTAACAATAGCATTTTTAATGGGCTTTCCATGCCCATCTGTCACCTTTACTTCAAGAGTGTTACTTCCCTCGTTAAGCACTTCGGGGCTCCAGCTGACCTGTATGTTTTCAGGGCTCCAACAGTTTGAGGTAAGATAGTATGTTACAGAGCCCAATGCGACCCCACCGATGACAAGCGTAACAACCATACGCATCGGCAGTTCCGTGACAGCTTTTTTGTCCATATGCCACAACAACTACCCTACCCTTGATATCACGATAAAATTTTCTTCTTCATACTTATGGTAGCCAGATGCAGTCACCGTTACCTTCATGTAATCCACATCCTCATTCGCATTCAATTTGACTCCAGTTACTGTGATTACAGCAGTTCCGTCATCTCCTGTCTTGCCCGAGCCAGCCCCATTTGCACCAGTGAGGGTTACCGAGGCACCTGAAATCGCCTTCCCCTTGTCATCTGTAACCTTTACCACCACATCGAAGTCGCCAGCAGAGACTTCACCCCTTCCAGAGTCGTGTATGGTTTTCAAATTTCCGTCATTGCCATCGACAGAAACACACTCCACCTGGAGATTGCCTTTCGGATGCGGTATCATTGTTATTATAGCCGCCAACACAACGCCCGCGATTACTACCAGGATAATCAGCCTCATTGGCAGCCCTTCAATAGCCCTTTTATCCCCAATCAGGCCTCTTATCTCCATTTTACCTCGAGAAATGTGAATGAAAAATTTTTATTTAAAATTTTTGAGGAGGTATATGCTACTTTCAAAAATCACCTCACAAAATTATTAAATACAGCCCTAAATATTCTGATTGCGGCCGCCTTGGCTTAGAGGCATAGCGATTCCTTGGTAAGGAATAGGTCCCGGGTTCGATTCCCGGAGGCGGCTTTAATATAATTTCAAAAGCTGGCATTTGATAAAGGGAATATTGGCTGTAATGATTTTCTCTCAAATTACTCAACCCAACGATGTAAAAGAAAAGA
>CAZTDS010000058.1:0-7467 GCA_964612535.1 uncultured Thermoplasmatales archaeon
AGGGGAGAGATGCTGCAATGGAGTATTTTGAGAAGAATTATGAGGAAGGGATGAGCATGAAAAAGGCAATAGATTTGGGAATAGAGGCGATAAAAAGGGTGAAGAAGGATAAAGGAGGAGAAATAGAGATTGGCATTATTGACAAAAGGGGATTCAGAAAGAAAAATAAAAAGATATAGGGAAAAGAGGGCTTTTTTACCAGATTAGTCCTATTATTAGTGCCGCTGCTATCAACATTCCAAGTCTTACGATTTTGTCTTCTCCTTCATCGACAAGTGCTCCCAGAATCAAGCCTATGCCTGTAAGGAAGACACCAACATCTTCCACTGCACTCGCTGTTTCCATGGCATCCTGATCTTCTGCATATACGCCGTATACCACGCCTATAAAGAGCAGCAGTATGCCCAGTCCAACCACTCCAGGTATCCAACTTTTCATACCATTCCCCTCCAGAAAAATTAACAGCTTTCCCCTTTATAAGGATATCGATTTTTTTTAAGTAATGCATAATTCAATCCTTCCTCTTTTCTTCCCATATTCTATTTTCATCTATTATATGAATGACCTCCCATCCATCTGATTTAAGTTTGATTGCTATGAAACGGCGATGGCATCTGAATGGTAGTTTTTCTGCACACATTATTGCAACCCTCTTTTTACTTGCAATTTCTTTCAACGTTTCATAACCCTCTCTCCATCTCCTGTTTTTCATCCATTCTTCATATCCTCCTCTATATCCTCCCAATTCCTCCAAATGGAGATACTCTATACTTTCTGCCGAAAGCCATTTTTCCATATTTTCCTTCTTGAAAATATCTATTTTTGATGTGGGGAAGCGTCGAACATCTATTATTGACTCAATTTTATATTTTTTAAGCAACCTCATAAATTCTTTCATGCCTCTATTTGAATGCCCTATGGTGTATATCTTCACACATCAAAATTTCTTTATATACCTTCAATTTTTCCATTGTGAAAAAAATTGTTTTGATGGGAAACCCAAATGTTGGTAAAAGCGTGGTATTTTCCCGTTTAACTGGAGCCAGAGTAATAGCATCCAACTACCCGGGCACAACAGTTGATTTTTTCAAGGGCACCATGAAAATTGGGAAAGAAACATATGAGATAATAGACGCACCCGGCACATACTCTCTTCAGCCCTCCAACAAGGCGGAGGAGGTGGCAAAAAAGCTATTTGAGGAAGCTGATATCGTCATAAACGTTGTTGATGCAACAAATCTCGAAAGAAATCTTTATCTCACACTTCAATTGCTCGAGAGCAACATTCCTGTTATCATAGCCCTCAACATGTGGGATGAAACAAAACATTTGGGTATAGAAATAGATGTTGAAAAACTTGAAAAAGAACTTGGAGTGCCTGTTGTTCCCACTGTCGCTTTAACAGGAGAAGGAATAAAGAAACTCGTTGAAAGATTGAAAGAAGCCAGAACTCCTGCTTTAAAACTTACTGAAGAGGAAAGATGGATTAAAATTGGGGAGATAGTAAGGAAAGTTGCAAGAATATATCATCGGCATCATACATTAAGAGATAGGCTCGCAGAGATTACGATAAAACCCCTTACAGGCATACCCATCGCCTTCGCAATTCTTTTCTTTTCTTTGCTGGCTGTTAGATTCATAGGAGAAGGAATAGCCACACTTTTGGATCCTGTTTTTAATGCATATGCAGGTATATTATCTCATTTAAGTGATTATCTGGGAGAAGGAGTTGCAAGGGATATTCTCATCGGCCAGCTTATAGATGGAGAAATCTCGTTCGAAGAATCTCTTGGTGTGCTTACAACAGGGATATATGTTCCTTTTGGTGTTGTTTTGCCATATATAATAGCATTTTATGCCATCCTTTCTCTGCTGGAAGACACCGGTTATTTGCCTCGCCTGGCTACACTTGCCGATAATATTTTTCATCATCTCGGCATGCACGGCTACGGCATTATTCCTGTTTTCTTGGGCTTAGGATGCAATGTTCCCGGTGTGCTGGCAACTAGAAGTTTAGAAACTAGAAAGCAGCGATTTATTTCCATGACGCTTCTTGCCATTTCTGTGCCATGTATGGCACAATCTGCAATGATTTTTGGTGTGCTTGGAGCATATGGTATAAAATATATAGCTATGGTTTTCGTTACCCTCGCCATAATATATCTTATTGCTGGCATTATATTGGGCAGGGTTGTAAAAGGAGAAAGCCCCGAGATTTTCATGGAGATACCGCCATATAGGATGCCAAGTGTAAGGGCTGTGGCAAAAAAACTGGCAATGAGAGTACAATGGTATCTAAAAGATGCAATACCATGGCTTTTCTTTGGCGTTTTTGTCATAAACGTGCTTTATGTAATCCATTTTATAGATTTTATAAGCAATCTCTTCAAGCCAGTTGTAGCAACATGGTTTGGCTTAAAAAAGGAGGCGGCAGTTGCCCTTATAGCTGGTTTTCTGCGAAAGGACCTTGCGGTTGGCATGCTCCTTCCCCTCAATATGTCGCCCGAGCAGCTTGTTATAGCGTCGACAATACTTACGATATATTTCCCATGCGTTGCAACCTTCACCATTCTTATCAGGGAGCTTGGTTTAAAAGATATGCTCAAAACCCTTGCAATCATGCTTTTTGTTGCCTTTGTTGTTGGAGGAGTGCAGCGGTTGCTTTTGATAGGGTGGTAGCAAAATTTGAAATAAAAGGAGGATATTAGACATAATGCAGATGAAAGTCAGAATAGCCTCGAAACAGATAGAAAAGAAGCTTGTTGAAACAGCTAAAAAATTCAGGGAGAACCCTTTACTTGCTTTGCCTGAATGCATAGGTGATTGTAAAAAATGTTATTTTGAAAAGTTGAAAAAAGATGTGGAAAAACTAAGGGAGCAGAAATATATTGAGAAATTCGCGGGAAAGAGAGGTTTTATTGGAGCTTTAGCTTCGGTTATTCTCCTCTCAGAACAAAAAATACCCTATGTAGCTCATATGAAAATTGGTAGCGAAAACATATACTATGCAAAAAGAGGAAAGGCAAAGGATGAGATACTCGCTGGTTTGCAGAACTGGGATAAGCCCCATATAAGGTTGCTTGCCTATCTTGAAATGGCGAGGAAGAAGAAAATTAATCTTTTTTCCATGCCTGATAAACTTATTTGTTCAAAAGAACCGCCTCAACAATTCATTGAATATATGAAAAGTTTGTTTTCGTGTGGCAGTGATGAATACATAGAAATAATATGGAGGGGAGTAAAGATAAAGGCATGTGGCAATCGAAATACGTTACTTGAAATGAAGAAATATTTCTATTATCCCGATTTTGAAAAAGAGATAGAGCTGGATATAAAAATAGATGTTATAAAATGTAAGATGAAATGCAAAGAGTGTTTAATAAAAGATGCCTTACAGCAAAAGCTCGATTTCAGTCATTATATAAACGGCGAAATGGGCGATAGAAGCTTTATGGAAAATTACAGGAAAAAAATAATGTGGAATATAGAAGGCATCAGGGTTTTTATGATAGGCAATGAATGCTATGGAAATGACATTGAGGCTTTCATGGAAAAACTTTCTCCAAAGGAATGGGAGGAAGAAGCAGTGAGAGAAATTTTAAGATATGAAAGAAAGGCAATAATACTTGAGCAGCCATCTGCTGCAAAACTGCTGGAAAAATATGGAGTCAATCATGAAAAATTAAGGAAGGAATACTATGAAAAAAGGAAGGAGAAAATTTTAAAGAATCTCCCAAAAATTGGAGGAGGAGAAATAGCTGAATTCGTGGATTCTCTGGCGAGGGCATACAGGGTAGAAGGAAAGGAGGGTGTTATGAAGTTGCTTAAAGAAAAAAAGATGGATGTAAAAGAGAAGGCGATTTCATATGCTTTCCTTTATGCAATGGGCATAAAGGGAGAGGAGTGGAAATACACAAAAATGGAGATTGAATTTGGAAAGCACCTTGCAAGGCATGTAAAGAAACTGCTGACAGAAGAAGGGGAAAATTATGAGAATGCATTCCGCCAATTGCTAAAGGAGGTGGGATAGTGCCTGTGGAGCGCTCATGTGGAGGTGTAATATTCAGGGAAGGGAAATATCTACTGCTCAAATACGGCTGGGGGCACTGGGGATTTGTCAAGGGAAACATAGAAAAAGGAGAGAGTTTGGAGGAAACCTTCTTTCGGGAGGCGGAGGAGGAAGCCGGGCTGAAAAAAGAGAATTTGAAAATTCTGGAAGGATTTATGGAAAAAATAAGTTATTTTTATAAAAGAGAGGGGAAGACCATCTATAAGGAAGTGATATATTTGCTGGCTGAAAGCAATACGTATGATGTTAAACTCTCGCATGAACATACAGATTTTGCCTGGCTTGATTATGAAAATGCTTTGAGAAGAATCACATATGAAAATGACAGGAATGTTCTGAGAAAAGCTCATCTCTTTTTAAAAAGAAGAAAATTAATCTGAAAGGTTTTTTATTTTCTCTGCCGTTCCATTTTCATGAAATATGAGGGAGAGGAAAAGAAAATCGGTGGAGATGCAATTAGTATTATACGCCTTATACTGCTCTTTGTTATTCCTATAATAACATATGGTGTGGCTATTTTCCCTACGCTGCTTTTCCTAATGTTTATTCTTAAATTCCTTGATATGGGCAATCTTTTCCATCTCCTTATTTTCTCCATATTTCTGGTTATTGCTTATCTTATACTCGTTTTCTCCACTATCTTCTCTACCGCCTTCTTTATAAATGTGATGAATTTGAAATATGAAGAAGGAGAATATGGAAAATCTTTGAGAGATAAAACAGCCTTTAAATACGCTTTATATTTTGCCCTTTACTATCCTACTTACCGACTGATAAACATATTTGTACTTCCTCCAATAAAATCGTTTTATCTTTCTATGATAGGATGTAAAATAGGAAAGAATGTTTTCCTCGCCGGTGAAGAATGGATTGCTGATCCGTGCGTCATAGAAATTGGAGACAATACAATGATTGGAGGCAGGGCACTTATAACAGGCCATCTTGCAGAAGACAAGTTAAAGATAAAGAAAGTGAAAATAGGCAGGAACTGTCTCATAGGCGGAGAAACTTTCATAATGCCCGGAGTAACAATAGAGGAGAATGTGGTTGTGGGAGCAAAAAGTCTCGTAACAAAAAATAAAAGACTGGAAAAGGGAAAAGTATATGCGGGAATACCTGCAAAAGAAATAAAATGAGGAGTTAATCTCTGTAATTTGCTGCCTCAGGATTTATGCAATTTGGCGGTATCTCGCCTTTCAATGCTGCCAAGACATTTTCTGCTACCATGACAGCCATTCTGCTCCTTGTTTCATATGATGCCGAGCCTATGTGTGGTGTTAAAACGACATTCTCCAGCTCTTTTAACTCGGGTTCAATTTCAGGTTCATTTTCGAATACATCTAAAGCCGCCCCTCTGATCCATCCTTCTTTTAATGCTTTCACCAAGGCTTTTTCATCGACACATTTTCCTCTGCCAGTATTTATCAGATATGCAGATGATTTCATCATTTTTAACTCCTTTTCTCCAATCATATGATATGTTTCAGGTGTGAGAGGGGTATGGAGGGAAACGAAATCTGCCTCTCGAAGTAAGGTTTCCAAATCCACGTATTCAGCATTGCACTCCTTTTCAAAATTTTCTTTCCTCTTTCTGCTATAATAGAGTATGCGCATATTGAAACCCTTTGCCCTTTTTGCCACTGCCTGCCCTATTCTCCCTGCCCCCACTATGCCAAGCGTCTTGCCATAAACATCGCTGCCGAGGAGAAGCATCGGAGCCCATCCTTTGAATTTTCCCCCTCGCATGAATTTATCGCCCTCCACTATTCTGCGGGCAGCTGCCAGTATGAGAGCCCATGCAAGGTCTGCAACTGTTTCAGTGAGTACGCCAGGTGTGTTTGTAACAAAAATGCCTCTTTTTGTTGCCTCATCTATATCAATGTTGTCATATCCTGCCGCATAATTCGCTATTATTTTTAGATTGGAGGATGCATTCATGACTTCGCTATCAATCTTATCAGTGAGGAGACATATAAGGGCGTCTTTTCCTCTTGTTCCTTCAATGATTTCCTGCTTGCTCGGCGGCGCATCTCCTTCGAATATCTCTACTTCATGCTCATCGAGCATTTTTAATCCTTCTTCAGGCAATCTCCTAGTGATAAAAATTTTCGCCATAATGGTGAATATCTCTTCTCTTTTTTATTTTTACTCGGTTTTGGATTTTATCGATGGTCATTCATTTGGCATATAAAGAAAAAATAAATGGGCCCGCCCGGATTTGAACCGGAGTCTCAGGCTCCCAAAGCCCGAAGGATAACCAAGCTACCCCACGGGCCCTTCCATCGTAAAATACAAAAGGATAAAAAACTTTTCTGCTGATGAGAAAGTTTGCCGCCTATCTCATATTAGCCCTATCTCTTCTAACCATATATGGCTCTGCTGCCTTAACTCTGGTAGTCAAACAAGAATATGAAATCAATGCCCAGATAATAGTATATTCAATGATAGTCAATTTTATGGTGATGTTTGTTCCGGCTGTGCTTTTTGTTTTACTCATGTATGGAGAGGTATGGAAAAAACTGTATTACAGAAAAGAGAAGGCATTGAAAAGCATGATATATGGTGTTTTGGCGGCAATTGCTTTTATGTTAATAACTGCTGTGATATTGTATGGAATTGGCTACAAAGAAGAAAATCCACTTGCAGAGGAAATTGGAAAAAGCATTAACATACCGTTAGCTTTTGCAATATCTATTATGGCAGCCATAAATGAAGAAACCTTTTTCCGCTCCCTTATACATATGCATCTTGAAAACAAAATTGGTTTCATTCCTGCATCATTAATTTCATCTTTTTTATTTGCAATGGCGCATCTCGAATATCAAACATTTCTGCAAATTATCATGCCATTCATCTTTGGCATGATACTGGCTTTTCTCATTCATAAATTCCATAACGTTATTGCTCCCATGGCTGCCCATTTTATTTACAATTTTATAGCTCTCAGCATGTTATAAATTGCTGGTTCATATGCTGCGACGATAGAAATTCTTTTGTGGAAAGCGAATGGAGCACTCCTTTGCCAGTTACAATGCCCAAGAATATGTTTGCTTCATTTATTGATTTGCTTAGAAACTGCCTCAAAATCTTTGGGAGAGAAATAATTCCTCTTTCCCTTTTCTCTAATTTTTAAGCATGTTCAGTATTTTTTAAAATTTCTTATGGCAAAAGTGCTTGCAATGCCTCATATACATCATTTTTACCATAAAATTTAATACAATAATAAGGGGTGAAACAGAAATAAACCACCGATAAAATCAGTGAAAATATCTCCGATATAATCACCGAAATTTTGCGTGTTTGCCAATTGTCGGGCTTGGCAAAAGGCAATACCCACAATGTGGGTCTCTTCCCATGGGGCCTTGTGCCCCCATGATTTTTTATGTCAAAAATTGGAT
>CAZTDS010000058.1:7477-8569 GCA_964612535.1 uncultured Thermoplasmatales archaeon
CTGAGTTGTTAAAACCTTCAAAAACCATGTTACTGTTGTTACAAAATAACTCATTCCAACAGATAAGAAAAACACCAAAAACGGACAAAAAGGTACAATCATACCAACCCCTTTGCATTTCGTAACGCATTATGCTTTGGCTATCATACAAAATTTTTTAAACAAATTTTTATTATATATTTTGGAGGCGAAAATATGAGAAAGACAATATGGAAAGGATTGGTTTGCGTGTTGGTGGTAACGTTTTTGATGCCATTGAACGCTGTTCCAGTTGAAGAAAAATTGTCTTACAAATACAATGAAAGCAGGTATATAACAAACGATATACTAATTAACCCAGATGAGGTAGTTGATCAAAGTCAAACTGAAACCAGATATGAGGGTTGGGGGGCGTCCGCCGGATTTGACTCTGATCTATGGTTGGCACAATCATTTAAACCGGGTCTAGAAAGGTATACAAAACTTGAGATTCTTCTCGATAAACTGGGAAATCCTACTGGTGAAGTGATTGTTGGCATTCGCAGTTCTTTAACTGGGGAGGATCTAACGCTGTCATCGGTTTCTGCTGAAGATATTCCTCAAAGCTGGGAGGGTACCTGGATTGAGTTTGATTTCCCCGACATAGATGTAACTGTAAATCAAACATATTATATTGTAGTTAGAGGAAAAGGGAATTTCGAATATCCAGATGTAATTGATTGGGTGCTTTGTCCTGGTGGAAACCCATATAAGAGAGGCATGATGCATTTTTCAACTGATGGGGGATTATCCTGGATCGACAACATTGAGGATGAAGATTTTTGTTTCATAACATATGCAGAAGATAACCCGCCCACTACACCAACTATAACAGGTCCAACAAGTGGAAAAGTGGGCGAGGAATATGAATACACGTTTAGCACTACAGATATTGATGGAGATGACATATATTACTGGATAGAATGGGGGGATGGCAACATAGAAGAATGGATTGGCCCGTATAAATCTGGTGAAGAAGTAACTGTAGCACATACTTGGGAAGAAAAAGGAAGCTATATAATCAAAGTTAAGGCTAAAGATGTTCATGATGCTGAAAGTGATTGGGGAACGCTA
>CAZTDS010000059.1:0-7351 GCA_964612535.1 uncultured Thermoplasmatales archaeon
GCTGCAATGAGGGATAAACTAATACATGAATACCATGGTGTTGATTTAGAAATTGTATGGGAAGTCATAGAAAAGGAAATTCCTCCTCTAAAACCAAAATTTGAGAAGATATTGGAGGAGTTGAAAGATTGAGTGTCAGCAACTACGAAACCTCTCTGCTTTTCTTGAAGAAAGACTGAAGGAGCTAATAGAAAAATTACAAGAAAACATAGTGCAGGGGGCGAGATTTGAACTCGCGAACCCCTACGGGACAGGCCCCTCAAGCCTGCGCCTTTGGCCTGGCTCGGCTACCCCTGCTTATGGTAAAATGGGGAGGTTATTAAAATTATTTGCTCTCGCTCTCGCCCGAAAGGAATCATCGAGGTTGCTATATCCGATGCTTCATCAAGTTTAAAAATGAGCACATAATATGGAAAAGGATGGAGGCGAGAGATGCAATAGAACACATCAGGGAGCTGGCGAAGGAAGCAAAGAAATACAATGAGAGGCGTATGATTGTGCTTGCTGGAGATAGAGAAAAAAGTTTTCATATTCTCTTCTCTTATCTTGCAGACTGCAATGGGAAAATAGCCCTTCTCTCATCACTTGAAATAAAAGTTAATGGCATAGATTGTTTCCATCTGAAGGATTCTGGTAAACTGCTGGGAACAACATACGATATTCTCATTCTCGACGTTTATCACTCCCTCCAGCCCTCAGATGTTGGAAAACTTTATGGAATAGTGAGAGGAGGAGGTTTAATTTTCTTAATTACACCAAAACTTGAGAAATGGAAAAAGATGGTGAATAAATATCATCTTCGCCTCCTCACGCCGCCTTATAAAGAGAAGGATATAAGGAAGCTATTTGTTCCGTGGTTTGTTGAGAAGTTACGAAAGCACAGGGGTATAGCCATAATAGAAGATGGTGTTGTGATAAAGAAGGGGAATTTTAAAAGTAAAAGGGAGAGGCGTAGGAAGCCAAAGTTGCCAGAAAAAAGAGCATTTAATGATATTGCCTACAAAATTGCAATAACACAGGATCAGGTTGATTTTATAAAATTGCTTGAAAATTTAATTGAGAAACCCGATCCTGCAACGGCTGTCGTTTTAAAAGCAAATAGGGGAAGGGGAAAATCAAGTGCCATAGGAATTGCATTGCCCGCATTGATTGAAAGGCTGCTTGAGTATAAAAGAAATATATATGTTATGCTTGTTGCTCCAGATAAGAAAAATGTTCAGGAGATTTTCAGGTTCGCTGAAATTATATGGAAGAAGATGGGCATAAAGGTGAATAAAAAATTGACTGGCAATGATATAGCTGCCATATATGCAAATAATATTGCCATCGAATATTATACACCTCTCAATGCAATAGAAAAGCATGCAGATTTGATTGTAGTTGATGAAGCTGCCTCCATTCCACCAAACATTTTGCTCAATTTTATTAAAAATACTAACCGCCTTATTTATTCTTCAACAATTCATGGGTATGAGGGCGCGGGCAGAAGTTTTTCTGTGAGATTTCTCAAGCGCTTAAAAACAATGGATATAAAATTGCTTGAGTTTGAGATGGAGGAACCAATACGCTACAGCAGATATGATCCTATAGAGGCATGGGCTTTCGATACTCTTTTGTTGGATGCGGAGGCGGCGGAAGTTAAGAAGATTGAAATAGAGAAGGTAAAATATGAGAAATTTGACATGGAGGAACTTTTGAAAGATGAAGAGAAACTCCGGGAGTTTTTTGGAATACTTATCCTCGCCCACTACAAAAACAATCCAAATGATTTCGCCATTTTATGCGATGCTCCAAATCAGATGGCGAGGGCTATGAGCTATGATGGCAAGATAATATGTTCGATGCAACTGGCTCTGGAAGGAAATATGGGTAAGGAAGATTGCCATCGTCTTTATTACGAAAGCTCAATGATTCCTGGAAATGTAATTCCGCAGATAATGATTCGCCACTATCGCCGTAAAAGACTCGGAGAATATAAAGGTATGAGGGTTGTAAGAATAGCCGTTCATCCAGATTTATTCCATCATGGAGTTGGTTCCAAGGCGCTGGAAAGTGTTGTTGAAGAGGCAAGGGAAATGGGACTGGATTACATAGGGGCAAGTTTTGGAGCCACTGTTCAGCTTTTAAAATTCTGGCTGAAAAATGGCTTTTTGCCGATGCACATGACAACGAGCATGAATGAGGTGAGTGCTGAATATTCTGTGGCTGTTGTGAAGCCGCTAAGCGGGAAATTTGAAAAAGAATTGAAGAAAATAAGAGGTGAATTCATCAGGAGATTCATGTACTGGCTCATTGAACCATTGCGTGATTTAAATAGCAGGGTGGCTTTGTTGATACTGGATTCATATGAAGGAGAGGAAATAAATGATCTCGGACTCAGTGAAAATGAATTGCGCCGCCTCCTCGCCTATATGTGCAAGGCTGGCCTTACATATAAAACAGTTAAGGACTGTCTGTTCAAACTTGCATACAATTTCTTCCTGAGTAACAGAAAAAAAATTTTAAATGAGGAGGAGAGATTACTCCTGCTGACAAAGAATCTGCAGTGCAAAGGCTGGGATAGAGTTGCGAATATCATGGGCAAAAATGAGGAGAAATGTAAGGAGATGCTTATAGAGGTTGTTAGAAAAGTGGTGAATGAGTTCTATGGTGATAGGGATGAAGTCGTTGAATTTCAAAAAGAAGTACAAAAGTTTGCTGAAGCAGGGGAAAAAGGTAGCGACGCTTAGAATCGGAAGTAAAAATTATAAAAAAGATGAGGTAGTTAAAATAGTGGCAGGTGGAGAGTACCTGGGAAAAGCCCGCATTATAGAGGTAAGGCAGATTCCATGGAAGGAAATTAATAGAAGAGATGTCATGATGGAGGGGATGAAAAGGAAAAAGGATCTGGAGAAGGAATTGAAGGCGATATATGGCAAATTTGGCAAAAATAAGGTTTTCACTCAAATTGTATTCGAGATGATAGGTGATAAAAATGGAGGGGGAGAGGTTTGAAAGAGTGGGAAGCCATTCTCATATTACGGGCTTAGGACTGGAGAGAAGAAAGGCAAAGATAGTAGGCGATGGTCTCGTCGGCCAGACAGAGGCGAGGGAGGCGGCAGGCATAGTTGTGGATATGGTGAAAAAGGGCAAGTTTGCAGGCAGGGCAATACTATTCGCTGGTCCTCCAGGCACAGGAAAAACTGCAATAGCCGTTGGAATGGCAAGAGAACTTGGCAAGGATGTGCCTTTCGTCTCCATCTCTGGCTCGGAAATTTATTCGGCGGAAATGAAGAAGACGGAGTTTCTCATGCAGGCATTGAGGAAGGCAATAGGTGTAAGAATACATGAAATGAGGAAGATTTACGAGGGAGAGGTTACATCAATAGATATACAGAGTGTTCCGCATCCATACAATCCATATCAGCAGATTCCAAAGTCTGCAACACTCGGTTTAAAAACAAAGGATGAAGAAAAGCAGTTTAGGGTGGATGAAACTTTTGCTCAATACCTCATACAGCAGAATGTGGAGGTGGGAGATGTAATTCAAATAGATGCTGAGACGGGCAGAATAGTTAAACTTGGAAAGACGAAAGAGGCGCTGGAGAAGGAAGGAATGGATTTGCATGTGAAGGAAGCTGTTGATACGCCGGCGGGAAGCATTGTGAAAGAAAAGGAATTTGTTTATGTGCTATCATTGCATGATCTTGACACAGCAACGTCAAGGAGAGGAAGCTTTTTCAGCCTGTTTTTCGGAGGGAAGGAGGAGATAACAAATGAGACGAGGCAGGAAGTAGACGAGATGGTAAAGAGGTGGGTTGATGAGGGGAGGGCTGAGATAATTCCGGGCGTGTTATTCATCGATGAAGTTCATATGCTTGACATAGAGGCATTTGCCTTCCTCAACAGGGCAATGGAATCAGAACTTGCACCAATCATAATACTTGCCTCCAACAGAGGAATGGCAAAGATTAGGGGAACAGAGATAAACTCGCCGCATGGAGTGCCTCTGGATTTCATAGATCGCCTGCTAATAATAACAACAAAACCATATAGCAGGGAGGAAATTAGAAAGATTCTTGAAATAAGATTGAAGGAGGAAAAGGTGCAGATGGAGGAAGAGGCGCTGGATTATTTAACTGATATAGGGACAAAAACATCTCTCCGCTACGCTGTTCAGCTTATCGCCCCTGCATCAAACATTGCATCATATCACAAAAGGAAGAGAATAAAGAAGGAGGATGTGGAAGAAGCGGCGAAGCTGTTTGTGGATGTGAAAAAATCAATGAAATATCTTAAGGAATATGAAGAAATGATGCTGACATAATGGATAAAGAAAAGAGAGTCAGGCTGAGTAAGCTAATGAGTTATGTACTCCGCCACAATCCATGGAAGTTTGGACTTAAGCCAGATGAATATGGTTTCGTTTCCATCAAAGATTTAATCAGGGCAATTTCACGAATTTATTCGTGGGTTACTGAAGAAAATATAAAGGAAGTAATTGCTGAGGATGAGAAAGGAAGGTTTGAGATAAGAGGGAACAGAATAAGGGCAAGATATGGGCATAGTTATGAAGTGAGGATAAATCATGAAGAGGATAGAAGCAGCAGAATTTTGTATCACGGCACCGCAGTCAGAAATTTAAAAAGAATTTTGCAGGAAGGAATAAAGCCGATGGGAAGGCAGTTCGTTCATTTAAGCATTGACAAAGAAAACGCAATAGAAACGGCAAAAAGACACGATAAAAATATTGTTATTTTTGAAATAGATGCGGAATGTTTGAGGGAAAAGGGCTATAAAATCTATGTTGCAGGAAAGTTTGTCAGAATAGCCAAATATGTTCCACCTGATTGCATAGTTAAGAGGGAAATGATAATTTAACGTAATCTTTTTATATTACGGCGTAATACGAATCATGGAAGCGCTTGGAGATAAGAAAGGGATGCTCAAAACAATAATAAAACAGCTTCATGAAGGTGCAAGCATTGAAGAGGTTAGAGAGAAGGCAAAGGAAATTTTGAAAGATTTAACGCCGAAAGAAATTGCCGAGGTGGAGCAGGAGTTAATAAAAGAGGGTATTCCAAGAGAGGAAATAAGCAGGTTGTGTGAGGTGCATCTTGAAGTTTTTAGAGAGGCGGTGGAGAAATCAAAAATTGATTTGCCAGAATGGCACCCCGTTCATATCCTCATGAAGGAGCATGAAATGTTGCTCGGTTATGCCGAGGAGCTGCGAAAAGCGGCGAAGACAAAGGATGAGGAAAGGATAAAGCACATTGTGGAGCACCTAAAGGAGGCGGAGAAGCATTATCTGAGGGAGGAAAATATCCTCTTTCCATATCTGGAAAAGCACGGCATTACGGAGCCGCCTGCCATAATGTGGATGGATCACGATAAAATAAGAGAGATAAAGAAGAAGATTTATGAGGCAGCAAATGAAGGCGATTATGAAGAGATTGAGAAAATGGCTATTTTTCTGCAGGAAACAATTTCGCAGCACTTTTACAAGGAGAATAATGTTCTTTTCCCAACAGCATTGCGAATCATGAATGGCGAGGAATGGAAAGATGCAAGAAAGCAGTTTGATGAAATTGGTTATTGCTGCTTCATTCCACCAGAAATGGAAGAGAAAGAGGAGGGGAGAGAGGAAAGGGAAGGGGAAATTAACTTTGCAACAGGGAGTTTAAAAATAGAGGAACTTGAGGCAATGCTTAATAGCCTGCCAGTCGATATCACCTTCATCGATGCAGAGGATACTGTAAAATATTTCAATCAGGCAAAGGACAGAATATTTGTGAGGACTAAGGCAATCATAGGAAGGAAGGTGCAGAATTGCCATCCAAGCAAAAGCATACACATTGTTAATAAAATTCTTGATGAGTTTAAGAAAGGAACAAAGGATGAAGCAGCATTCTGGATTGATATGAATGGAAGAAAAATCCTCATAAAATATTTTGCTGTAAGAAAAGATGGCAAGTATATAGGCACGATGGAGGTTACGCAAGATATAACGGAGATAAAGAAAATTGAAGGAGAGAAAAGGCTGCTTGACTGGGAATGATTGAGGAAATAATTGAAGAAATAGTTGGCTTATGGCTTGATATCTCACCCTATCTGCTGCTCGGCATGTTCATAGCCGGGCTAATTTATATTTATCTGGGCAGCTCATTTATAAAAAGGCATCTGGGGAAGGGAAAGAAGAGCATAGTGAAAGCAAGTTTGCTCGGCGTTCCTTTGCCGGTATGTTCATGCGGTGTGATACCCATCGCAACTTCACTGCGCGAGGAGGGGGCGAGTAAAAGCGCCACACTTTCCTTCCTTGTCTCTACGCCCACAACAGGTGTTGATTCAATTCTTGCCACCTATTCTCTCCTCGGTCCTCTCTTTGCTATATTTCGCCCTATCTTTGCTTTTTTTGCGGGCATATTCACGGGCTTTATGAATTATATTGTGGAGGGAGACGGTGAGAAAACAACGAAACATGAGCATGAAGAGGAAAGAAAGAGTTTCATGGATGGAATGAAATATGCTTTTTTTGAATTGCCCGAAGATATGGGGAAGTGGCTTGTGATAGGTGTTATTGCTGGAGGCATAATCGCATCCATTCCATTTCAAATCGAGGCAGCATATCCATATGACATGTTTGCAGCCCTTGCAATATCCTTGCCTTTATATGTCTGCGCCACAGGTTCCATTCCAATAGCAACCGCTCTGATAGCAAAAGGCTTTTCGCCCGGAGCGGCACTCGTGTTTCTAATAGCGGGGCCAGCGACAAACACAATCACTCTTTCATTTGTGAGATACAAGCTGGGCAGGAGAAGTTTTTTAATATATCTTTTTTCCATCATATTCCTCTCTCTTTTTGCAGGCATATTTTTCAATTTCATATGGGATTACTGGCAGAGTATAGCAACTCTCACCTTTATGCCACCATATTGGGTTAAGGTGGTATCGGGCGTTATTCTCGCTGCCCTCATAGCAAGAGCCATTGCATCATCATTTTTTGAGAAGAAAGCGATAGCAAAAGAAACCAAAGAAACGCTGCTTGTTCCAGATATGCACTGCAGAAACTGCAAGGCATCTATAGAAAGAGAACTCAAAAAGGCTGGAATAGAGCAATTTTCAGTTTTTCTTGATAAAAAAATCGTCACCCTCTCAAATCCTCTCGATAAAGAAAAAGCCATAAATGCAATCAAAAAAGCAGGATATGACGTGGAGAATGAGTGAGTAGATGAGACAACCTACCATAGTCTGATTTTATCGTAGAAAAGCTCAATCTAAGCCACACTTCGATGAGCGTATTTCAATCCTACCATAGTCTGATTTTATCTGAAAGAAGGCATCGAAAGAGATAAAGAAATTTTAATTTCAATCC
>CAZTDS010000059.1:7361-7832 GCA_964612535.1 uncultured Thermoplasmatales archaeon
CAAAAAAGCAGGATATGACGTGGAGAATGAGTGAGTAGATGCTATCATAGCCTGATCCTGATTCTCATTGTAACCATTTTTCGAGAAAAATTTAAAGATAGAAAAATTATATAAAATAGAATGGGAATAAAACCGCTGAACAATTTTACAGGCGAAGTAATAAAAGATTATAAATTGACGAGAAGCGATATCGAAAGCATTCTCAAAAAAGCTGCTGATTTGATTAGAACGAGGGTTGATTACAAATTCATTCTAATTTTGCTTTTCCTTAAAAGAATAAGTGATAAGTGGGAAATGGAATACCAGCAGGCATATGAGGAAGCCATAAGAGATGGATTGAGTGAGGAAGAAGCAAGACAGGAAGCAAAGCATCAGGACTGGCATACTTTCAATTTGCCTGAAGAATTTTTATGGGAAAATATAAGAAAAAACGTTGCAACTCTACCAGAAACATTATCCAAAGCATTAAAG
>CAZTDS010000059.1:7842-8393 GCA_964612535.1 uncultured Thermoplasmatales archaeon
AGTGGATAGCGTTGATTTCATTCAATTTACTTCAAATAGAGAGAATCTGGAAATTTTACGCCAACTTATCGAGCTATTTAGCGAGAAAAAACTTAGTCATGTCTCGCCAGATATTCTAGGCGATGCCTATGAATGGGTTCTCCGTTATTTTGCCCCACAAAAAGCAAAAGAAGGAGAAGTTTACACTCCAAGAGAAGTAATAAAATTAATGGTAGAAATTTTGGACCCAAAACCAGGAGAAGCAGTTTATGATCCTGCCTGTGGGTCAGGAGGTATGCTTATTGTTTCGTATGATCATGTCAAAGAAAAATTTGGAGAAGAAGCAGAAAAACTATTCTTATATGGACAGGAAGCAAATTTAACTACATATGCCCTCTGCAAAATGAATCTTTACATTCATGATATAATGAATCATAACATTGCCCATGGCGATACTTTGCTTTTCCCAAAATTCAAGGAAAAGAAATTTGATGTATGCATAACAAATCCTCCATGGAATCAAGATGGATATGATGAAACAACGCTTAAAAAAGGTGAGTTATGGAAACAAC
>CAZTDS010000060.1:0-8279 GCA_964612535.1 uncultured Thermoplasmatales archaeon
GCATTTTCTCAAAAGCCTTTCTAAATATCTCGCTCATATGAGATTCATCATGCGCCTCCTTGCTTTCCCAGTAAGTCAGAATTATATATTTTGTTGGTTTCACCTCCTCATTTCTCAATTCGCCTGGCAAACCACTTCCTATGGCAGAGATACCATTAACCTTGAGCAGCTTGGAGCCAAGAAAGCCAGGCATTTCATCTGTTGCCCTGCAAAGCTCTTCAACACTCTCCTCAAATTCTTTTTCCTTGCCACCCCTTACAGAAACAAAATTCACAGCACATATTATGCCTTTCCCCTCCTTTTCATATTCCTTTACTTCCTCCTCGCCAATCATCGCTGCATTTATTCCCCTTTCCTTCAATTTTCTTGCCGCAATCTCCGCCCGCCGCCCAGTGTCGCAATAGAGAAGAACCTCCCTTTCTATCAAAAAAGGTATATAGAAATCAATATCGTATAGAGGTATGTTTATTGCTCCCTTTATATGCTCCTTGACAAATTCTTCCCTTGTCCTTACGTCCACGATTATTTTTTCCTTCATATTTTGCCCACCAGTTCTAGGCTTATTTTAAGCGTCTCCTTTCCTGGCTCCCAGCTCGCCGGACATACCTCGCCAGGATGCTCTCTCGTGTATTTTGCAGCCTGCAATTTCCTTAAAATTTCCTTTGCACTTCTTCCCATACTGTTATCATGCAAATCCATTGCCACCACTTTTCCATCCGGATCTATGATGAAAGTTGCCCTTGTTGAAACACCTTCCTCCTCAATATATGTATCGAAAGCTCTGCAAAGCTTCGCTGCTGGATCTGCAACCATTGGAAATTTTATTTTTCCTATGGCTTTCGATGCATCATGCCATGCTTTATGAACATATGCAGTATCAGTGCTTATACTGAGTATCTCTGCGTCTAATTTCTTAAATTCATCATAATATTCTGCCAGCTCCTCAAGCTCGGTTGGGCAAACAAAGGTAAAGTCGGCAGGATAAAATGCCAAGACAAGCCACTTTCCTTTGTAATCCTGTAATTTTATTTTCTTTATTTGCTCTTCGTGATATGCCTCCGCCTCTATATCCGGAATTTCCTCTCCTATCTTCATTATATCTCCTTTGCCCATAAACCATGTATGGTGCAATACTCTCTTGCCATTTTTATATTTGTAACATTGAACTCCGCCACAGGCTCATCTCCTGGCTTAAGATATTTTCTTAACACCTTGCCATCTTCAGTTATTACTTCAATCATTTCTATAAAATGCTCTTCTTCCATTGGATGCGGCACGCTTCCAACCTTAACAACTACGCTACCTTCTTTTTGCTCAATTACTGGCAGATGCTTTTCATATCCCTGTTCCTCTTTCTTTTCTTCCATCAATTTCATTGGTTGCCCGCAGCAAAATAGCTGCCCTTTTCCACCATGCAGCACCTCAACAACATTCCCGCATATCTCACATTTATATACTTCATATCTTTCCGCCATTTAAACCACCTCCTTTATATCTCCTCTTTCTGAGGAGGAACAAACACTCTTTTTCCCAACTCTCTATCCAGCATCAAAATGCCCCTTCCATCCTCGCCTATTAAACGGAGTTGCTGCCTTATTTCATCTGCACTCGCCTCCTCCTCCACCTGCTCCGCAACGAACCACTGGAGCATGTTGTATGTTGCATGGTCTTTCTCTTCCATTGCCATATTTACCAAATCATTTATCATTCTGGTAACCTTCTGCTCATGTTCATATGTTGCTTCAAAGACATGAAGGGGTGAGTCCCATTCATTTGGCGGTTTTTCTATTGCCTCCAGTTTCACTCTCCCTCCCCTCTCGTTTATATAATCAAAGAACTTCATTGCATGTGTAAGCTCTTCCTGAGCCTGAACTTTCATCCAGTTTGCAAAGCCCTTCAGATTTATGGATTCAAAGTATGCAGCCATTGAAAGATAGAGATAGGCAGAATAAAGCTCAGCATTCACCTGCCTGTTAAGGGCATTTAGCATTCTTTCGCTCAGCATTTACTCCTCCAGTTTTTTATGGCAGAACCACCAGTCGTAGCATTCGATCTCTCCTTTCTCCTTTGCCATCTCCCTTTCCTTTATTGCATCTTTTGTTCCAGCAGGTGGAATGATAACGTTGTTTCCAACGAGCTCGTTCTCAGGCCATTTGTGTGGCAAGGCAACTCCATGCTTATCGCTTATCTGCAGCGCCTTCAATGCTCTCAAAATTTCATCAACATCTCTTCCAACCTCTGCAGGATAATAAATTATTGCTCTTATCGTTGCGTTGGGATCGACAATGAAAACAGCTCTTGCTGTTGTTGTAGCCCCAGAGGGTATCATGCCCAGCTTTTCTGCCAGATCCCCTCTATCATCGGCTATCACAGGAAATTCTATTTCCACACCAAGTTTTTCTTTAATCCATTCAATACATTTCAGATGGCTGAATACCTGGTCAACACTCAACCCTATCAATTCTGCTCCAAGCTCTCTGAATTTCTCATATCTCTGCCGAAATGCATAGAATTCAGTTGTGCAAACTGGTGTAAAGTCGGCAGGATGGCTGAACAAAACAAACCACTTGCCTTTGAAAGCATCGGGCAATTTCATTTTTCCATGCGTTGTATTTATTTCCACTTCTGGAAATTTTTCCCCTATTACCACCATTTACATCACCTCAATGTATAATATGATTCGAATATTTAAGTTTTTTGTTCGAAATTTTTAAAAAATTTTACGATTAAGATAATAAAATGGAAAAAATCGGGTTTCAGAGTTTAAAATTCAATATGAATTTGGCCATAACATTTGCATCCTTCCAAAACTATATATACTACGATTATATTACCTTTCATTACGATAAATGATAAAATGTTAGACGAAATTGATAAAAAAATACTTGAAATATTGCAAAAGAATGCCAGAACACCATATACCCAGATTGCAAAAGATGTTGGATTGAGCGAGGGAGCAATAAGGAAAAGAATAGAATCGCTGGAGAAAAGGGGAATAATTAAAAGATATGTTGCAATTATAGATCCGAGAAAGATAGGATATAATAGCATAACATTGCTGGGCTTGGATGCGGAGCCAACAAAATTGCTTGAGATAGCGAATGAAATAGCAGGTATAGAAGAGGCAAGAAATGTTTATCTTACTACAGGAGATCACATGATTATGGCTGAGATATGGGCGAGGGATGGAAAAGAATTGTCGGAGATACTTGCAAATAAGGTGAGTAAAATAGAAGGGATTAAAAGAATATGTCCGGCAATAGTGCTTGAGAAAATTAAGGAGGGATAAAATGGAGGAAGTTAAAATAGCTTTGCAGTTGGAAAAAGATGGTTATGCGTATTATAAAAAGGCTGCCGAACTTTGCCCAAATGAATACGGCAAAAAAATGTTTGAAAAGCTCGCAAAGGATGAAATAGAACATCTCGAAACCTTCCGCCACCTGGCGCAAGAAATTTTTGGAAAAGTTGATGAAGGCGAGGGGGAACATCTCGACATCTTTGAGGAAATTGATTTTTCTACGAAGGCAGGAGAATATGCAGCACTTGACCATGCGATAAAGTTTGAGGAGAGGGCAAAGAAGTTTTTTGAAGAAGCGGCAAGAAAGGCGACGGATAACAAGGTGAAGGAATTATTTGAAAAAATAGCAAAGGAAGAAGAGATGCATAAACAGTTGCTTGAAGCAGAAAAAGGATATTTGCAAAAATCAGGTATATGGTTTGATTATCAGGAATTCAGGATGGATGGCTTATAGCATGCTTTTGAGTAGCAACATTTTCCCAAAATCGAAATAAATAAATATTTTATCCCACTATATTTTGCGGAAGGATAGGCTGGTAGCGAAAGGCATCCCATCCCCTCCCAAGTAAGGTGCTTTTTTTATCCGGCCTATCCTTCCATATTTTGTTTTTTAGCTTGAAAAAAGTGAAAGAAATAAATAGGAAGAGACATTTATAAGTGAATGCCAGAAGAAGTATTTTTAAATCCAAATGAACCAAATCCAAATTTCATGGTGTATAAGGAAGAGGCAAGAAAAATTATACTCAAATCTCTTGCTGGCAAAAGCCATATATTCTGGCTCCTGGGTAAAACAGGCATTGGAAAAACCACATTTTTACTCTGGATAAAGGAATTTGCACCTCTTTACAAGGTTAAGCCAATATATGTTCATGGCGGAGATGATTTTTCTTTTGAGGAGTTTAAAGAAACATTTGAAAAGGAAACAAAACCCTCATTTTTCTCCAGAGTATTCCTCAGAAAAAAATATGTTGAGATTCCAGTAATTTTAATGATAGATGATGTTGATTTTCTTAAAGAAGACAAGGTGTTTAAATTTGTTGTGAGCAAACTCGATGAAGAGGCCATTCATTTATCTGTAATTTTTGCATCTGTCGAAATGCCAGAACATGTTAAGGAATATTTGAAGGGAAGAGATATAGAAAAAATACTCCTTCAGATGCCCCCCGTCGATATTGTAATGGAAATGATTAGAAAAAGGATAGAGGCAGGCGGCGGCGAAGATTATCAGCCGTTTGGCAAACAGCTAATAAAGGATGTTATAGAGTCATCTAATACAATAAGGGAAGTGCTTATCAAACTGCAGGAGGCGTTATGATGAAGAAGAAAATACTTATAGCAGATGATGAGCCCGAGATAGTTGATATAGTGAAAAGAATGCTCGAGGAAAAGTATGAGGTTATAACAGCCTATGATGGCGAAGAATGTATTGAAAAGGCGAAAAAAGAAAAACCAGATTTGATACTCCTCGATATCCTTATGCCCAAGCTCGACGGCTGGGAAACCTTGAAAAGACTGAAGGAAGATAAGGAGACGAGGGACATTCCTGTATCCATGCTTACTGCTCTCCCATTAACGCCCGATGACACGAGAGATAAGCCAATAGACAAAATAGAGAATTATATTGTAAAGCCTTTTAAGAAGGAAACACTCATAAAGAAAATAGAGGACATTTTTGAGAGAGAAACGGAGGCAAAAAGAATTTACGAAGAACTTAAGAGAGAAGTTGGAGAAGAAGAAGCGGAGGAATACCTTCGCCTTGTCAAGGCGATTAACAGGCATCGCCGCCTCATTGGCGTGATAATCGAATCTGCTACTGAAGAATTCAAACAATCTGTTAGAAATCTCATACTGAGTCAGAAAAGGCTCATAGAGACCATGAATAAAAGGGCAGAGCAACTCGAGAAATTACTGGAAGAGAGAAAGAAGAAAAAATAGGATATCACCGAAAATAAAGGAAATTATGTAGCCAGCAAATATAAAGACAAGAAAAGGCAATTTTGGTGTAACCCATATTTTTTTATTGCCAGCCGCCTCGAAATCAAAATCTTTTACCGGCATTATACTCTTCTTACCATTCTGCTCCATACTCCATACAAATTTGTTTTTTGCCTCCATAGCCCGCATTTTATAGCCAAAGAGACAGTAAGGAAATTCGAGATCCCCTTTTCTAACATTATAAAACAGGAAAAAAACAGGAAGAAACACAATGAGCAGGAGAGAGTTTATAAGAACAGTGAGCGGAAAAATAAAGAATGGCGGAGAATAATAGGCGGTGGATGGCGGTAGAGGAGCAAGCAATGCAATTGCCCACATTGCCTTTACATCTGCACCTCCCATTCCGAATAGATATAACAGAAAGGAAAAAGGTATGGTTACAGCCATCGAAATGGCAACCAGGGTGGCGTTGGGCTTTTCGATGAGGAGTAAAATAATACCAATGCTCCCCATCACAAGCCAGAGTTTATTACTCGCTTCTCTTATTTTTATATCCGTATATGCTGCGTATCCAAGTATTGCGATGCCAACAAAGAGCCTGATTAAATCAATCATTTCCTGCTTCTTTTTCTGAGAAGCATCATTGCTGCAATGCCAATAATGAAAAGTGTAAATGTAAATGATGGCATTCCATCTCCCTTATGAATTACAATTTCTATTTCTTCCACATTACTTTCTATACCTTCGTCGCATACAGCCTTTACTTTTATTGTTTTTGTTCCCGCCGTTACATTTCCTCCAAGTTTCGGCACCTTCACTTTAATAAGAATCTTCTTTTCCTCTCCATGCTTTACTGTAATTGGAGGGGATGTCTGATTAACTGTGAGATTTTCATCTTCCACCACCACAATCCTAACATTGGTGGCCGTGAAATTATAACAATAAACTTCTACGGGTATTGTCCTCTCCTCTCCTTCTTTTATAGGTGCTATATTTGAAACTCCAAGTGTGATAAGAAGGCGAGGATTCTCTCCTTCTCCTACAACCTTTATTTGTATGCTATATGTATTGGTGCTTCCGTTATTATCCTCAACCTCAAGCGTAACGGTATATTCACCTGCCTCATTAAATATATGGGTGGCGTATGGCTGGGTATATTCATTGTCATATGTTCCATCTCCATTCCAGTCCCATCTGTAGAATACTATACTTCCATCGCTGTCATAACTGGATGAAGCGTTAAATGAGACTTCTTCATATGCCACAACTATTGTTTTTGATGCCTCAAATTTTGCAACAGGCGGTATATTGGTTCCCGGAGAATTTACGGTAATATACTTATATATGCTCCTGCTGGCCCCATCGTTGTCTGTCACTGTAAGCGTCACTTTGTATGTGCCAGCTACCGAATAAGCATGCTGAACAACTTCCCCACTCGTCACATTTCCGTCGCCAAAATCCCATTGCCATGAAATAATATTGCCATCGCTATCAAATGATAATGAGGCATCAAACCGAATCTGTTCTCCTTCAATGGGGTTGGCTGGATCATATGAAAATTTGGGCTGCGGGGCAGCATTTATAACTGTTATGTTTTTGCTTATACTATCGCTTCCACTTGTTGTTTGGATTGTGAGAGTAACAGTATATGTTCCAAGGTTTGTATATTGATGAATTGGATTTTGTTCATTGCTTGTTGTTCCGTCGCCAAACTCCCATTGCCATGAAACAATATCTCCCGTTGATTTATCATAGAAATGAACAATCTGATTTCTTGTTGGCTGCCGTGGCTGCCATGTAAAGTCGGCATGAGTCGGCTGGGGAGGATTTTCTGCTTTTGCTTCCCATATTTCATCACCATCTGGAGAATACTTCTTTATGCAGAATTTCTCCTCTCCTCCCTCGGTTTTATATCCAGCAACAATTATATTGTCCTGGGAATCGATGGCAATCCTTTTTATCTCGCCCTCCACATTTTCCTGCAATTCCCATTTAACATTTCCATTTTTATCATATTTCAGCAGATACCATCTTTTATGCAATTCAATTGTTCTGTAGCCAGCAACAATTATATTTCCTTTTGAATCTGCTGCAACGGAGAGGGCGTCATCCTTTTCATCGCTAACCTCTTTTCTATCCCATATATCATTGCCATTGTCATCATAAAGCACTGTCTTGAAATCTTCTATGGTAACATTGTTGCTATATTCATTGCCTGTAACAGCAATTTTACCATCTGGAAGAATGGCGGCATCTGAGGCTGTGGCTGCCTTATTTTCATAATAATATTTGACCCATTCTCTATTGAGATTCTGGTTATATTTTATTACACAGAATTTGCTTTCTTTTCCACTCTGAACAGTTCCGGCAACAACAATTTCATTGCCTCTCACATCCATTCCAAATGCTGCATCTAAATCGTAATCAAAAACATCTTCCGCTACTTTTTTCAAATTGGTTGGGCTCACCTTTATCGTCCAGAAATCTATATTTGTGAGATTTGTAGAAGTAACATCTACATAAAGAGTCATTCCTGTTGCATATATGTAGCCGTCTTCATCGACACCCATATCCATAAGGAAGTCGGCAAAGCCATTATTGTATGTTTGATACATTAGCTGATTGCCATTGCTATCATATTTTACAATAACATAATCTGTCGATGGAATGGGTATTCCAGCAACTTCCCTGCCAACTATCCCTCCTGCATATATATAGCCATCAGCATCAACTGTAACAGCTTTTCCTATGTTCGTGGAAAATTCATCAAAATCTGTCTGCCATACAATATTTCCGCTATCTCCATCATATTTCTGCACTCTCATAACATATTTATTTCCATCATAATGCTGCCCAACAACAATCACATTGTCATTTCCATCAACAGCCACTCCATATGCTTCATCCTGTGTATCCAAATTCGGAAATCCATAACTTGTATAAGCAGGCAGCAGTAGCATTAACGCTGCAACAAATGCAATTCTCCTCATGTTTTGTGAAAATGCTTTCCATTTATAAAATGTATGGTGCAATCATAAAAATCAGG
>CAZTDS010000061.1:0-8218 GCA_964612535.1 uncultured Thermoplasmatales archaeon
GCCCTTAATCACAACATTAATATTGGGCTTTTCTATTACATGGCGTATGTATGAAATAAGATTTCATGGTAGAGGTGGTCAGGGAGGAAGGATGGCAGCCGAGGCGTATGCGCTGGCTGCTTTTCTTGAGGGGAAATATGCTGTGAGTTTCCCCTTTTTTGGTGCAGAGAGGAGAGGAGCGCCGGTGAGAGCCTTCACGAGAGTTGATGACAAAAAGATAAGGATAAAGACGCAGATTTACGAGCCAGATTATGTTGTTGTGCTTGATGAAACACTTATAGAAACAGAAGATGTTCTTGAAGGGCTAAAAGAAGACGGGATGGTAATAATAAATACTTCTAAAAAGCCAGAGGAAGTGCAGCTTTCCAAGCCAGTAAAATGCGCCACTGTAGATGCAACTTCAATAGCCCTCGAAATTCTTGGAAGACCAATAACCAATACCGCCATACTTGGGGCAATTGCTAAGGCTACTGGAAAGGTTAGCATCGACTCCATAGAAAAGGCAATCATTGAGAAATTCGGAGCACGTCTGGGCAAAGAGGCAGGGGAGAAAAACGCAAAAGCAGCCCGCGTTGCCTATGAAAAAACTCTCGTGGGCGTATCGCAGGGAGGAAAAGAATTTGTTCCCCGCAAAAAATGGCTGCCAACTGTTGAGGAAATGCCAATTGGTGGTGCAATAGGAACGTTACAAACAGAAGCTGGTCTGGTTGGCATAGGTTCTTTCATTGAAAATAAAACCGGCGATTGGAGGACATTCATTCCAGTTATAGATAAGGAGAAATGCATTGGCTGCAGATTTTGCTGGTTTTACTGTCCAGAAGGCTGCATAAGCATGGTTGAAAATAAGGCGAATGTTGATTATGATTACTGCAAGGGTTGCGGAATATGTGCAAATGAATGTCCTGCAAATGCTATTGAAATGAAAAGGGAGGTGAGAGAATGATTCAAAAGCTACCTGCGAAAAAGATGGTTATTACAGGGGATTATGCTGCCGCTTATGGGGCGCTGCTATGCGATGTGGATGTTGTGGCTGCCTATCCTATTACGCCTCAAACACTCATTGTCGAAGAATTTTCCACTTTTGTCAATGATGGCATTACTGATGCAGAATTCATAATGGTTGAATCAGAGCATTCCGCCATGTCCGCATGTATAGCTGCGCAGGCAGCAGGGGCGAGAACATTCACTGCCACATCCTCTCAGGGTCTTGCTTTAATGCATGAGATGCTTTTCGTTGCCTCTGGCTTACGTTTGCCAATTGTTATGCCAGTCGTTAATAGAACAGTTGCAGCTCCAATAGGGATATGGTGTGAGCATAACGATAGTATGCCGCAGCGTGATGCCGGCTGGATACAGATGGCATGCGAAGATAATCAGGAAGTGCTTGATATGATTATAATGGCTTACAAGATTGGAGAGCATAAGGATGTTTTGCTTCCTGTGATGCCCTGCTTGGATGCTTTCATTCTGAGCCACACTGTTGAGCCAGTTGAAGCACCTTCAAGCGATGAAGTTGCAGATTTTATTGGGGCGTATAAGCCACATGCTGTACTTGATCCTGATAAACCCATGGCTATCGGCACATTTACACCTCCAGAATACATTCAGGAGCTAAGATATCAAACGCATGAAGCAATGAAGAAGGCAAAGGAAGTAATAAAAAATGTGACGAAGGATTTTGCGAGCAAGTTTGGCAGAGATTATTATGGGCTTATTGAGGAATATAGATGCGATGATGCTGAAGTTGTTTTAATCACCGTTGGCACGGTAACTGGCACAGCGAGAGAAGTCGTCGATAAATTAAGGCAGGAAGGCAAGAAAGTTGGACTCATTAAATTGAGATTCTATCGCCCATTCCCGGCTGAGGAAATAAGGAAGATTGCGGAGAATGTGGAGGCGATAGGCGTATATGACAGAGCAATATCTTATGGCTCAGGAGGGCCATTGTTTATAGAAACGAGAAATGCACTTTACGGCATGGACGTGCCCGTACTCAATTTCCTCGCGGGCTTGGGAGGAAGAGATGTTGTCACAGGAGATGTTGAGAAAATGTATGAAATACTGCTTGAGAATAAAGGGAAAAAGCCTGCTAAGGAAATATACTGGATTGGAACAAGGGGGGTGAGCATATGAATATAAAGGACTTGCCTGAGGAAAGTTTATTCACGCCCGGCCATACAGCATGCGCTGGATGTGCGGCGCCGGCTATAGTAAGGAATATGATGAAGATTTTTGGCAAGGATACCATCGTATATACTCCTGCAAACTGCTTACTTGTTTTCAGTGGAACATATCCTCATTTGGCATGGAAGGTGCCATATCTTCACGAGGCTTTTGAGAACACTGGCGCATGCATTTCAGGAGTGGCAAGAGCATATAAGAGAAAAGGAAGGAAAGTGCTTGTTGTGGGATTTGCTGGTGATGGAGGAACATATGACATAGGTATTCAGGCTCTTTCTGGAGCGGCAGAGAGAAACGAGGATGCGATATATGTTTGTTACGACAATGAGGCTTACATGAATACAGGGATACAGCGCAGCGGCGCAACACCTTATGGAGCAAGCACCACAACAACACCTGCAGGGAAAAAAATACCTGGCAAGCTTGAGCATAAAAAGGATATGGCAGAAATAATGAGGGCACATGAAATTCCTTATGTTGCCACACTCAGCATATCCCATCCAAAAGATTTTCTTGAAAAAGTGAAGAAGGCAAAAGAGATGGAAGGATTCCGCTATTTACATGTTCTTTCACCGTGTCCAACTGGCTGGAGATTTGATCCAAGCAAGACGGTAGAAATGGCGAGAAAGGCGGTTGAGTCAGGCATGTGGACTTTATATGAGGCAGAATATGGAGAAATAACGAACATATATAAGCCGAAGAAGAAAATACCCGTTGAAGAGTATATAAAGGGGCAGGGACGCTTCCGCCACTTCACGCCAGAAATGATTGAGGAATTGCAGAGATGGGTTGATCGCAAGTGGGAGCGCCTTTATGGCGAGAAGCCATAGTCTCCTTCCTTTTATTTTTGTTTATTTTTAACAACAATTATTTAAAGAGGGGAGATTATTAGTTAAAAATGCTCAGGAAGGAGATAGAAAAACTTGGCGAGAGGGCGATAGAAAGCAGATTTTTCAGGCAGGTAATGAGACAGATAAAGCACAACAGAATTTTTGAAATCGTCCAGAGGGAAATGGAGAGAGTTTACGCAAAAAAACTCATGGAAGAAGTTAAAAAAAATCCCCTCCCAAACCATATAGCCATAATAATGGATGGAAATAGGAGATATGCAGTTCAGCAGGGAATGCCTCCATATAAAGGACACGAACTTGGAAAAGATAAACTCAAAGATGTGTTGAAATGGTGTCATGAACTCGGAATAAAAATCCTTACTGTTTTTGCTTTTTCAACGGATAATTTTAAAAGACCGGAGGAGGAAGTTGAGCATCTTATGCGATTATTTGAGCAGGATCTGAAAAGACTCGCTGAGGATGAAAAAGTAAAAGAAAATAGAGTGAGGATAAAAGTGATAGGAGAAATAGAGCTACTTCCAGAGAATGTCAGAGAGGCAGCAGAGGAGGTAATGGAAAAAACCAAGGATTTTGATAACTATTTCTTCAATATAGCCATAGGGTATGGGGGAAGAGAAGAGATTGTTGAAGCAATGAAAAGAATAGCAAAAGATGTAAAGGAAGGAAAATTGAGGCCAGAGGAAATAAGTAAAGAAGTGATATCCTCCTATCTCTATACATCCCATCTTCCTATTCCAGATCCTGATTTAATTTTGAGAACCTCTGGCGAGGAGAGGATTTCAAACTTTCTTTTATGGCAGCTTGCCTACTCCGAACTTTATTTTGCCGACGTGTACTGGCCATCTTTCAAAAAGACGGATTTCCTCAAGGCAATTCTATCCTATCAGAGGAGGCAGAGGAGATATGGGAAATAAACTTCCATCATTTCTATTCATTGCTGGCGTAATACTGCTTATTTTTGCCATGATAAAAGGAGAAGGAAAGGCAGGAATTTTCATCATATTTCCTTTTTTCGCAGGAAGCGGAATTTTGAGCATTGCAGGCATACTCCTGATATTCCTCTCCTTCATTACCTTCTTTCTATCCTTTCCTTCCCCGCCTCAATACTGGAATGAAGAAACAAAGGTGGAGAAAAAAACTGGAGGAATCATCTTCATAGGTCCTATTCCTATAATATTCTCGAGCGATTATTCCATCGCAAAAATTCTCTTCATCCTCGCCTCCATTGTAGTCTTCTTCATCCTCCTGCTTTTGATTATGCAACTCTTCCCATCCTGAATGCTCCTGTGAGGCGAAGTTCCTCACCTTCAAGCACGTAGTCAATCCAGTGGCGAGAAATAACCTCTCCGCATCCCTGCACACGGAGCTGGAAGCGGGCGCCCTCCTCTTTCAATTCTATGACGCCGTCCATGAGATGTTTTATTGTTTGCACTTCTATTTCCTCATGCATTCCTCTCGTCATGCTGAACATTGATGTTGCATTCATTCTTTTGCATATCCCGCTTAACACCTGAAGAAAACGGAAAACAGCCTTTGCATCTGAATATACAATGAGGGTGGAAATTGAATCAAATACGATGCGATGATTGTTGCCTTCCTTTTCTTTTAAAATCTGGATGATTGAAGATGCTATTCTTTCTCTGTTGATGGGGCTATCGACAAATATCGCCCATTTGCTTTCCTCCTTTAGTTCCACACTTGTTGAATAAACATCGATGTATCTCACTCTTCCTTCTTCCTCGTATTTCTCATATTTCTTATCCAGTTTTATCATTTCTTCTCTCATGTCGGCAAACGATTTATCTGTTAAAACAAAAAGAACGTCGTTGCCTTCTTCTAAACCGGAGAGAGCGAATCTTTTGAGTATAATTTCTCTTCCAATAAAGGGAGGAGCATATACGAGAACGTTGCTTTTTACAGGTATTCCTCCCTTCAGAAGCTCGTCAAGCCTGTCTATTCCAGTTTTAGCTAGCATTTAAACACTCCAGTATTTTCTCAACTAACTTTTCAAAGGCTTCATACACTCCCTTACCCTGCGACGCCACTGTCTCCACTATCTCCGCCTCAGGCAGCCCCATCTTATTTTTCAATTCATCTTTTCTCAATGCCCCTGGCAAATCCTGCTTATTGGCTACTATTACATAAGGTATATCACCAAATTTGGCAAGCATATTTTTGGCAAGCTCGAATTCATGTGGTTTCGTCGAATCTATTACAAGAAAAACACCTTTTGAAGATGAACCGAGTTTATCAAGGAGAGGGAGAAATCTTTCCTGTCCAGGTATTCCGAATATCTCAGCCCTATATTGCTTGTAATCGACTGTTCCATGTTCCACACCAACAGTTGCTCCAAGCCTTTCCACTGGTGTGAAATTCCTTGATATCGATTTTATAAAGGTTGTCTTTCCTGCCTGATAAGGACCGATGACGCTTATTTTTGGAATATATATCCTTATGCCCTCGGGCTTAAATATTTTGAATTCCAGTTTTTTACCCTCCGCCTGGCACCAGTCAGCTTTTTTTATTTCCATCCTTTGCCTTGCAACAACATCTTCAACTGTCCTCACTTCAATTATTGCATTGAAAAGTCTCCTCAGCCTGTAAAGTATCGCTTCTTTGTATGGCCATGAAATGAAATTGTAAATGGTTGTGTATCCTTCTTTTGCTACATCTTTGTTAATTCTTTCTATGCCCTCAAGCGTTTCTCTCTCGCCACACATATCCATTACATTGGAGAGAGAATCAAAAACTAAGATGCCTCCTCCGCCCACCTTTTCCATTATTTCTATTATAGCATCCTCATAACTCCTGATATCATGTGGCTCTTCAACAACAAATTTTTCCTCAGATGGGGCTCCTATAAGTGAGGAATAGCCATCTATTATGTAGAGATTGTTGAAATTTTTTATTTCCCAGCCAAACTCCCTAAATATCTTTTCAACATTTTTTGGTGAGCTTTCTGAAGCGATATATATCCCGTTCAACCCTTTTTTCAGGTTATGATATAAAACATGTATCGCAATATTGCTTTCCTCAACGCCTGGTTCAATTTGGAAAATAACAGATTTACCTTCTGGTATGCCGCCCAAATATTCATCCAATTTTGATATACCTGTTTCAATCATTTTTTCCACTTAACACCTTATCAATTTTTTTGGCTGCCTTTATCATAGCCTCATATACTTCATCTGCATTCTCTTCAGTAATACTTGCAAGGAGTGCATGACTACCCGCCCCCACCACCACGATTTTCTTATTTTTACCATCCACAATAACCCTCTTTGGCACCCCTGCTTTCAATTCATCCATTGCAACTTCAGCAGAGCTTAATAAAGTGGCAAGCATTGCAGCGAAAGCTTCAGCATAAACATCTTTAAGGCTAGAATATATCAAAATACCATCTCTTGAGACAATACAGCTTCCCTCCACATTTATCTCCGATTCTAAATCACTGAGTATTTTTTTATATGCCTCTTCCTTCATAATTATCTCCAAATTATTCGAAAAAAGATAATAAATCTTTCTAAATTTCCAGTATCTCCACGTGTTGGCTAAAAATCATCGTTCTAACGATTCCAAAGCTTCTTCACTCTTCTGAGAAAAGTCATCGTTTCAAAATAACTTTTTCCATATGAAAAATGCTATTACTTTTTCACCCATTGCTATTCTTTTCCGAGCAATTGTTCAAACGATTTTTTCCTTTTCTATACCGCAAAATTGGGAAGCTTTTTCTATCATGTTTTGATAAATCTTTATGAAAAGGATGCTATTTGTGCTTATTGTAAGCTTTGCAATATCAACTGCTATTTTTACTTTTCAGAATCATAATGCTGAAAGTGCCGAAAGCAGCGAATATTTTGCTCTCGGCTGCATAAGAGAATATCCCTCCAATCAGCCAACTATGGCCTCTTTTGCAACCTCTCCACCATCATGGGATTGGAGAAACATCAATGGAATCAACTATATGACGCCTGTGAAATCGCAGGGGGCTTGCGGCTCATGCACAGCTTTTGCTGCTCTTGGTGCTTTTGAAGCAGTTATAAAGATAAAGCAAAATATAACGACAGATTTATCCGAAGCGCATCTTTTTTTCTGCAGTGGAGGAGATTGTGATACGGGATGGTATATTTCAAGCACCCTCGATTATTTAAATGATTACGGCACCCCAGATGAAAACTGCTTTCCATATGATGGGGCTTATGATGGCAATAATTTGCCATGTAGCAATACCTGTGACGGCTGGCAGGATAGAGCATGGAAAATAGATGGTTGGGGCTGGGTTGATGAGGCAGATATAAAAAATGCTCTCATAACGTATGGTCCTCTTATTGCAGGTATGGATATCTATGATGATTTTTATGATTACTGGAATAATCCAGATGCATGGCCTGACCAAGTGTATAATCACTCTTACGGAACAGAGAGAGGAGGACATGCTGTTGTGCTCGTCGGCTACGATGATGCAGGAGGTTACTGGATATGCAAGAATAGCTGGGGGACAAGCGGGGGCTTAAATGGATATTTCAAAATAAAGTATGGAGAATGTGGTATAGAAAATAGTGTAGCATATCTCACATACACACCAAGTGACGAGAATAATCCACCTGTTGCCAATTTCACTTACACGCCAACCAGCCCAACAACACAGGACAACATACAATTCACAGATACAAGTTATGATAACGACGGAAGCATCGTTGCTTGGCAGTGGAACTTTGGAGACGGCACATCAAGCAATGAACAAAACCCCATACATCGCTACAATGATGATGGAATATATAACGTCACATTAACTGTAACAGACAATGATGGAGCAACATCAATGACATGGAAGCTCATAACAGTTGAAAATACGCCACCAGTAGCCAATTTCTTTTACAGCCCATCGAATCCAAGAGTATCTGATGTGATTTATTTTTACGATGAATCATATGATAGTGATGGAGAAATAATTTCATGGTTCTGGAGATTTGATGATGGAAGTGTTAGCTATAAGAGAAATCCATCTCATAAATACAATGCAAGTGGCACATATTATGTTATATTAACTGTTAGGGATGACGATGGAGCAAGGGATAGTGTTGTGAAAAAGATTGTTATCACAAATATGCCACCTGTAGCCAATTTCACTTGGCAACCACAAAACCCAACAGATTTGGATGAAATAACATTCAATGCCTCTTTTA
>CAZTDS010000062.1:0-8197 GCA_964612535.1 uncultured Thermoplasmatales archaeon
ATCGGCGTAGCAGGAGGCAACCTGTGATAAAATCAGACTATGGTAGGATTGAAATCTCTAAATAATTCTATCGGCGTAGCAGGAGGCAACCTGTGATAAAATCAGACTATGGTAGGATTGAAATGAAACCGTCAAGGTTTATAAGTATGTGTTTCATCGCGATAAAATCAGACTATGGTAGGATTGAAATACGTTCGACATGGAATTATTTATTCAAGCAGTCATTGATAAAATCAGACTATGGTAGGATTGAAATTATATAGCCAAGCATTATTAAGAATGCCAGCAAGAAGTGATAAAATCAGACTATGGTGGAAACAACAGATGATAATTTCTCCATTCCTTTTGTAACTGCTTCAACAATGGCAATCATTTACTTTCTACTAACTCATTTTTAATATCCAATGGACAAAACTTTTATATTGCAAGGGAGAGGGTGTGATTTATAAAAGGTGAAGAGATTATGGCTAATGGCTGTGGCAGCACTCGATGCACTGATGGAAAAGTGGGAAAGATTCTTTCAGGAACACTGCAAGGACAAAATAGAGAGTGCTGCTCTTCTTTACCCGGAGAAAAAGAGTGTTTTGCTTGATTATTGGGATATTGATAGATATGATTCAGAACTTGGAGAGTATCTTCTTGAAAAGCCATATGTTGCCATTTACACTGCTGAAGAGGCGTTGAAAAGGATAGATGTTGCTGCTGCCGAGTCGCCCCACCTCCATTTAAGAGTTAGGAATCTTCCAGATGCTAACAAAATTGAAATACGCGATTTGAGAGCCATTCATCTTGGCAAATTCATTTCTGTAAGTGGTCTTGTTAAAAAGGTTACAGAAGTAAGACCCAAGCTTCAAGATGCCGCCTTTCAGTGCCAGAAGTGTGGTGCCATAATAAAGGTTCCACAGGAGGAAAATATACTGGCTGAGCCCGCAGAATGTTATGCTGATCAGGGAGGATGCGGGAGAAAATCAAGCTTTAAGTTGCTCACCGAAAAATCAGAATTTATCGATGCCCAGAAAATAGAATTGCAGGAAAGTCCCGAAGGCTTGAGAGGGGGAGCCCAGCCCATGCGACTGATTGTTTATATCGAGGATGACCTGGTTGGAGATGTTGTTCCTGGAGATAGAATTACTGTAAACGGAATCCTCAGAGTGCAGGCAAGGCGAAAGGGCAGAATGAAACTCACAGAATTTAACAAAGTATTGGATGCGAATAGCATAGAAATAAAGGAGCAGGCATTTGAAGAGATTTACATAAGCGAGGAAGACGAGAAAAAAATAAGGGAATTGAGCAAGGACCCCATGCTTTATGAGAAGATAAGAAATTCAATAGCTCCGACAATATATGGATTGGAAACTGAAAAGGATGCCCTCGCTTTACAGCTATTTGGCGGTGTGCCGAAATACATGCCAGATGGAACAAGGATAAGAGGAGACATCCACATACTGCTCGTTGGCGATCCAGGTACAGCAAAGAGCCAGCTCCTCCGCTATATTTCGCAACTTGCTCCACGAAGCATCTATACCAGTGGCAAGTCAAGCAGTGCGGCAGGTCTTACTGCATCAGCTGTAAAAAGCGATGAATTTGGCGAGGGAGGCTGGACCCTGGAGGCAGGAGCTCTTGTTTTAGCTGATTTGGGTATAGCATGCGTTGATGAGCTTGATAAGATGCAGCCAAAAGACAGAGATGCTCTTCATCAGGCAATGGAGCAGCAGGAGATAAGTGTTGCAAAAGCCGGTATAAATGCCACATTGAAGTCAAGATGCGCCCTGCTGGGTGCGGCCAATCCAAAGTTTGGAAGATTTGATGAATACGCTCCTATAGCAGAGCAGATTAACATCCCGCCAGCTCTGTTGTCGAGATTCGATTTGATTTTCCCTCTCACAGATAAGCCAGATAGGGACAAAGATAATGCTCTTGCAAGCCATATACTTGAAGTCCATAAATATGGGGAGATGTTGACTCACGAAGACATTGATATAGATAGAATAAAACCAGCCATTGAGCCAGAACTCCTTAGGAAATATATTGCATATGCAAAAAGAAATGTATTTCCTGTGCTTACAGAAGAGGCGATGAAGAGAATAAGAGATTATTATGTTGATATGAGAGCGAAATCAAAGGAAACAATACCATTTACACCCCGCCAGCTGGAGGCATTCATAAGAATAGCTGAGGCTTCTGCAAGGATGAGGCTTTCGAACGTTGTTACAGTGGAAGATGCTGAAAGGGCGATAAGGATAGTGGAGTATTATTTAACGAAGGTGGGAATGGAAAGGGAGCTTGAGGCATTCAATATTGATCTTATAACCACGGGCATAACAAAAACGCAAAAGGATAAAATGAAAACGCTCACGGAGATAATAAGAGAGATATGCAAGGAAACGGAATCGTCTGCGCCGATAGAAGAAATAATTTCAAGGGCTGAAAATGAAGGCATGGATAGAGATACTGTAGAAAAACTGATAAACAAGATGCGAAGGGAGGGGATCATATTTGAACCAAAACACGGAAGATACAAACTCACTAGCGAATAAAATATACATCAAAGTTTATACAGTCTCGGATGAAATACTTGTTGCTGCCTGCGACGCCGAACTTGTTGGAAAAACACTGAAAGAAGGAGACATAGAATTTCATGTTTCCAGGGAATTTTATGCTGATGTGCTGGGAGATGAAGAGCTTTTAAAAAAACATCTCATGCAGGCCACCATTGCCAATTTAGTGGGTCATAAAGCGGTTAAATGTGGTATAGACGTTGGCATAATAGATGAGGAAAATGTGCTTATAATTGAAGGTGTCCCTCACGCTCAGTTTGCTCTTCTGTGAAATGTTTAAATATGCATCCTTTTTGTTAATCAAAATGTTCTGTGTAGAATGTGGCAAGGAAGGAAAAACATTCGGTGGCTTATGTCTAGATTGCTATATAAAGAGGCACAATTTTTTTGTTATTCCATCTGCTGTTGAGATAACATTCTGTAAAGAATGTGATGCATACAGAGTTGCTGGAGAGTGGAAAAGGGGCGATTTGTGGAAGGATGTAGAGGAATATATAAAGCATCGCATCAAGGCAGATATACCTTATGAGTGCTGGATGGATGATGGAAGGATAATTTGTGAAGGTAGTTTTAAAGGGAAAAAAATAAGAATTGAAAAAGAGGTGGAGATAAAGGAAAAATACAGACTCTGCCCGCAATGCTCCTTAAGGAAGGGAGGATATTTTGAAGCAGTGATTCAGGTTAGGGGTAAAATAGATAGTGAAAGAAAAGTAGATGAGATGGTGAAGCGACATGTAAATGAAAAGAAATCCTTCATCTTAAAAAAAGAAAAGGTGCGGGGAGGGATAGATTATTACATCGGCAACAAAAAGGCAGCAAGGAAGGCAGCGCAGGAGATAAAAGATTCATTTAAAGGAGAGCTTACAGTTTCATCCTCTCTCGTTGGAATGAAAGATGGAAAAAGGATATATAGAGACACATACAGCATAAGAGTGCCTGAATATACTGGAAAATTTGTTAAACTAAATGACAAGCTTTACAGAGTGGCATCATATGGTAAAAAGGTGGAGTTGCATGGTGTGGATGGAGAGATTTTGCATGTTTATAAGGATGATTTAAAGAGGGCTGTATGGGTTGAAATAGAGGAGAGAGAGGCTGAAGTAATACATGAGGGGAAAGATACCCTTCACATAATAGATCCCCGTGATTATAAAACTCATGTTGTTAGAAAGCCAAATGGATGGAAAAGAGGGAAAAAAATAAATATAGTGGAATATGAAGGAAAAATATATGCAGTTGAATGAAATAATCTCATTTGATCTGGATGGAACACTGGTGACAACAGATTTTGTGGATGCTGTATGGCTTGAAAGGATACCAGAGCTATATGCAGAAAAATATGGCTTGGATTTCGAAGAAGCAAAAAAATGCTGCGAGGAGGAATATTTAAAAGTTGGTCCAGAGGCACTTGAATGGTATGATATACATTACTGGATTGAAAAATTCAAGCTTGATGCTAACTGGAAGGAAATTTTACTTAGTTGTAAAAACAAACTCAGGTTATATCCAGAAGTAAAGAAAGTACTTGAAAGTCTTTCTGAGAACGCTACGCTTATAATAACTTCAAATGCGGCAAGAGAATTTATTGAGATAGAGGTGGAGGTTCTTGATTTGAGAAGATTTTTCTCGAATATATTTTCTGCGGTGAGCGATTTTCATAAAACTAAAAAGGATAAGGAAGTTTATAGAAAAATAATGGAAAAGGTTGGAGGAAAATTTGTACACGTTGGAGACAACTATGAATTTGATTATATTGCTCCCCGCCAAGCTGGTTTGGTGGCTTACTATCTGGACAGGAGCGGGAACAGCAATGGAAGCCATGTTGTAAGAAATTTAATGGAGTTTGAGGAAAAACTGGCAAAGGTATTTTAAATCCCTCGCTTTCTATTTTCATGCTCTCCGAGAAAGAAGCAGAGGAGTTTTTGAATAGAGTAAAGAATGAAAATCTTCGGAAACACATGATGGCAGTGGCTGCCATAATGAGGAAACTTGCTTCGCAATTAAATGAAGATGAAAAAATATGGTGGCTTACTGGCTTACTCCATGATATTGATTATGAAAGCGTCGATATGAACGAACACGGCCTTCGCTCAGCAGAGATGCTTGAAGGAAAATTGCCGGAAGAGGCTTTACATGCGATAAAAGCCCACAACGAAATGACAGGCGTTAAGGCGGAAAGCAAGATGGATTTCGCTTTGCGGGCCAGCGATGCCGCCAGCGGGCTGATTGTGGCCGCCGCCCTGGTTATGCCGAATAAAAAGCTTGCAGAGGTGAAGATTAGCACGCTGCGAAATAAATTTAAGGACAAATCATTTGCAAGGAGAGTTGACAGGAACAGAATAATGGAATGTGAGAAGCTGGGTATGGGACTGGAAGAATTCCTTTCCCTCTCCCTCGATGCGATGAGAGAAATAGCGGAGGAACTGGGACTATAGAACTATTGTTTCCTCTCTCTTTGCTCCAGTGGAAATTACTGATACCTTCACTCCAAGATGATCTGAAATATACTCCACATATTTTTTTGCATTCTCCGGCAATTCTTCATATTTTTTCTTTCCTCCTGCCCCATCCCATCCTGGCATCGTCTCATACACTGGCTTGCATTTTTTAAGGGTGAGCAATGATGAAGGGAAATGAGCAATTTCCTTTCCTTCATATTCGTATGCAACACATATTTTTACTTCTTCAAGTCCATCAAGAACATCGAGTTTTGTGAGGGCTATTTCATCCACACCATTGATCATGCATGCATATTTCAGGGC
Source organism: uncultured Thermoplasmatales archaeon (assembly GCA_964612535.1). Lineage (GTDB taxonomy): Archaea > Thermoplasmatota > E2 > UBA202 > JdFR-43 > JdFR-43. The sequence goes on from CAZTDS010000062.1 coordinate 5,321, forward strand.
AACCATATCAATCCATCCACATCTCCTTTTCCTGCCTGTAGTTGTTCCTATCTCGCCTCCCTTTTCAGCCAAATATTCTCCTATCTTGCCCCTTTCTTCCGTTGGCATCGGTCCCATTCCAACTCTTGTTGTATATGCTTTTGCAACACCTATTACTCTCTCTATTTTCTTTGGTGGTACTCCAGCGCCAGTGCATATTCCTCCTGTAACTGGATTTGATGAAGTAACGAATGGATATGTGCCATAATCTATGTCCAGTAATGTTCCCTGAGCACCTTCAAAAAGAACCCTTTTTTCATCAATTATGCTGTTGAGGTAGTATATTGTATCTCCAATATATTTTTGGAGCTTTCTTCCATATTCCAAATATTTTTCAACTAATTTTTTCCCATCAATTTTTTCCAGCCCATATAATTCCATAATTTTTTGCTTTATTGGCAACACTCTTTCCAGCTTTTCTTTCAACTCTTCCTCATTAAGAAGGTCTCCCATTCTTATTCCGTGTCTTGCAATTTTATCCGAGTAACATGGCCCAATGCCTCTCTTCGTTGTCCCGATTTTTTTATTTCCTAGCAAATTTTCTTCTGCTCCATCAAGCATGCGATGATATGGCATTATAACATTTGCCCTATCACTTACCATCAAATCCACTTCCAGCCCGCTCCCTTCCAACATATCAATTTCATTCAGCAAAACTTCTGGATCAACAACAACACCATTTCCTATAACAACTTTTTTTCCCTGCAGCACGCCAGACGGCATTAAGTGGAATTTATATTTTTTATCCTTAATGACAACTGTATGCCCTGCATTGTTTCCTCCCTGATAGCGAACAACACAATCTACACTGGCTGCAAAATAATCTGTTATTTTCCCCTTTCCTTCATCTCCCCATTGAAGGCCGACGATTGCGATACCGGGCATTATAATCCAATAGATATTCTTCCTTCTTTTTTCAGTTTTTCCATGTTTTCCTCAATGAATTTCTCCAGCTCTTCCTCATCCATGAATCTCCTTGCCTTTATATTGAACTCTTCAAGCATTTTCATTGCTCTTTCATATCTCTCTCTTCTCTCCTTCCTTATTGCAAGTATCTTGCCTCTCATCTCCATTGCCTTTCTGTGGTACTCATCAGCTCTCTTTTTAACCTCCAAATATTCTTTATGTTTCTGATTCGCCTCGTTTATCAATTTTGCGATTTCCTCAACAAGCTTTACAAATTTGTTGTGATATTCCTGACTCTCCTTATAGTACTTAACAACCATTTCATGTTCTTTGTCTGCAAGTTCGAACAACTGATTTATGGCTTTATCCAGGTTCTCGAGGTCTATCTCTATATGTTGCTGCTTCTCCAGCTCCGCCTTCATCTTTTCATATTCCTTTTTCTTTTCTTTTATTTCATTGATTATCCTTTCCTCTTCTTTTGGATCCATTGGCACGGTTTCCTGTTCATACTCCAGCCTTCTTATTTCCAGCTTTAGCTCTTCGGCTCTTAAAAATAGACTATTTCCTCTGTATTTTCCACGCTGCTCCCTCTTTTTCTTTATAAGTTCTCTTGCCTGCTGCTGGTATTCTGCCCTCCTTTTTTTGTGCTCTTTCATTTTTGCTACGAGCTTGTCTCTCATCTCCTTGGCTTTCTTCATCTCTTCAATGAGCTTCTTCTTCTCCTGATTAAGCATGTCTCTTTCTTCTCTCAAAAGTTTTGCTTTTTGATTGAGTTCATCTCTTTTTTCACATAACTGGCGATATTTTTCCTCTGCTTTCCTCAACTCCCCCTTAAGTTCTCTGGAAGTCAAGGAAGTCAAATCTTCCATGGAAAACATATGAATTTCTTAAATAAAAAGGTTTGCCATCAATAATTGGATTTAATTGAGGAATAGTAAAGAGTGTTTTATTTTTTCCGCCATCTCTTTTTTAAACTCCTTGGAAAAAATACCTCTTTTCTTCATTTCTCTGCCAACAATTGCAACATCTGCGTTTATCTCATCAGCAAAATTTGCAGCTTCTTCCTCAATGCCACCCTTCCTTATTTCAATTCTGGCAATATGTTCATATTTTTCCTTAAATTCTTTTGCCTTTTCCATCAATCTTTCCATACTGCATGGCTTTTTCACGCAATTTTCATCGACTTCCACCATTTCACTTGTATCTATAATGTAAAGAAGATATGGTTTTTTTTCCATAGCTTCTGCAAATTTAATGGTAAAGGATGGAACTTTTATATTTGGAGCAAGATTGCTGCACACTCCCAGAATATTTTCTCCCTTTCCTATTTCAACCCATACAGGTATTTTTACTCTCTCCAGAAAGCGGTATTTAAGCATACAATCTTTCTCAAAACCAATCATTATACAACTTGCCCCATGCTTTTCCATTTTTTCAAGAATAACATCGGAAAATTCTCCAATAGATATTTCTCTCCTAAAATCCTGCAGATATTCTTCTGCCTTGCTGAAAATAATTTCCGCCATCTCCTTGCTTTTTTCAAAAATATTTTTTTCCATTTCTTTCCTCTGTTCCTCTGTCAAAAAAGGTTCAGACACTTCTTCCATTCTCCTTATTGTTTTCTCCTCAACAATATAAACAGCTATCACCTCTCCTCCAAATTTCCTCTTAAATTCTGCAGCTCTCTGAATCACCTCTTCCGAATAGAATTCAGATGAAATCGGCAGCAGTATTCGGCGAAATATCTCCATTTGAAAATATATGGGTAACCAATATAAAAATTTCCTTATGCTGCCGCTTTATGGCATAATTCTATATTTTTTATGAACAGATGGAACCAAGCCAGCATAAGAAAATATTTTCTTTTCTTCTTCCTTGAGGATATTGCAAAATCCCTTTTTCCATTTCTCTCCATTCCTATGGAGGAACAAA